>CALJZP010000271.1 GCA_937983545.1 uncultured Azonexus sp.
CGGCGGCGACGGCAGCAGCCGCCGCGGCGACCGGCTTGACGTAGGCCGGCACGATGCCCGGGAAGACGTAGGCCCACAGCAGGTGCAGCACGCCGACGATACAGGCCATGATGATGGAGTGCTTGAAGGTGAAGCGGAAAATTTCCGATTCACGACCGACCATGCCGGTGGCGCCCGTGGCGACCGAGATGGACTGCGGCGAGATCATCTTGCCGCACACGCCGCCGCAGGTATTGGCGGACATGGCGATGACCGGGTCGATGCCCAGCTTTTCGGCGGTGACGGCTTGCAGCTTGCCGAACAGCGCGTTGGTCGAGGTGTCGGAACCGGTCATGAACACGCCCAGCCAGCCGAGGATCGCGGCGAAGAAGGGGAAAGCGACGCCGGTGGTGGCGACGGCATAACCCAGCGTGATCGCCATGCCGGAGAAGTTCATGATGTAGGCGAAGCCGAGGATGGTGGCGATGGTGACGATCGGCCACTTCAGCGTCTTCAGGGTGTCGCGGGCGACGCCGCCGGCGGTCTTCAGCGAAGCGCCCATGACGACGATGGAGAAGAACCAGGCGAACAGGATCGCGGTGCCGGCAGCGGACAGCACGTTGAACTTGTAGGCCGCCGGCTTGGCCTTGCCAACCTGGTCGATGACCATCTTGTCGAGGCCGGCGATCGGGAAGGTAAAGTCGAAGACGGCCTTGGTCATCTGGTCGAGGGCCTGGTTGACCGGCTTGATGCCCCAGGCGCAGACGAACAGCGACAGGATGATGAACGGCGCCCAGGCACGGAAGACCTGGCCGCCGGTGTACATCAGCTTGGCCTTGCCTTCGCGTTTCGGTTCATGGTCGAAGTGCCAGCTTTCCTTCGGGTGCCAGAATTTCAGGAAGGCGACGGTGCAGATGATCGAGGCGATGGAGGCGATCAGGTCCGGCAGCAGCGGCGCGGTCAGCGGCGAATTGGCGGAGAAGTATTGGGCGATGGCGAACGAGCCGCCGGAGACCAGGCAGGCCGGCCAGACTTCCAGACCCTTCTTCCAGCCGGCCATCAGGACGACCAGGTACAGCGGGACGAAGACCGAGAGGATCGGCAGGGTGCGGCCGACCATCTGGCTCAGCGCCAGATCGGGGATGCCCGATACCTGGCCGCCGACGACGATGGGGATACCGATGGCGCCCCAGGCGACCGGCGCGGTGTTGGCCAGCAGACAGATCGAGGCGGCGTACAGCGGGTTGAAGCCGAGGCCGGCGAGCATGGCGGAGGTGATGGCGACCGGCGTACCGAAGCCGGCCGCGCCTTCGATGAAGGCACCGAAAGAGAAGGCGATCAGCAGGGCCTGCAGGCGGCGGTCGTCGGAAATCGAGGCCAGCGAGTTCTTGATGACCTCGAACTGGCCGGTCTTGACCGACATGTTGTAAATGAACAACGCGGTGATGACGATCCAGCACACCGGGAAGAGACCGAAGGCACCGCCGTACAAGGTGGCCAGACCGGCCAGTTCGAGCGGCATGCCGTAGACGAAAACGGCGATCAGAATGGCCAGGCCGGTACCGCCGAGGGCGGCGAAGTGGCCCTTCATGTGCTTGATGGCCAGGGCCCAGAACAGGAAAAGGATGGGAATGGCCGCGACCAGCGCGGACAGGCCGATGTTGCCGAGCGGGTCGACATTCATTTGCCAAGTCATACAATACACCTCATAACAAAAATGGTCAGGTTGCCGTCAGCAAGATTTGCCGATCCCTGCCGGCGACCGAGAGTTGTCACTTCTTCTTCCGGCCCTGAGTTCGCAGCTCAGGGCCGGAGTTTCTTTTGCCGCCCCCTTCTCAACAAGCCATGACGTCCTCCTTTCGCGAGCACGCTTCGAGCAGGTAGGCCACCGAACGGTAAGTCCGGCCGGTTTCGGCCGTCAGGCCGATTTCGCAGGTGCGGTTGGTGGAAACGCCGCAGGCACAATTGGCCGGCAGCTCTTCGTGGATATGGCGCAGGGCGTGCTGGTTCAGTTCCGGCACGGCAAAGCCGCGGTCGCCACCAAAGCCGCAGCAGGAGGTGCTGGATGGCTCGATCACTTCCTTGACGCAAGCCTTGAGCAGGGCGCGCAGCTTGCCGTCGGCACCGGTGCGCTTGACGCTGCAGTTGACGTGCAGGGCGACCGGACCGGCTTGCCGGGTGATCATCAGGCGCGGCAGCAGGGCATCGTGGGCGAATTCGTGGAAGTCGTAGACCTTCAGTCGGTCGGCGAGGTGTTTTTGCATGCGGGCCGAGCAGGCGCTGGCGTCCATGATGACCGGGATACGGCCGTTGTCGGAGGCCTTCATCAGCGCCGCTTCCAGCGTGTTCGACAGGTCTTCGGCTTCTTCGAGCATGCCCTTGCTGGCCAGCATCTGGCCGCAGCACAGCTTGTCGAATCCCTCCGGCAGGATGGGGGCGTAGCCGGCCCGGATCAGCAACTCCTGGACGACGTCGCCGAGCTGCCGGTCGGCACTGTCGGCCGGTCCGAAGATGCGGGCGCCGCACGTCGGGAAATAGACCACGGGATCGCCCTTGGCCATGCGCCGTGTCGGATTCTTGGCGGGGGGCGGCATTTCCTTGCGCCATGCGCCGCCGGTTACCCGGTTGACCAGGTTGTCGCCGAGGACGCCGGAAACCGCATGGCCGATTTTCAGACCGCTACGGCTCAGGCCGGCAAAGGTGCCGAAGTTGTTGCCGGTCCACTTGTGCAGGCTGCGGGCGCTGTCGCTCAACTGGCGGCCCCGCAGGCGGCGGGTCAGGTCGCCGGTGTCGATGCCGACCGGGCAGGCTGTCGAGCACATGCCGCAACCGGCACAGGTGTCGAGGCCCATGTAGGCGTAGGCTTCGCTCAGGGCTTCGGCATGTTCGCCGGCGGCAGCGCGGCGCGACAGTTCGCGCACGCTGGTGATGCGCTGGCGGGGCGAAAGGGTCAGGCGGTGCGAGGGGCACAGCGGTTCGCAGAAGCCGCATTCGATGCAACGGTCGACGATGTCTTCGGCGGCCGGCATCGGCTTCAGGTTTTCCAGGTGGGCGTGCGGATTGTCGTTGATGATCACGCCGGGGTTGAGCAAACCGGTCGGATCGAACAGCGCCTTGATATGGCGCATCAGGTCGGTCGCCTCCTTGCCCCATTCCATTTCGACGAAGGGGGCCATGTTGCGGCCGGTGCCGTGCTCGGCCTTCAGCGAGCCGTCGTACTTGTCGACCACCAGCTTGCACAGGTCGTCCATGAAGCGGGCGTAGCGGTCGATCTCGGCCTTGTCGCCGAAATCCTGGGTGATGACGAAGTGCAGGTTGCCCTCCAGCGCATGGCCGAAAATGATGCCTTCGTGGTAGCCGTGGTGGCGCATCAGGGCCTGCAGGTCGAGGGTGGCGTCGGCCAGCGAGGCGATCGGGAAGGCGACGTCCTCGATGAGTACAGTGGTGCCGGTTCGGCGCATGGCGCCGACGGCCGGGAAGGTGCCCTTGCGTACCTTCCAGTACATCTCGCAGGTGGCCGGGTCGGTCGAGAACTGCACCGGTTCGACGGTGGCGATGCCGTCCATGGCGGCGAGCACGGTGGCGATCTTTTCCTGCAGCCCGGCCGGGTTTGGCGAGCGGACTTCGATCAGCAGCGCCGCGGCTTCCTCGCCCAGTTCACGCATGATGCTCGGCAGGCCCGGCTTGTTTTCGACGGAATGGATGGCCGGCCGGTCGAGCAGTTCGACGGCGGCGACCGGCTGCGGCTTGAGGCGGATCACCGCTTCGCAGGCGCTACGGATGTCCGGGAAGAAAACCAGCGCCGAGGCCTTGCACGGGTCTTCGACCACCGTCTGGTAGGTGATGCGGGTCATGAAGCCGAGGGTGCCTTCGGAGCCGATCATCAGGTGCGACAGGATGTCGATCGGGTCTTCGAAATCGACCAGGGCGTTGAGGCTGTAGCCGGTGGTGTTCTTGATCTTGAACTTGTGGCGGATGCGGTTGGCCAGCGGAATATTGGCCCGTGTGTCGCAGCCCAGGCGCTCCAGTTCGCCGAGCAGGGCGGCATGCGACTGCTTGAAGGCGGCGACGCTGGACGGGTCTTCGGTGTCGAGCAGGGTGCCGTCGGCGAGCATCACGCGCAGGCCGGCCAGCGTCTTGTAGCTGTTTTGCGCTGTGCCGCAGCACATGCCGGAGGCGTTGTTGGCGGCGATGCCGCCGATCTTGGCGGCGTCCAGCGACGCCGGGTCGGGACCGATCTTGCGTCCGTGGGGCGCGAGCCGCCGATTGGCCGCACCGCCGATCACGCCCGG
>CALJZP010000272.1 GCA_937983545.1 uncultured Azonexus sp.
CGACCGTTTCGCCCAGGGCGGCGGTGATCGTGCCGGCGGCGAGCAGGACCAGCACCAGCGGCTGTCGGAGCTGGGCGGCAAAGCGTTGCCATGCGGGCTTGCCCGGGCGTTCGGTCAGCCGGTTGGGGCCGTGGCGGGCGAGGCGATCCGCCGCTTCCGCTTCGGAAAGTCCCTGTGTGCCGTCGACGTCCATGTATCGTGTCGCCGACTCGGTCGAGTGGGCGTGCCACGCTATTTTCCGGGGTGCATGCTCGTCCCGGCGCGTGTCGTTTTCATGACCCAGCATTGCAGTCCTGTCGTGCAAAGGCTTCAGCGCCAGTCTAGCGCAGCCCGGGGGTGAGCGCTATCCGCGCCGGCTGGCCAGGACCAGGAAGGGGAGCGTCAGGAAGGGCCAGGCCGTGGCGACCAGGCGGGTCAGGCCGTTGAAATTGAGAAAGTGTCCCTGACGCCAGGTCGCCAGTGCGGCGGCTGAATAAGGGTTGGGCGGTGCCAGATTGACCAGGACGGTTCCCGCCATCAGCGACAGGGCGGCAATCATCAGCCGCGGTGTCGGCGGCAGGGCGATGGCGATGGCCAGGATGGCCGCCCCGGCCATCAGCCCGAGGCGGGAACCCTGCGTCAGCCAGGAAAATGCGTCGGCGGGACTGACCAGAATGGCCGTGGCGAGGGTGGCGACAACCAGACTGAGCAGCAGGAACAGCGGTACGACGGCATAGGCCACGGCCAGTCGGGCACTCAGCATGCGCACGATGAGCCCGACCGCCACCGCGTTGAAGGCGGTGATGCTGGCTTCGATCATCACGAAGCTTTCCGCGGCGAAGGGTACGGCGCCGGTCAGACCGAACAACTGGCGAACATCGCCGGCACCGAAGAGGAGCGTTTCGGGCGATAGCGGCACGAGCAGCCACAACCCGAGCAAGGTCAGGCCGAGTTCGGCGTGCGGGATGGGGGCGATCAGGCGGTGTTCGAGGGCGACGACGCGGGCGAAGATGCGGGGTCCGACCGCTTTCGCCCAGAGCGCGCCGAGCAATCCGCCCAGACTGTTGCAGGCGAGGTCGAGGTTGGAGGGCACGCGCGATGGCAGCCAGGTTTGCAGCGTCTCCAGTCCGAAACTGACGCCTGCGGCGAGCAGCGTGGCGATGACCGGCGCCGTGAAACGGCCGGGCAGGCGGCTCAGTGCCAGTGTCAGGAAAAAGCCGAGCGGCAGGTAGACCGCGACATTGGCGGCCAGATCGAAGGTCGTCCAGTAGCGCGGCCAGCCGCCTTCGAGGAAGGCGATCGGCGATACGCCGGTGTCGCGCCAGCCGCTGAACGGGTGCAAGCTGCCATAAATGACCAGGCCGCACCACGCGAGCGCGAGATAGGTGGCAAAGCGGACGGGACCAAGGCCGGAATGGGGCATGCCTTGATTTTAGGGACTTTCCGGCTGGGCGTCAGCTTCGCCGTCTGGAAACACTGGTTTCCGGTGGGCGCTGAAATGCCTGTCGGCCGGTCACAGTGTGAATGAATCAGTGGCGATGTGGCTCGATGGCGTGGTGCGTTTCGGCGGCGGCCCGGTGGTGCAGCGCCTCGTGAATATCTTCTGCCGCGTGCTTGTGGCCGACCCATTGCGGCAGCAGCGAGCCGATGACCATGCCGAGCATGCTGACGCCAAGGCCGATCAACTGGGGCGGAACCAGGCTGGCTTCGCCGATCAGCGTTTCGATCAGCAGCCAGGAAGCCAGCCCGCCGAAAATCGCCGCCAGCGCGCCCTGCGTCGTCGCCCGCTTCCAGAACGCACCGAAGAAGAGCGGCACGAAGGCACCGGCCAGCGTTACCTTGTAGGCGTTTTCGACCATCTTGAAGATGCTGGCGTTGGAATACAGCGCAAAACCGAGCACGACCATGGCAAAACAGACGATCGAGGCACGCATGACCTTCAGGAACTGGTGGTCGCCCATGTTCGGATAGAAGCCGCGTACGATGTTTTCCGAGAAGGCGACCGACGGCGCCAGCAGCGTGGCCGACGAGCAGCTCATGATGGCCGACAGCACGGCGCCGAAGAAGATGGCCTGGGCGAAAACGGGGGTGTGCTGCAGGACCAGCGTCGGCAGGACCAATTGCGAATCGGTCTTGAGCAGGCCGTTGAACAGTTCGGGATCGATCAGGGTCGCCGAATAGGCGATGAACATCGGCACGAAGGTGAAGCAGAAGTAGATCGTGGCGCCGATGACCGAACCCCACAGCGCAATCTTCTGGGTCCTGGCCGAGGTGATGCGCTGGAAGACGTCCTGCTGCGGGATGGAGCCGAGCATCATGGTGATCCACGCCCCGAGGAAGGTCAGCCACAGCCAGGGATCGGGGGGCGGGAAAAAGTCCAGCTTGCCGGCGGCCGAGGCGTGCTGGATCACGGTTTCGACGCCGCCGGCCGGCACGGCGACGACGCTGGCGATGTAGAGCATGCCGCCCATGATTACCCCCATCTGGACGAAATCCAGAATGGCCACCGACAACATGCCGCCGAAGGTGGTGTAAGTCAGCACGATGGCGGCGCCGAGGACCATGCCGGCCGTCTGGCTGACGAAACCGTTGGTCACGACGTTGAACACCAGGCCGAGCGCCTTGATCTGGGCCGATACCCACCCCAGATAGGAGGCGACGATGCACAAGGTGGTCAGCACTTCGACGCTGCGGTTGTAGCGCATGCGGAAGTAGTCGCCGAGCGTCAGGATGTTGAGCTTGTAGAGTTTCTTGGCAAAGAAGAAGCCGGCGATGATCAGGCACATCGAGGAGCCGAAGGGGTCGGCGACGACGCCGGTCAGGCCTTCCTTGACAAAGGTGGCGGAGACGCCGAACACGGCTTCGGCGCCGAACCAGGTGGCGAAAACCGTGGCGGTGACCACCGGCAGCGGCAGATGGCGGCCGGCGACGGCGAAATCCTTGGCGCTATGGACGCGTGTCGCCGCATAGAGGCCGATGCCGATGGAGAGAAGCAGATAGAGGACGACGAACCAGATCAGCATGGGCGCCAAACCACAAGAGCTAAGGGGTTGAAATTGCGCGGATTATAAGGTTATTGCGCGTTTTCGCGGCGTCAAAAAGGCGGTTCGCTGTGAAAATCCATACGCTCGCCGGTTGCCGGGTGCGTAAAGCCGAGGTCCATCGCATGCAGCAGCAGGCGATCGGCCATTTTTTCCGCCGCTCCGCCGTACAAGTCGTCGCCGAGGATCGGGTGTTGCAGGGACATCATGTGCACCCGCAACTGGTGCGAACGGCCGGTGACCGGTTCGAGCGCGACGCGGGTCGTCTGCTTATCCGTGTCGCGGCTGATGACGCGGAAGCGTGTCTGCGACGGCCGGCCAAGGTCGAAATCGACCTTTTGCTTCGGCCGGTTCGGCCAGTCCACGATCAGCGGCAAGTCCACGCCGCCCTCGTCGTAGGGCAGCAAACCGGCCAGCACGGCGACGTAGAGCTTGTCCACCTGCCGGTCCTGGAACATCTTCGACAGCTTGCGGTGCATGTCGGCGCCGCGGGCGAAGACCAGGATGCCGGAAGTCGACATGTCCAGCCGATGCACGGTCAGCGCATCCGTATATTCCTGCTGAACCCGGCTGAGCAGGCAATCGGCCTTGTGCTCGCCGCGGCCGGGTACCGACAGCAGGCCGCAGGGTTTTTCGGCAATGATCAGGAAATCGTCGGCAAAAACGACCGGCGAAGCGCCGGGAGGCGGGGGCAGGTAGGCAGTCATCGGGGGGCGAGGCGAAGTCGGCAGCGGGCATCCTTGAAAGCTACCGGTTCCTGCGTCCATCCTTCGCCCAGCCCGGTCTGGCGGCAGACTCGACTGCCGTCCACCTTGCTTGTCCACCAGTACCACGGCGCCGGCGCGCTGCTGGCGGCAGTGCTGGCCAGCAGCAGGAGAGCGATGGGTAAACGTCTGATCGACATGAAGAATTTTCTTGCCAAGAAAAGGCTGGTCAATGTACTGTATTTATACACAGTATCTGGCTGGCCGGTAGCGGTGGCGAATATACCGCGTTTGGGCCGGTCCGGATGCAAGGTTTCCAGCAATTTCTATTCCATCTTTGGCCCCTGTGCCATAATCCGCTCAAATTTTCGAGGTCACCCCCATGGACGACAACAAGGCAAAGGCGCTTGCCGCAGCGCTGCAACAAATCGAGAAGCAATTCGGCAAGGGTTCCATCATGAAGATGGGCGATGCCGAAATCGACGAAGGCATCCAGGTTGTGTCGACCGGCTCGCTCGGTCTGGATATCGCGCTCGGCGTCGGCGGTTTGCCGCGCGGTCGCGTCGTTGAAATCTACGGTCCGGAATCCTCGGGCAAGACCACGCTTTGTCTGCAAGTGGTTGCCGAAATGCAGAAGCTTGGCGGTACCGCCGCTTTCATCGACGCCGAACATGCGCTCGATCCGCAATACGCTCAGAAGCTCGGCGTCAATGTTTCCGACCTGCTGATCTCGCAGCCGGACACCGGCGAACAGGCGCTGGAAATCGCCGACATGCTGGTCCGCTCCGGCTCGGTCGACATCATCATCGTCGACTCGGTTGCCGCTCTCACCCCGCGCGCCGAAATTGAGGGCGAAATGGGCGACCAGATGGTCGGCCTGCACGCCCGCCTGATGTCGCAGGCCCTGCGCAAGCTGACCGCCAACATCAAGAAAACCAACACCCTGGTCATCTTCATCAACCAGATCCGCATGAAGATCGGCGTCATGTTCGGCTCGCCGGAAACCACCACCGGCGGCAACGCGCTGAAGTTCTATGCCTCCGTCCGCCTCGACATCCGCCGCATCGGCTCGATCAAGAAGGGCGACGAGGTGATTGGCAGCGAAACCAAGGTCAAGGTCGTCAAGAACAAGGTTTCCCCCCCGTTCCGCGAAGCCATTTTCGACATCCTGTACGGCGAGGGCATTTCCCGTCAGGGCGAGGTCGTCGAAATGGGCGTCGCCCACAAACTGGTCGACAAATCCGGCGCCTGGTATGCCTACAAGGGCGAGAAGATCGGCCAGGGCAAGGACAACGCCCGCGAATTCCTCAAGGCCAATCCGGAAATCGCCGCCGAGATCGAGGCCGGTATCCGTGAAGCGGCCAGCACCACCGTCATCAAGCCGACCAAAGCCAAGGCCGATGCCTGATCGACATGGCTGACCTGCGCGTGCGAGCCCTGCAACTCCTCACCCGACGCGATTACAGTCGGGTCGAACTGAAAGGCAAGCTCGCCGCGCACGCCGAATCCGAGGCAGAACTCGACGCCATGCTCGACACCCTGCAAAGCGAGCGCCTGTTGTCCGATACGCGTTACGCCGCCCAGCGCGTCGTGGCTCGTGCAGGCCGTTATGGCAATGCGCGGCTGAAGCAGGAATTGCGGCAGAAAGGCATCGCCGATGACGACATCGCGGTTGCCCTGCCGGAAGGCGGCGACGAAACCGAACGCTGCCGCAACGTCTGGCAACGCAAGTTCAGGGATTTGCCGCAATCGCCGGAAGAGCGTGCCAAACAGGTGCGTTTCCTGCAATATCGCGGTTTTTCCAGCGAAGCCATCCGTCGCGTCCTGCGCGGAGTCGAGCAATGACCATATCTACCGCCAAACTGACCGCCAATAACCTGAAGAAGCGCTACAAGGCGAGGACCGTCGTCGAGGATGTCTCTTTCGAGGTCAAGTCGGGCGAGGTGGTCGGCCTGCTGGGTCCGAACGGTGCCGGCAAGACCACTTGTTTCTACATGATCGTGGGCCTGGTGGCGGCCGACGGCGGCGAAGTCCATATCGACGATAACCGCCTGACACACCAGCCGATGCACAACCGGGCGCGTCTCGGCCTGTCCTACCTGCCGCAGGAAGCGTCGGTTTTCCGTAAGCTGAATGTCGAGGAAAACATCCGTGCCGTCCTCGAACTGCAGAAGCTGCCCGAGGCTGAATTGAACGACCGCCTCGAAGGCCTGCTCAACGAGTTGCATGTTGACCACGTCCGCCACGTCAATGCGGCCGCCCTCTCCGGCGGTGAGCGGCGCCGGGTGGAAATCGCCAGGGCGCTGGCGACCAATCCACGTTTTATCCTGCTCGACGAACCTTTCGCCGGCGTCGACCCGATTGCCGTGCTGGAAATCCAGAAGATCATCCGCTTCCTGAAAGAGCGTGGCATCGGCGTGTTGATCACCGATCACAACGTGCGCGAAACACTGGGCATCTGCGATCACGCCTACATCATCAACGCCGGCAATGTACTTGCCGCTGGACGGCCAGCCGAAATCGTGGAGAATGAAAGCGTGCGCAGGGTCTATCTTGGCGAGCATTTCAAGCTCTGACCTCATGGCGCCCGATCAGAACCGATGAAGCCGGCACTCCAACTCAAACTATCCCAGCATCTGGCGCTGACGCCGCAGCTCCAGCAGTCGATCAAGCTGCTGCAGTTGTCGACCATCGAAATGCAGCAGGAAATCGAGCGTTATCTGCTCGAAAATCCCATGCTGGAACGCGAAGATGAAGGGCCGGAGTCCTTTGCCAACGCCCAGCAGTTCGATTCCCCGCGCAACGAGGAATCGCGCAGCGAAGGCAGCGAAGAGAGGGAGCCGCGCGAGGATCGGGAAGTCGAACCGCCGAGTTCTCCTTCCGAAGTCGATGACGATCGCTGGGCCTCCGATGCCGGCACCTTCACCGGCGCCGGTCGCGACGAGGACGACGACAGCGACAGCCACGATATCCATGCCGCCAACGTCAGCCTGCGCGAACATCTCGGCTGGCAGCTCGGCATGACCCAGCTGAACGAGCGCGACCGCAGCCTGGTCCGTTTCCTGATCGAAGCGCTCGACGACGACGGTTACCTTTCGGCTCCGTTGCAGGAACTCTGGGAGACCCTGCCGCCGGAATACGAAATCGAGCTCGAAGAACTGGAAATCGCGCTCCGCCATATCCAGAATTTCGATCCGACCGGCATCGGTGCGCGCAACCTGCAGGAATGTCTGAGCCTGCAACTGAAAGCCTTGCCGGACGAGTACGATCGCAATGTGGCGTTGCGCATCGTCGAGAAACATCTGGAATTGCTGGCCGCCCGCGATTTTGCCAAGTTGCGCCGCGTCACCGGCTATGACGATGAGGATCTGAAGGCCGCGCAAACTTTGATCACGAGCCTGAACCCTCGCCCGGCGGCCGGTTATGCGCAGATCGAAGCCCGCTACATCACGCCCGATGTGATCGTGAAGAAGCTCAAAGGCAAGTGGACGGCCTACATCAATCCGGATGCTTATCCCCGCCTGCGCATCAACCGTCTGTATGCCGAAATTCTCGCCAAGCAGCGGCGCGGTAACGGCAACCTGTCGACCCAACTGCAGGAAGCCCGCTGGTTGATCAAGAACGTCCAACAACGCTTCGACACCATCCACCGCGTCACGCAGGCCATCGTCGACCGCCAGCGCCAGTTCTTCGAGCATGGCGAAGTCGCCATGCGGCCGCTGGTCTTGCGCGAAATCGCCGACATCCTCGGCCTGCACGAATCAACCGTGTCGCGCGTGACCAGCCAGAAATACATGGCCACGCCGCGTGGCATTTTTGAACTGAAATACTTCTTTGGCAGCCATGTCGCCACCGATACCGGTGGGGCTTGTTCTGCCACGGCCATCCGGGCGCTGATCAAGCAATTGATTGGAGCCGAGGACGGCAAGAAGCCCTTGTCGGATAGTCAATTATCCGAAATACTAGGCCAGCAGGGAATCGTAGTTGCCCGACGTACGGTAGCCAAATACCGCGAGTCGCTCAACATCCCCCCGGTCAATTTACGTAAGACCCTGTAGAGAGAGGAGAAAAAAGTGAATCTGCAGATCAGTGGTCATCACATCGAAGTTACCCCCGCCCTGCGCGAATACGTGGAAAACAAGCTGGACCCCGTAATCCGTCACTTCGACAAAGTGACCGGCGTCAACGTGGTACTGTCTGTCGAAAAGCTGAAGCAGAAGGCCGAAGTTACCGTTCACGTTCCGGGCAAGGACATGCACGTCGAAGAATCCGGCGACGACCTGTATGCCGCCATCGATTCGATGTTCGACAAGCTGGATCGTCAGGTCCAGAAACACAAGCAAAAGGTCCAGGATCACCATCGCGGTGAAAAGCCCGGGCTGCATGCCGCTGAATAAGCGCCCAATGGCCGCAGCGCAAGCTGCGGCTTTGCTTTATCCACTCCTATGAACCCTCTCAACAATCTACTGAGCGCCGATCAGGTGCTGCTGAATCTGGAAGCCAGCAGCAAGAAACGCGTTTTCGAACAAGCCGGCATCTTGTTCGAAACCCGCCTCGGTCTGGCCCGCTCGACCATTTTCGACAGCCTGTTTGCCCGTGAAAAACTCGGTTCCACCGGCTTGGGCCAAGGCGTCGCCATTCCTCATGGCCGTATCAAGGGCCTGAAACAAGCTGCCGGTGCGTTCATGCGCCTGACGACGCCTGTTCCGTTCGACTCTCCGGATGGTCGTCCCGTTGATCTATTGTTTGTCCTGCTCGTCCCCGAGCAGGCTACCGAGCAACATCTCCAGATTCTGTCGGAGCTTGCCCAGCGTTTCTCTGACCGGGTTTTCCGGGAGAAGCTTCAGACTGCCGCCGACCCGAACGCAGTTCTCGCCCTATTCCAGTCCTGAGTTCCTGTCGTGCGTCACGTCAGCCTGGTTCAGCTTTACGAAGATAATCGGGAAAAGCTGCTGTTGAACTGGCATATCGGCCAGAACGCAGACCGTCGCATCGAAATCAAGGGGTCCAACAACTACGGAGCCGACCTTGTCGGCCACATCAATATCATTCACCCCGAGCGCTTGCAGGTACTGGGTCTGGCCGAGTTTGACTGGGCAATGCACATTGGCGAACGGCGTTTCGGTGCGATGTTTGTCGATTTGCTCAGCGCCCAGCCGCCGGCCGTCATTGTCGCGGATGGTTTGACACCGCCGTCCCAGGTTGTGGAAACCTGTACCCAGACCGGGACTCCGCTGATCAATTCACCCAAGCCCTGCTCGGCCGTCATCGATCTGCTGCGCATCTATTTGTCGGCCCGCCTGGCTGATACGGTCAGCCTCCACGGCGTTTTCATGGATGTTTTGGGGATGGGCGTGCTGATTACCGGTGATTCGGGTGTGGGCAAGTCCGAGTTGGCGCTCGAACTCATTTCCCGGGGGCATGGACTCGTTGCCGATGATGTCGTCGAAATGGCGCGCATCGCGCCGACCACCATCGAAGGTCGTTGTCCCGGGATGCTGCGGGATTTTCTCGAAGTGCGCGGCCTTGGCCTGCTCAACATCCGGACCATCTTTGGCGAAACTGCCTCGCGCCGGAAAATGAAGCTGAAGTTGATCGTCCATTTGCAGAAAACGGCTGCCGCCGCCGATGCTCCACGTCTTCCCCTGGACGCCCAGACTCAGGAAGTGCTGGGTGTTCCGGTGCGCAAGGTGGTCATTCCCGTTGCCGCGGGCCGCAACCTGGCGGTCCTGCTCGAAGCGGCGGTGCGCAACACCATCCTGCAATTACGCGGCATCGACAGCCTGCAGGATTTCATGGATCGCCAGCAGCGCATGATGCTTGACGATGATGCATGAATCGCTGATAGTACGTCGGCGTTTTTGCACACTACGGGGGACATTCACCATGAAGAATCTGATCGCTCTGCTGCTCGTCGCGTTTTCCGCCAACGCCGTTTATGCTGCTGACGATTGCGCTGCCCGTGCGGCCGAAAAGAAGCTGGCCGGGGCGGCCAAGAATAGTTTCATGAAGAAGTGCCAGGCCGATGCCGGTGCGCCTGCTGAAAATGCCGAGTGCGCCATGAAGGCCAAGGAAAAGAAACTGGCTGGGGCGGCCAAGAACAGTTTCATGAAGAAATGCTCCGCTGACGCCGCTGCAAAGTAACCCAGACCGGGAAAGCATGAGTGAACGTCGGCCGCCTCAGGGCGGCCGATTGTCGTTTACAGATGTTCGAAGTCGGCCAAATCCGACTGCGGGTCGTTGGCGGAACTGCCGAACCCGAATTTTCCCTTGCCGTCGAGTTGCATTTCGTTGCGACGCACCATGACCTCCTGACGCTGGGACAGGGTGACAAAGGTGCCGTTGGTGCTGGTGTCGACCAGATAGAAGCCATCGTTCCGCCGTTCGACGCGGGCGTGCTGGCGGGAAGCCTTGCGGTCGTCGATGGTCAGTTTGCAGCCGAGATCACGACCGATCGTGAGTACCGGGGTTTTTTCATCAACCAGAAAAGCCTTGCCACGATAACGGATGCACAGGCGTTCGACCGGAAGGCGGCTCAGTTCGCCGAAAGTCGATTGGGGCGACGAGGTACCCTGATAACTGGGCCAGTGAACCTGGAATAGCGACAATTCGGTGTCGCCCTCGGCAACGGTTCCCAGCTTGGGCATGGGATCGACGGTGATGATGCCGGGTTGCGGCAAGTCGCCGACCAGCTCCGAACTGCACAAGATCTGGTCGCGTCGGGCAATGCCCGCAATGCGTGCTGCCGTGCTGACGGCCGGGCCGCTCAGTTTGCCTTCCGTTTCGGCTACGCTCCCACTGTGAAGGCCAATGCGGATGGTCAGTTTCAGGCCGGAAACCGGAGGTAGATCGGCGATGCGCTGTTGCATGTCGATCGCCGCCTGGCAGGCTTCCTCGGCCGTTTCGAAGGATGCCAGCAATTCGTCACCGACGATCTGGACAGTTTTCCCCTTGTACCCGTCAATGGAGCGCTTCATGCGCTTCAGGCAGCGCTCGACGGCATGCATGGCTTCCCGGTCGCCCAGTTTTTCGAAAAGCGCCGTACTTCCGGAAACGTCGGCGAACATAACCGTTAGTCTGCGTTGCGTGGCGCTCATTGGCTAACCGAGATCAGAAATGGAAAAATTATCGAAGCCTAATTATATGCTGCTATACCCTCATTATGCATTATGCCTTTAGGGTTATTGGGATGGTTCCGCTGACTGAAAATTCGGGGCTGTCAAAGGCGATATCACCCTCCTCGACCGGGGTGTCGACGGTCAGGCCATGGAAGTCGAACAGCCCCGGGTCGGCCAGGTGAGACGGGACGACATTCTGCATGGCGGTGAATACCGATTCGGTCCGTCCGGGGTAGCGCTTGTCCCAATCCTGCATCATCTCGCGAATTTTCTGGCGCTGCAGGTTGTCCTGGGAGCCGCACAGATTGCAGGGAATGATCGGAAATTCCATGCCCCGGGCAAATTTGGCAATGTCCGATTCGGCGCAATAGGCGAGCGGTCGAATAACGATATGAGCCTTGTCGTCGGTGACCAGCTTCGGTGGCATGGCTTTGATCTTGCCGCCGAACAGCAGGTTCAGGAACAGCGTGTGCACCATGTCGTCGCGGTGATGTCCGAGGGCGATCTTGTTGGCCCCCAACTCCTTCGCGGTTCGGTAGATGATACCGCGGCGCAGGCGGGAACATAGCGAACAGGTGGTCTTGCCTTCCGGAATCTTGTCCTTGACGATGGAGTAGGTGTCGGACTCGATGATGCGATAGTCGATGCCGATCGACTGGAAGTAATTCGGGAGGATATCGGCCGGAAACCCGGGTTGTTTCTGGTCGAGATTCATGGCGATCAGGCGGAACTTGACCGGGGCCCGCTGTTGCAGGGCCATCAGCATGGCGAGCAGGGTATAGGAGTCCTTGCCTCCGGAAACACAGACGAGCACGGTATCGCCATCTTCGATCATGTTGTAGTCGATGATGGCCTTGCCGGTGCGGCCTTCGAGAAATTTGCGGAGTTTTTGCAGGCTATTGGAGCTGTTCATGGTGGCTGATGGTGTAACCGGACTCGCGAGTGCGAAAGAAAGGCCGCAAGTTTACCTTCTGGTCAAGCGCTCGGACAGAGAATTTTCGATGTTTAATCAGATAGTTCGGACGTAAGCGGCAAGTTTGCTCTGGAATTCCCGGACCTTGATCGGCTTGGTGAGATAGTCGTCCATGCCTGCCGCGATGCAGGCATCGCGGTCGTCCTGCATGGCGGCGGCTGTCATGGCGATGATCGGTGTTCGGGGCCGTCCCTGCGTGGCTTCGTGCTCGCGTATGCGTTGCGTGGCCTCGATGCCACCCATGACGGGCATCTGCATATCCATCAGAATGAGGTCGAAACGGTGGCTGGCTAGAATATCCAACGCTTCCCGACCGTTCTGCGCCAGCATGGCCTTGTGTCCCCATTTGGCGAGCAGCCCCAGCGCGAGCTTTTGATTGGTGTGATGGTCTTCGACCAGCAGGATGTGCAGGGACTCCTGCGATTCGTGCAGGGCATGGCGGGTGAGCAGGGCATTGCCGTCAGACGGTGTTGCCGGGGTAGCGAACAGGCGTCCGAGGGTGGCCAACAACTCGTCACTCGAAATCGGCTTGGCGAAGAAACCGGAAATCCCGGATTCCTTGCAGCGTCGAGCGTCGCCGCGCAAGGCGCCGGAAGAGAGCATGAGCATCGGCGGTAACTTCCGATGCATGGCACGCAAGCGGCTGGCGAGTTCATAACCGTCCATGTCCGGCATCTGGGCATCAAGCAGGATGCAGTCGACGGGCTTGTCGGGGTTTTGCATCACAGCCAGGGCTGCCGTGCCCGAGTCGACGCATTGCGCGGTGACCTGCATGCTGGACAGCATGGCCTTCAGGATCCGGCGATTGGTTGCGCTGTCATCGACCACAAGCAGATGGCGGCCTTTGACGTCGACGACAGGCGGTGCTTCAAACCCCGCGTTGTCGGCTAGCCGGAGCGGCAGGGTGAAGTGAAAGGCGCTTCCCTTGCCGAGTTCGCTGTGCAGCCACATCGATCCGTGCATGAGTTCGATCAGGCGTCGACAGATCGACAGGCCGAGCCCGGTTCCGCCGTATTTCCGGGTCGTCGAGCTGTCTTCCTGAGCGAAGGCATCGAAGATGATCTCCTGCTTGTCTGGTGCGATACCGATGCCCGTATCGTGAACCGCAAAATGGAGAACGGCGTGTTGTTCCTGATGTCGCGCGAGTTCGGCGGTCAGGGAAATTTCGCCCTGCTTGGTGAATTTGATGGCATTGCCGATCAGGTTGACCAGCACTTGCCGCACGCGGCCGGGGTCGCCCCGGACAAAACGCGGAATATCCGATGGCAGGTCGCTCAGCAGTTCGAGTTGTTTTTCGTGGGCCTTCAGGGCAAGCGGTTTCAGGGTGTCGGAAATCAGGCGATGCAGATCGAAGGGAATGTCCTCGACGATCATTTTGCCGGCTTCGATCTTCGAGAAGTCGAGGATGTCGTTGATGATGGTCAGCAAGGATTCGGCCGAGGACTTGACGATGGTCAGGTATTCCCGCTGTTCCGGATTGAGGGGGGTTTCGAGTGCGAGATCGGTCATGCCGATGACACCGTTCATCGGTGTCCGGATTTCATGGCTCATGTTGGCCAGGAAATCGCTCTTGGCCTTGCTGGCTGCTTCCGCAATTTCCTTGGCGCGCATCATGTCGGCCTCGGCCCGCTTGCGGTCGGTAATGTCGATGATCGTGCCGATCAGGCCGGAAATGGTTCCGTCGGGGCGGGTCAGCACGGCCTTGTTGTAGATGGTGTTGTGGGGCCCGTCCTTGAGGTGAATCTGTGCCTCATACGACTGGGTTCCCCCGCTGGCGAAGAGTTCGTCGTCCTTGGCGGTATGCAGCAGGGCATCTTCGGGACGGAGCAGATCGTGTGGCGTACGCCCCAGAACGGATTCGCGGGGGATATGGGAGAATGCTTCGAAAGCCCGATTGACCCGTACGTAGCGTCCTTCGGCATTCTTGATGTAGATCGGCAACGGAACCGTCTCGATCAGTTCTTCGACCAGATGCAGTTGCTCGGAGAGTTGAGCTTCAATGCGCTTCCGGTCGGAAATGTCTGTTCGGATCGCAATATAGCGCTCGGGAACCCCCTGCGGGCCGAGCAGGGGAACGATGGTGGCGTTGACCCAGTAGGTATCCCCCTGGCGTGTCCGGTTGCACACTTCGCCCCGCCACACGCGGCCTTCCGAGATGGTCTGCCACATGTCGCGATACAGTTCGGGAGGGTGGTGCGCTGACTTGATGATCCGGTGGTTCTGTCCCAGCAACGCCTCGCGTGGGTAGCCGTTGATCTCGCAGAAGCGGTCGTTGGCATACAGGATCGTGCCCTGGGTATCGGTGATGCTGACGATGGCGTGCTGATCGAGTGCGAATTTCTGGTTGGCGAGTTCGCGCCGGCTCAGCTCGCTTTCCGCAACGATGGCGGCGATACCCTCGGAGAGCGCCGCAATGTCTGCATCGGCCAACTGCTCGGGGCGGTCACCACCTCCTTCCGGAAGCAGCTCGTGCATGGTCTGACGCAGCGTGCGCAGCGCGTTCTCCCGAGCGGCCAGCGACTGGCGAAGCCTTTCGTTGGCCGTGCTCAGCTCGGACGACGAGATCTCCAGGCTGCGCGTCCGCAACTCAAGGTCGCGCTCGTATTGCTCGTACGTGGCATCGACCTTCGCCAGAAAGTCGCCCAGCCCCTCCAGGACCGGACGCAGCGCCGGGTCGGCATTCGCCGCGACGGCCGGCACGGCTGCCAGGAAAGCTGCCAGCGCCGCTTCGTCCTTGATGCCAAGACTGCGTTTCAATTGTCGCAGGAGGGTTTTCTGCATGTTGGATCGGTTCAGGTTTCACCGAGGCAGGTGATGGTCATCGTTTGATTGTGCAATTTGCAAGACGATCCCGGCGTGAAAGGACTGATCTCGCCATAGGAATAGAATCCGGTCAGGGTAGCCCGGTTGCTCAATACATCGCCTACGGCCTCGACTTCCTCGTCAACCCGGCTTCCCATGACCAGTTTGCGGCCGACGCAGCTGACCAGGATGGCGAGCGTCTCTCCTGCCGACAGGAACATTCCGGCGGCCGCTTCGGCAGCCGCTTCGGCGCCATTCACCAACTTGTCGGTACTGGCATGCATCAGGCGGAGGTAGCCGTTGGGATCTATTTCGCCGGCCAGGATCAAGCTACCCTGCGCTTCGTCTACACCGAGAATGGTACGGATCAAGCCGATGGCATTATGGTCGTCGCCCAGCATCGCGAACGGAAACAGCAAACCCGAGGCCGGCAGGCTGCGGGCATGATCGCCGAGATAACGCTTGTAAATCTCCAATGCCGGTTCGCCATCGAGTTCGTACAGGATATTGCCCTCGCAACGCGTTACCTTGCGTGCCGGTCCGAAAGGCTCCCAGCCGCCGAAGGAGCCGTGGCTGAAACGCAGGCCGTCGCCACACAGGCCGACGGCCACCACGGCATCGTTGCTGACACCGTCCCGGCCGAGCGTGAAGGTTTCCTTGAATGCGCCGCCATCGCCGGCCAGGCCGCCGGTGATGGGAACGCCGATGCCGATGATGCTGGATATTCCGTCCACCAAGGCGCTGCCGTTGATCTGGACACCCGGGCCGAAAACCAGGACGGCCTTGAGGTCAGGAGCCTGGATTTGCCGCCCGATTCGTTCGCCGGCCGCGAACGAGTCGTCCATCCCGTTTAGAATCGTGCCGGCCGGCTTCAGGCCGACCTTGTCGAACTGGATGGCCGTAATGCAGCAGGTTCCGTCGTCCACGCCGGCGGCTGAAATCTCGCCGGCGGTCGAGCAGCCGAGCAAACAAGCTTGGGGGGCAAGGCTGGTCAGGGACTGACAAAGATCCGGATGGGTAAAATGATCGACTGCTCCGAAGACCAGAAGCAGATCGATCGGACGACCGGCCAGGGTCGCGAGAGTTCGGCCCAGTTCGGCCGGCTTGCGGCTGATTGCTTGATTGATCTGCACGGGCGCTCTCCGCTGTATGATCCGACGACAAAAATAACATACGCGCTTGTTGCGCTGATATTAAAATCGATATTTTTTTCACTTACGATGAATAGCCTCCCTCCTCCGCCACCTGATGCCATCGCTCACAGCCGATGCCTGACCCAGGCCATCGCGGAAGATATTGCAGCGGCCGGCGGCTGGATTTCGTTCGCACGCTTCATGGAACAAGTGCTGTATCGTCCGGGCCTGGGCTATTACGCGGCCGGAGCGCGTAAATTCGGCGCGGCCGGTGATTTCGTGACGGCCCCGGAGATATCCGCCTTGTTCGGGCAGGCGCTGGCCCGCCAGGTCGTGCAGGTGCTGACGCTGTCGTCGCCGTTCGTGCTGGAGGTCGGTGCCGGCTCCGGGCGCCTGGCGGCGGATCTCCTGCTCGAACTGGAGCGCTTGGGCGGGTTGCCGGAGCGCTATTTCATCCTCGATTTGTCGGCCGATCTGCGCGAGCGGCAGCAACAGACTATTGCGGCGGCGGCGCCCCACCTGCTGTCGCGGGTGAGCTGGCTGGATAGCCTGCCCGACCATTTCTCCGGCGTGGTGCTGGCCAATGAATTGCTCGACGCCATGCCGGCCCATGTCGTGGCCTGGCGGGACGATGGCATTTTCGACCGGGGCGTTGCGCTGGATGCCGATGGCGGGTTTATCTGGGAGGAGCGTCCGGCGACCGGCGCGCTGCTTGCCGCTGCCAGTCAAATCGGGGAGCAATGCCAGTTGCCGCCGGGTTTCGAGAGCGAAATCAGCCTGGCAGTATCGTCCTGGGCCGCCGAATGGGGGCATCGCCTCGATCGGGGCGCCCTGCTGCTGATCGATTATGGCTTTCCGCGTCGCGAGTTTTATCACCAGCAGCGCGGTCGCGGCACCTTGATGTGCCACTATCGCCATCATGCCCATCCCGATCCGTTTTACCTGCCCGGTCTGCAGGACGTCACCGTCCATGTCGATTTCACGGCGGTGATCGCCGGGGCGCACGGCAGCGGACTGGACCTCCTCGGCTATGCCAGCCAGGGGCAGTTCCTGCTGAATTGCGGGATTCTCGATTTGCTGGGGAGTCTTCCCAGCGGTACGCCGAACTACATTCGGGCGGCCGGGGCCGTGAACACACTCCTGATGCCGCACGAGATGGGGGAACTGTTCAAGGTCATCGCCATCGGGCGCGGTATCGACGACGCGCTCTTCGGATTTGCCAGCGGCGACCAGGGGTGGCGGCTCTAGGCCGGCTTAGCGCTTGGTCAGCTCCCTGAAGCGATTGGGCTGGCCGAGCACGACGTGTCCGAAATCGTCGAGCAGGGCCTGATCGACCGCCTCGGGGCGCAGGGTATACAGCGCGCTGCCCAATCGCTCGAGGTTACGCGCTTCGACGCTGATGACACCCTTGGCGAAGTCGGCACGCCAGCGGACGCTGACGCTGACCTCGCTGCGAATCTCGAATTCCGCGTGTTCGACATACTGGCGTTCGTTCTTGAATTCCTTGCAGGTGAACGGCAGGCCGAAATCAAAGAGCATGGTGCGGAAACGTTCGATGGCCGGACCATCACGACCGACCACCAGCGAACCCGGGCGGTTGAGACGGTACGAAAAGGTGACCAGCTCGACCAGTGCCCCGGCGCTCTGGCTCTGGGTCCGGTAGTCGGCAAAGCCTTCCTGCCAGTCCAGCCGGCTGAGCTGGCATTGCTCGAGCAGCGGATAGTCGCGCGGGATGCCCGGCTTGACGATGTTCAGTTGCTGGACCAGTTCATGCAGGAAAAAGAAAATATGCTTCAGTGCCTGGTCGATCGCTTCGTTGATGGCGGTTCGTTCGGCCAGCGCGCTGTGGATTTCCCGCTGGCGAATTTCCGCCTGGCGACGCAACTGATCGAGCAGGCTGCCGGTAACAATCTTGTGAGGTTGTGCTTCGACAACCGCCGGCTTGACCGGGGGCGGCTCGCTCACGGGCGCTGGTGGCTCTGCGGCTGGCCTTTTGGGGACGATTTCGGGGAAAACCAGTTCGGAGTCGGCCATTCCTGCGCCGCTGCTGGCGAGATATTCCCGCCGGGCACGGCGTTCGGCCGCATCCAGATCGAAGGCTTCGATGTCCGCAACGAGTGCCGCTTCCAGCGCCTCGATATCCTGCGACGTCGGGTTCCTGCGTTCGCGTTTGGCGCGAATCGCCTGACTGATCGCGGAGAGTTGGCCGGTCTTGTCGGGATCGCTCATTGAATTTATTGCAGGGTCGGATACACTAAGACAATGATGTGTCCTAAATGGAGCTAGCGCAAGATGGACGTTGCATCGATTTCCGGACAGGCCTCGACGTTGTCGCAGTCGCAACTTTCCGAGGCGGTCAGCACCGCGGTACTCCGCAAGGCCATCGATATCCAGGCCCAGGGGGCGCTGCAGTTGCTTCAGGCACTGCCGCCGGTTGCCAACAACCCGCCCAACCTCGGTAACACCATCGACGTCAGGGCGTGAGTTTTTCCAGCCAGTCGTGCAGATAGGCCGCTACCAGCGGCCATTCTTTTTCGTGCGTCACGGCATGCCCCATGTGCCGGAAAATGTGGGCGCGCTGACCATAGGTGCTGGCCGTCGTCTGGACCAGGAAAGCCGGCACCAGAACATCGTCTTCGGCACCCAGGATGAGCATCGGCGGCCGGTGCATGGAAAACAGGTTGGGCAGGTTGAACACCGTCATGTCGAGGATGGCGCGCTGCGATTCGTTCTGCATCCGGGTGATCCAGGCGGCCAGCATCGCTTCGTCAACATCGCCGGCGAACAAGGCCTCGCGCAGCGTCGCCGTATCGGTGTATTCGCCGCTCAGGATGCGGTTCAGTTCGAGGAACAGGTGCGGTTTGCTGAACAGCAGGTGGAACTGGGAGGCGATCAGGCCTTGCGGCGGCACCGAGCAGACCAGGGCGGCAGCCTTGGCCGGGCGGTGTTCCAGGTACTTCTGCACAATGAAGCCACCCATCGAGTGGCCGATCAGGATTGGCTCTTCCCCCAGCCAGTCGACCGCGGTCTTCAGGTCGTCCACGTAATCGGCGACCGAGTGCCAGTTGATCTGTTCCCGACCTTCGCTGCCACCGTGGCCGCGCAGGGAGAGCGCGTGGCAGGGGTAGCCGGCCTTGGCCAGAAAGGGCATGAAGGTCTCGGTCCACATCCAGCCGCCGGCAAAGGCACCGTGCACGAACAGCAGGGGCGGCTTGCGGGTTTTGCGGCCGGGTTGGCAGGAGAAGACCTCGAGGCCTGCGATGATCTGAGTTTTTAGCATGGGGTGGATTGGGGCCGTGTTCTAATGGGGTTTTTGGGGCGAAGCTGGGCAATATGCTGAAGTGGTTACTGACGCTGGTGGTAGCGATTTTCCTGTTGGGCATCATCGCCCCGCATCTGGCGCGCTTCATTCGCTTCGGCCAGCTGCCGGGCGATTTCGCCTTCCGCTTCCGTGGCCGGAATTATGTGTTTCCGGTTGCCACGACGATTCTTTTTTCGCTATTGCTCTGGTTGCTCTCCCGGCTCATTTAATGCGCCTTTGACGGCAAGTACCCGGGCTGCGTGGATGCGGTCGGGAATCCTGCCCTTGTCGGCGCAGGCGGCCGCAATTTCACCGGACGGCACGGATTGGACGGCGGCGAGCGCCAGCAGCAGGCGCTGCGGACTTTCGTAGCTGCGGTTTTCCCAGCCCAGACGGCCGGTATAGTCGCACAGGCAGGTGTCGAGCAACTGTCGGAAGCGCTCCGGCCGGCGCAGGGCGTCGGTTTTCTCGAACAGCGTGACGAGGGTGCTCGCCTTGAGGTCGGCGGCGCGATGCACATTGCCGTGGTAACGGGCCATCAGCAGGGCCAGGTCGCGGCAGTCGTTGGGAACGCGCAGGCGGGCGCAGAGCTGTTCGGCGAGGCGGACGCTGCGTTCCTCGTGGCCGAGATGGCGAGGCAGGATGTCGGCGGGCGTTTCCGCCTTGCCGAGGTCATGGGTCAAGGCCGCGAAGCGGACCGGCAGCGCGAAGCCGTGACGGGCCGACTGGTCGATGACCATCAGCGTATGAATGCCGGTATCGATTTCCGGGTGGTAATCGGCACGTTGCGGTACGCCGAACAGCTTGTCGACCTCGGGCAGCAGGCGGGCCAGGGCGCCGCAATCGCGCAGTACCTCGATCATCTGCGACGGCTTCTCTTCCATCAGTCCCTTGGCCAGTTCCTGCCAGACGCGCTCGGCGACCAGATGATCGACTTCGCCGTCGGCGACCATGCCGCGCATCAGTTCGAGCGTTTCCGGCGCGACGGTGAAGTCGCTGAAACGCGCCGCGAAACGGGCCAGGCGCAGGATGCGTACGGGATCTTCGGCGAAGGCGGGGCCGACGTGGCGCAATACCCTGGCCTGCAGGTCGGCGTGGCCGTGGAAAGGGTCGATCAGGCTGCCGTCGGCGGCCCTGGCCATGGCGTTGATGGTCAGGTCGCGGCGGGCGAGATCGTCTTCGAGCGTGACGTCGGGCGCGGCGTGGAACGCAAAGCCGTGATAGCCGCGGCCGGTTTTGCGCTCGGTGCGGGCCAGCGCATATTCCTCATGCGTGTCGGGATGCAGAAAGACCGGGAAATCCTTGCCCACCGGCCGGAAGCCCTGGTTGAGCATGGCTTCCGGGCTGGCGCCGACGACGACATGGTCGCGGTCGGCATTGGGCCGACCGAGCAGTTCGTCACGAACGGCACCGCCGACGAGATATATCTGCACGGCCGGGAGAGCGGCCTCAGCGGCCGGCGCGGTAGCGGAAGCTGTCCAGCTTGCCTTTCGGCGTGTTCAACGCAATGTAGGTCGGCGCGATGGCTTCCAGTGCGGTCGGATGCCAGTTGGCCGGAACCGTGGCGGCGCCTTCGCAGACGCTGTCCTTTTCCATCGAGCGCAGATTGTCGGGCGACAGCATCGGGCTTGGGGCCAGCCACATCAGACCGGCCTGCAGGTAGGCCCAACCTTCCGAGAGCGGTACGATGGTGGCGCTGCTGCCGGTCAGTTCCTTGGTGTAGTCGACCAGTTCGCGCAGGGTGTAGACCTTGGGGCCGGCCAGTTCGTAGGCTTGGCCGTAGGTGTTCACATCGCTCAGGGAATCCACGAAGGCATCGGCCACATCGGCCGCCCACACCGGCTGGAAACGGGCATGGCCGAAGCCGAGCGGGAAGAACGGTACTTTCTTCAGGATGTTGGCGAACATCGACAGGAAGGAGTCGCCGAGACCGAAGATGACCGACGGACGGAAGACGGTGATGTCCAGTTCGCCCTGGGCGGCAAGCACGACGGCCTCGCCATCGCCTTTGGAGCGCAGGTATTCGGAAGGGCCGTTGGAGTCGGCGTTGAGGGCGCTCATGTGCACCAGGCGGCGGATGCCGTTGGCCTTGCAGGCCGCAATGATCTTTTTCGGCAGTTCGACGTGGGCTTCGGCGAAGTCGCGGCTGTAGGGCAGGACGACGTCGCGGCTGTGCAGGATGCCGACCAGGTTGATCACGGCGTCATGGCCACGCATCAGTTCGGTCAGCGTCTTTTCGCAGTTGATGTTGGCTTCCGGCATTTCCACGCCCGGCTGGATGATCAGCGCCTTGCTGCGTTCGCGGCGGCGCGTCGGGATGGTGACTTCGATACCGCGCTGCGACAGGCGATTGGCGATGTAGGTACCGATGAAACCGCTACCCCCCAGCAGCAAGACCTTTTTGATGTCCATGTGGAACCCCGGAAACTTGAATCGTAAAAGTCGGATTTTAAGGCAATTTGGCGGTTTTCGGGCGGCTGGATGGCTTGCGAGGCGGCTATGAATCGCCGGGTTGCTTGTCCGCCTGGCCGAGGGCGCGTTGCGCCGCAAGGTCGAACAAGGAACGGCCGGAGCGGATTTCGGCGCTGCCGTCGCGGAGCTGACGGTCGAGGATGGCCGGGTGAACGGCGGCCGCGAATCCGATTTCCGGATTGAGCAGGAGGACGCGTTGGGTGGTCGGGCTGATGTGAGCGATCATGCCGGTGCGCGCCTCGCCGTCGCCGAGTGTCGCGGAAATCCAGTCGCCCGGCGTGTAGGCCGGTGCGCGTGCGGGCGGCGAATGGGGCTCCGGGAAGTCGAAGGTGAGCAGAACCAGGTTGCCGGCCTGCAGCTGTCGACGCACCGGCAGGCCTGGTGCCCGGAACGGTGCGTCGACAGGCGGAGCGTCGGTATTGTCGGCACTGGCCGTGGCGCGTAGCGCCTGGGTCTGCAGCTGGAAACAGGTATCGAGAAAGGCCTCCTGCTCGCCGGTGGGCAAGCCGACACGTTCCATCCCGGCTTTCAGCGTCCGGAGAATGAGCGGTACGCGTTGGGCCAGCTGCTTGCGGTCTTCGGCTGCCGTCTTGGGCAGGAAGGACCACAGCAGCCCGTCGATGGCAGCGGCGTATTCCTGCCATGGCGGGCTGTCGGGACCGGCTTCGCCGCCGATTTGCAGCATGGCCTGGCGCCAGGTCCCGTCGAGAAAGCGGCTGACGGGTTCGGGCGGATTTTTCTGGAGTGCCTCCCGGATGATTTGCGCCACGCGTGTTGCCAGCGTGTCTTGCCGGTCCTGTTGTTCAAGCAGGGGTTGGTAGCGTGCGGCCTCGGCGGCGATTTGTTCGCGACGGCCGGCGATCAGCGCATCCAGATCGCCGAGGATGGTTGCGAAAGGACCTTGGTCGCTTCCCGGTTCCAGGCGCAGCTGTGAGGCCAGTTCGAACAGGCGCGCGCAAACCGGGTGGCGTGGCGAAACGTCGATAGGCAGTCCCAGTGCGGCCTGCGCCATGCGGTCGAGGACCAGACGGGCCGGATGGGTGTTGTCGGTGAACAGGGTGCTGTCCTTCATCGCCATCTTCAACACCTTGATCTGCAGGCTGGAAATGATCGCTTTCAGCGCGTCGGGCAGTTCCGGGTCGGAGAAGATGGCTTCGAAGATCATCGCCAGGGTATCGATGGCGATGCTTTCGGTGGCGGTTTTCGGGATGCCGAGTTCGCCCGAGCGGATGATTTTCGGTGTCTCGGAAACGCTGCCGTCCGCAAACAGCGCCGGCATCATGGGTTCGCCGGCGGGCGTGCTGCCGGGAAGCACCGGGGGGCCGAAGCGTCCCATTCGCTCAAGCGCCTCCAGGCGGAACATCAGCTGTTCGAGGGCCGACTGGCTGAGCAGGCTGGCCGCCGCCCCGCCGGATGCCGTCGGGACAGCACCCGGCGACATCGCCGGGAGGCGGGCCGCCAGCAGTTGCTGCAAGCCTTCGAGGGCGTTGCCGGTGGCGGCCGGAGTCTCCCGGGCTGACGTCGGGCCGCCCGGGGCGGTGACGATGGTCGGCTGGGCGGTGTCGATGCCGGCATTCTCCAGAAAGGTGTTCAGTTCCGTATAGAGGGCGGGCAAGTTCTGGCGCAGATAGGCTTCGAACTGGTCGAGCAGATTGAGTTTGTCGTCGAGGCTGCCGGCACCCGCCGCCGCGAACAGGGTATCCAGGCCCCGGCAGATGCCTTTCGGTCCGACCGGGTTGTCGCTCTTCGGCAGCTCGGGGCGTCGCAGCAGGGTCACGAAACGCAGATGCAGCTTCCACAGGCTGTCGCCGGAATTGTCGAAAAGCCGTGCGGTCAGGTTGTCGAGACGGATGCCCAGTTCGAGGTCGTCCTCGGCCAGCAGCGTGATGCGCGAGGCGGTCAGGCCGTTGACCTCGTCGGCGAAATTGCCCCGCTTGTTGGTGGCGACAACTTCGTCGAAATAGGCGCCCGCCCCGTCCTGGATGGCCGCGATGGCCGGACCGGAAACCAGGTGGCTATCCTGCAGCAGGGCACCGAGATGCCTGATGAACAGGGCTCGGCAATTGCGCAGTATGTCGAACGAGTCGGAATGAATGGCCATGGCGGATCAGGGGAGGTCGGAATCCTTGGGAACATCCGCCGTGCGGGCACCGATGGTGCCCAGGCGGGCTTTCAGCGAATCGGCCTTGCCGTTGAAGATGGCTGAATAATAGACCGCATTGCTCATCACTTTCTTGACGTAATCGCGCGTTTCGCTGAACGGGATGGTCTCGGCGTAGATGGCGCCTTCCAGCGGCCGGTCGGCGCGCCACTTCCGGGCGCGGCCGGGGCCGGCGTTGTAGGCCGCGGAGGCGAGCACCGGATGGTTGTCGAGGTTTTCCATGACCAGACGCATGTAGGTCGTGCCGAGCAGCACGTTGGTCTCGGTATCGTTGACTCGCCCGTGGCTGAAATCGCGCAGGCCGATCTTCTTGGCGACCCACTTGGCGGTTGCCGGCATCAGCTGCATCAGGCCGGAGGCGCCGACATTGGACTTGGCGTTGGTGATGAAGCGGCTTTCCTGGCGCATCAGGCCATAGACCCAGGCGTCGTCGAGCGACTGGTTCTGGGCGGCGGGGCGCACCGTTTCGCCATAGGGGGCGAGGAAACGCAAGGTGTAGTCGTGTTCGTTCTTCGTCCGGTCGGCCGTATTGATGGCGCGATCCCAGATCTGGTTGCGCTTGGCGAGGTCGGCGGCGGCGAGCAGTTCGCGGTCGTCCATGCCGCGCAGCGACCAGTTCCATTCCTTGACCGCCTCCGTACGCATATCGTTGCGGAAGAAGGCAAGCGCCCGGCGGATGCCCGGATTGTCGCGGGCGGCGCGCTGTTCCTCGGCGGTTGGCGCCTTGGCCTTGGGCGGCGGCACGATGGCGCGGCCGAGTTCCTCGTCGGCGAGATTGCCGTAGAAATTGGGTTGTCCGGCGATTTTTTCGAACAGCGCGTTGCTTTCGCTGGTGCGGCCGCCGGCTTGCTGCGCCCGACCCAGCCAGTAGATCCATTCCGGTTTGGCGGCCAGTTCCGCCGGCATGGCCTCGATGGCATTGCGGACCACGCCCCACTCCTGGGCGCGCAGGGCGGCCCGGACCTTCCATTGGGCGGCGTCTTCCGACAACGGGGCCTTGCCGGCCTGATTGAACCAGCCGACCGTTTCCGGGAAATGCTTCCTGGCGCCCTGCAGGCCGATCTGGCTCCACGCCCACTGGCGTTCGCTGTCGTGCAGCTTGCCCTTGATCCGTTCCAGTTCGTCGGCGGCAGTGCGCGGATCGTTGGCGGCGATGCGGGCGATGGCGAAGGCGGCCAGTTCGCGTCCGGCCCGGCTGCCGTTGCCGATACCCTGCTTGACCAGATAGCTCATGGCGTTGTTCAGGGCGCTGTCAAGCGAGCGGCCGTCCGGCATCTGACTGTCCGGCAGGTAATTCAGCGTGTAGTAGGCCTCAGGGTGGAGCAGGGGAACTCCGCTGGCCGATCGCAGTCCATCGGCATGCAGTTCATGCACATGCCCCACCTGCACCTGATCCAGCAGGAGCGTGATCTTCCGGGCATCTTCAGAGAGACGGATTTCCTGCACCCGGGGCTGCGTGTGATCAA
>CALJZP010000273.1 GCA_937983545.1 uncultured Azonexus sp.
ACCCAGATTTACACCCACGTTGCCCGCGAACGTCTGAAAAGCCTGCATTCAGAGCATCACCCCCGCGGCTGACAGCGGATTCCCGACTGGCCATCGCCCAGCTGACGGCGAGCAATGCTTCCCTCGCCCCCGGCTTACCCCTATCATCGGAATTATCGTGGCCAACCGGAGGAAATCGCCATGTCCAACACGCTCCGTCCGTTCGGCACCTTAGCCGGCATTGCCGGCCTGCTGATCTGCCTGTTCGCCGGCGCCATCCGCCTCGCCGGACAACACTGGCTCATGGGTTTCGAAATCGTCACCCTGTTCCAGATCGGCATCGGCGGCATGGTGCTCGGCTGCTTCGTTCTGTTGCTCGCATTGACCCGCACATCCCCACCGGCGGAAAGCCGCTGAAGGGCTGCCATCATCTTGTCACACCCGACTGGACAGTATGCACTCAGTATTCCCGACCACCCCGGCGAGCGACATCCCGATGCCCACGAATTCGTTTCCGCAGGACAAATGGCATAGCGTGATCAAGATCGTGCTGATCTACGCCGCGTTTGCCGCTGCCTGGATCCTCTTTTCCGACAAGGCCATCCTGCTGTTCACGGCCAACCCGAACGAGATGCTCAAGATCAGCACGCTCAAGGGCTGGGCTTTTGTCGCAGTCACTTCCCTGTTGCTCTATTTCCTGCTCAGCCGCTACTGGGGCCAGTACACCAAGGCGATTGCGGAGCAATTCAATACCCTGAAATTGATCGAAACCGTTTCGGACAGTTCGACCGATGCCATTTTTGCCAAGGATATCGAAGGGCGTTATCTGGTCTTCAATCGTGCCGCCAGCAATTTCGTCGGCAAACCGGTGAAGGAGGTGATCGGCCAGGATGATTTTGCCATCTTCCCCAAGGATCAGGCCGAGGAACTGCTCGCCACCAACCGCCGCCTCATTGCCACTGGCGCCATCGAGAACCGTTACGAAAACCTCGACACGCCGGGGGGCCGCAAAACCTTCTATGTCACGAAGGGCCCCCTGCGCGACAGCCAGGGCAATATCATCGGCACCTTCGGCATTTCCCGCGACGTGACCGAACGCATGCTGTTCGAGAACGAATTGCAGCGCCATCGCAAACACCTTGAGGATCTCGTCGCCGAACGCACGGCCGACCTGGCACGAACCAAGGCCGCCGCCGAAAGCGCCAATCTGGCCAAAGGCGCCTTTCTGGCCAACATGAGCCACGAGATTCGTACCCCGCTGACCGCAATCACCGGCCTGGCCCACCTGATCCGCCGTGGCGAACTCTCTCCGGCCCAGCACGAGCAGCTCGACAAACTGGAAGCCGCCGGCTATCACCTGCTCGAAGTGATCAATGCCATCCTCGACCTGTCCAAAATCGATGCCGGCCGCCTGACGCTGGAGGAAGCACCCGTCTGCATCGCAACCCTGCTCGACAACGTGGCGGCCATGCTCCATGACCGGGCGGCCGCCAAGAACCTGCAACTCCGGATCAGCCACGAGAAATTGCCGAGGCGCCTGCGCGGCGACCCGACCCGCCTGCAGCAGACACTCCTCAACTACGCTACCAATGCCATCAAATTTACCGAGCGCGGCAGCGTCACCTTGCGGGCGAGCATCGCGCAGGATTTTGGCGATTCCGTACTGCTGCGCATGGAAGTACACGATACCGGCATCGGCATTCCCGCCGAAATTCAGAGCAAGCTGTTCCTCGCCTTTGAACAGGCCGACAGCAGCACGACCCGCAAGTACGGCGGCACCGGTCTCGGCCTCTCCATCAACCACAAGCTGGCCGAACTGATGGGCGGCACCGTCGGCGTCGTAAGCACCCCCGGCGTTGGCAGTACCTTCTGGTTCACCGCCAGGCTCGCCAAGGACGAGGCCGAAGACCCCCTACCCAGCCTCCCGGATGAATCCCCGGAGGTCCGCCTGCGGCAGGCGTTTTCCGGAGCGTGCATCCTCCTGGTCGAAGACGAATCGATCAATCGGGAAATCGCCGGATTGCTGCTGCAGGATGTCGGCCTGGTGGTCGACTTGGCGGAAAATGGCGCCGAGGCCCTGGATTTTGCCGCAGCCAGAAAATACGACCTGATCCTGATGGATATGCAGATGCCGAAAATGGATGGCCTGGAAGCGACGCGCCGCATTCGGCAACTGCCCAGCGGTGCCGGCGTCCCCATCGTGGCCATGACGGCCAACGCCTTCGCCGAAGATCGCCAACGCTGCCTCGAAGCTGGCATGAACGACTTCATGAGCAAGCCTTTCGAGCCAGGACATTTCTACGCCACGCTACTCAAGTGGCTCACCCCCGTTACCGACACCCCATGAGCAAAACCGAACACGCCCCCGAAACCCAGGCCACCAAGTTCCTCAAGACCCACAAGATTCCCTTTTCCACGCACCTTTACGCCTACGAGGAACACGGCGGCACCAAGGTGTCGGCCCGCGAGCTGAATGTGGATGAACACGCCGTGGTCAAGACGCTGGTCTTCGAAGACGAGAACGCCAAGCCGCTGATCGTGCTGATGCACGGCGACCGCAAGGTATCGACCAAGGAACTGGCGCGCCAGATTCCATGCAAGAAGGTCGAGCCGTGCAAGCCGGAGGTCGCCAACCGCCACACCGGTTTCCTGGTCGGCGGCACCAGCCCTTTCGGCACCAAGAAGCCAATGCCGGTGCATATCGAAAAGACCATCCTCGCCCTGCCGCTGATCTACATCAACGGCGGCCGACGCGGCTTCCTGGTCGGCATTCACCCGCACGACATCCTGCGCGCGCTGGACCCCAAGGTGGTTGAAGTCGCCCTGGCCTGACAATTAAACAAACAAATCGCGACAATTACATCAATCGATTGGAGCTATAACAAGCAACGTCATACAGTGGCATACACGTGTTCAACCGGAGTGCCACCATGACCCAAATCGTTCTTCAGCATTACGAAAAGCCGGCCGCCCGCCGCCACCTTTGGGTCGGGCTGCTCATGGCCGTGGTCGGCGCCGTTTTCGGCATCGAGCAGGCAATGCAGTGGCTGGCCGCCCACCCGATGGCGGCCCGCGGGCTGGAAGCCAGCCTGCTTGCCGGTGCTGCCACCGGACTCGGCGCCATTCCGGTACTCATGCTGCGCCGTCCCTCCGAACGCCTGATGGCCCCGATGCTCGGGCTCGCCGGCGGCATGATGCTCGCCGCCAGCCTCTTTTCGCTGCTCGTCCCGGCCGTTCAGATGGTTGCCGCCAGCCCGGCGCCGTGGACGCTCGGCGTGGCCACCGCCGTCGCCTTGCTGGCCGGCGCCGGGGCCATGCAGACACTCGACCGCCGCCTGCCGCACGCACACGTCGAGAACGTCGACACGCATGCCGTGTTGCCCAACGTATCGCTCGTCGTTGCCGCCATTTCGATTCACAACATCCCCGAAGGCCTCGCCGTCGGTGTCGCGGCAGCCGCCGGGGCCGATCACGGCATGAGCCTCGGCATCGCCTTGCAGAACATTCCGGAAGGCTGGATCGTGGCCAGCGCCATGATCACGCTCGGTGCGGCGCCCGTACGGGCAGCCCTGATCGCGCTCGCCACCGGCCTGGTCGAGCCGCTCGGCGGCCTGTTCGGCGTCATTGCCAGCAGCGTGGCCGGGGCAGCCCTGCCGCTCGCCCTCTCCGTCGCGGCCGGCGCCATGCTCTGGGTAGTCAGCCACGAGATGATCCCGGCCTCGCACCGCCCCGGGCGCATCGGCGCCGGGACGGCCGGACTCGTCGCCGGCTTTGCCGTGATGACGACCCTGGCCAGCGTTTATTAATGCCGCCAGAACGAATATTTATCGCCGCGAACTTTTTTCAAACAGCGTTTGTCTCCTGATTGGACCCCAACCCGACAGAGGAGACATGGCATGCCGAACAGACCCGCAATCAAGATCATCCAGAATCGCCATTTCCTGACCACCACGCCGGAAAAGAGCATCCGCGCGGTGGCCGCCCACATGCGCGACAACAGCGAGGGCGCGGTGCTCGTCGTCGCCCCGGACGATGGCCATCTGCTCGGCATCTGTACCGAGCGCGACCTGACCTTCAAGGCGCTGGCGGCAGGACTCGACGCCAACACCACGCCCGTGCGTTCGATCATGACGGCCAATCCGCAAACGGTCGGCCCCGAAAAGCCCTTCGGCCATGCCCTGCATCTGATGCACGAAGGCGGTTTCCGTCATCTGCCGGTGGTGTTGTCCGACGGCCGCCCGATCGGCGTATTGTCGGCCCGCGACGCACTCGGGCTGGAAGCCTTCCATTTCCTCAAGGAGCTTGGACAGCGCGACGTGCTGACCGAAATCCTCTGAGCCGCAATCTGTACGACCGGAAGCCGCGCGGCTTCCGGTCGGCTCAGACCGAGCGCTCGATGATCACGCCGACGCGCTTGACGCCCGGCATCATGCCCAGCTTGGCGACAGAGACGCGCACCCATTGGGCGGCGAAATTCTCCAGCAGGTAGGTGGCGATGTGCTCGGTCAGCTTTTCCAGCAGGTTGAAGTGGCTGCCGGCCAGGTCGTTGCGCAGGCGCTCGACGACGACGGCGTAATCGACCGTATCGCGAATATCGTCGCTGGCCCCGGCCGATGCCGTCGACACGCCGATCTGTAGCGAAATCTCGACGGTCTGGGCCATGGCCTTTTCGCGCGGATAGATGCCTATCCACGTTTCGGCGCGCAATTCTTCGATGAAAATGATGTCCATGAGGCGGTCGACCGCTGCTGAGGTGTAAAATTCGCCGCGATTGTACCCCTTGCGACACATTTCACCCATGCAAACCGCCCTCGCCATCCTTGCCGCCTACCTTCTCGGTTCCGTTCCCTTCGCGATGATCTCGTCCAGTATCTTCGGACTGGCCGATCCGCGCACCTACGGCTCGGGCAATCCGGGCGCCACCAACGTGCTGCGCAGCGGCAACAAGAAGGCCGCGCTGATGACCCTGATCGGCGATGCGCTGAAGGGTGCGGTCGCCGTCATCGCCGCCCAGCAGGCAGGCCTCAGCGATACGGTGATTGCCCTGGTGGCGCTGGCCGTCTTCATCGGCCATCTCTACCCGATCTTCCTCAAATTCAAGGGCGGCAAGGGCGTCGCCACGGCCGCCGGCGTGCTGCTCGCCCTCGACCCGATTCTCGGCCTGGCCGTCGCCGGCACCTGGCTGTTCGTCGCCTACGTGTCGCGCTACTCGTCGCTCGCCGCGCTGATCGCCGCCGCCGCTGCGCCAGTCATCGCCGTGCTGATGCATGGCGCCACCAACCAGACGCTCGTTGTCGGCGTCCTCGGCATGGCCTTGATCGGCAAGCACTGGCAGAACATCCAGCGCCTGATGGCCGGCCAGGAATCGAAGATCGGCAGCAAGAAGAAGTAAGCGCCTGCCGCACGCGGGCCAGGCCCGCCGCGCCCTGAAAGCGAATCGAAAGCCGGGCGGCCTTAAATGACTCCACGATAAAAAACGACCGCCCCGCAGGCGGTCGAACATGGAGCCAAAAATGATCGTCTGCCGTCCGCCCGCAATCCCTCTCCCAGCCCCCGCACGCAACGCGTCGCCGCGCCCTGCATCGCGCCCTCGTGCCCGCCTGCCGCATAGCGCGCACTAGGCATCGTCACCTTTTTCGTCGTACCGCCCCCGCCCGGGGCGGCCTCGCCATTTCTTCGAAAAGACCGATCCCGATGCCCAAAATCCGACTGACTTATCTGATTGCCGGCGGCTTCGCCGGCATGTTGCTCCTCCTGGCCCTTACCCTGAGCCTCGCCGTCTCCAGCCTGTTCAGCATCCGCGACATGGTCGATAGCGTAGCCCGCGAGCGGGCTCCAAAAACGGCCATCGCCCAGAAGCTCATCAACAGCCTGCACGAAACCCGTTTCCTGACCCACACCTTGCTCAGCGAGGAGGATACGGCCGCCGCCCGCCGGCTCATGGAGGACATTCAGGCGGCAACCGGCACGCGCCAGGAACTGCAGGGCCAGCTCGCGGCCTTCCCGCTCAACGACGAGGAACAGGGGCTGCTGCACAGCATGCGCTCTTCGGAGCAAGCCTATGGCGACCCGCAAAAGCGCTTCCTCGATTTCATGGCGAAGAACTGGAAGGACAGCGCGCAGGAAATTCTCGCCAATGAACTGAAGAAGGCACAAGCCGCCTACCTTGACACCATCGACAGGCTGATCCGCCTTCAGGAAAGGGCCATGGCCGAAGAAGCCAGGGCGGCGGCCGACGAATCGAGCCAGCGCACCACCCTGTTGATGGTCTGCGGCCTGGTCGCCCTCCTCGCCGGCCTGCTCCTCGCCACCCACATTCCGCGCTCGATCATCCGGACGCTGGGCGGAGAACCGCGGCAGGCCCAGCGCATCGTCCAGACCATCGCCGCTGGCGACCTGGGCCAGGAAATCAGCCATGCAACGGGCCATCGCAACAGCCTGATCGGCGAACTGGGGCGCATGCAGCAAGGCCTGTCGGAACTGATTCGGGGCATGCGCGACCATGGTGACAGGACATGCGCTGCCGCCGGGGCCATCGGGCAGTCGGCAAGGCGACTGAACGACCAGGTCGCCGCCCAGAGCGATGCCGCCAGCGCGATATCCGCCTGCGTCGCCGAACTGATCGGAAACGCCGGGCAGCTTGCCGACAAGGCCGGCCAGACCCAGCAATCGGTGGACCAGGCCAAGGCCGGCGCGATGAACGGGGAACGGGTGATCGACAGCGCCCTGGACAGCATACAAAACAGCGCCCGCCGCGTGGGCGACGCGGCAGAGACGATGAACGAACTCCGGCAGCGATCGCTCGACATTTCGCAAATGGTGACCACCGTCCGGGAGATTGCCGAGCAGACCAACCTGCTGGCACTCAATGCGGCGATCGAGGCGGCGCGCGCCGGCGAACAGGGAAGAGGGTTTGCAGTCGTTGCCGACGAGGTTCGCAAGCTGGCGGACCGGACAACGAGCGCCACCACCTATATCGCCGAAATCATCACCGCCATCCAGAAAAACATCACGTCGGCGATGGAGGATATCGCCCTCGGGCAGCGGGAAGTCGAAGGCGGGGTCGGCGAAGTGAAGTCGGCGCACCAGACCATGAACGCCATCCGCCGCGATGCCGACATCATGCACGCCCTCATTGCCGAGATTGCCGACGGCCTGCTCGCGCAACACCAGGCCGCCGCCCGCATCGCCGATGCCGCCGGCAGCATCGGCGAACGCAGCGCACTATGCCTCGGCGCGGTCAGCGATACCTCGCTCGCCGCCGACGAGCTGAGCGAACTGGCCGATCGCCTGCGCCAGGCCAGCCATGCGTTTCGCCTGTCCCACGCGGAACACGCCGGATAACCATGCGGCGTGCGCGCCCGGCAGACACGCCCGGGGGAGCCGTTGGCCGGCGGCGATCAGGCGGCCGGCAGGCGCACGCTCACCAGCAGACCGCCTCCCGGCGCATCGGCGAGTTCGATCTCGCCGTCATGGGCGAGCACGATTTCGCGGACGATGGACAAGCCCAGCCCGCTCCCCAGCGTATCGGTGGTCTCCAGGCGGAAGAAGCGCAAGAAAACGTTCTGCCGATGGGACTCGGGGATACCCGGCCCGTTATCGCGCACCATGACGTAGACGCCATTCTCCCGGTGCGCCACCGTGACCGTGACCAAGCCGCCCTCCGGCGTATAGCGCAGGGCATTGTCGATCAGGTTGGCGATCATTTCGCGCAGCAGGACCGTTTGCCCGCTGACCATGGCCGGGAGATCGTCCTCCCTTTCGTAGCCGAGGTCGATCTGCTTGCGTACGGCCAGGGGCAGCAACTCGACCACCGTATCGCGCGCCACGACCGCCAGATCGACCATTTGCGGCGGCGCCACCAGACCGTTGACGGGCTCCGCCCGCGACAGCGACAGCAACTGGTTGGTCAGGCGAATGGCGCTGCCCAGGCTGTTGTGGAAAGCCTCGACGGCCGGCCGCATTTCGCCGATCTCGCTTTGCCGCAAGGCGTATTCGGCCTGCGTATTGAGTACTGCCAACGGCGTGCGCAACTGGTGGGCGGCATCGGCGATGAAGCGGCGGCGCGCCTCGACCATGCGTTCGATGCGATCCATGTGCAGGTTGATGGCATCGACCAGCGGCACCACTTCACGCGGCAGTTCGGTGGCCTGGATCGGCGTCAGATCGTCATCCGGGCGGTTGCGGATGGCCTGGCCCAGCCGCTCCACCGGCTTGATCGCCTGCCGGGTAGCGACCAGCGCGACGACCAGTGCAACGACCACGAGCAGCGTCTTGCGGCCGACTTCGCCGAAGAACAGACTCTGCACCACCTCCTGCCGGGAGTTGGTCGTCTCGCCGAGGATGACCAGCACCGGCCGGGGAAATTCGGTTCGATACAAGGGTTTCAGCATCGCCCCCAGGCGCAGGACATGACCTTTGTAGACGCCGTCGTAAAACACCGCGACATTGGGGGTCAGCACCTCGGGCGCCGGCAGCCCCTCGTAGCCGGTTATCGCGTCGTCACCGGGATGCCCGACGCTGTAGAACACGCGATCCGAGCTCCCGGCCTCGAACAGTTCGAGCGCCGAATAGGGAATGTCGACCACCACCTCGCTGTCGGTGGCATAGATGCGTTCGGCGATGCCTTTCAGCGAAGCCGAGAGCGAACGGTCATAGGCCTGGTTGGCGGCGGCCAGCGCATCGCGGTAGCTGAACCAGGCATCGACCAGCAACAGGGTCGACAGCATGCCGACCAGCCAGACCGCCAGGCCGCGCTTGAGGCTCTTGGCCGGCAGGCGGCTGCGCACGCGGGAGATCAAGCCCCGCCCTCCCCGGTTGCCGCGATCAGGTAACCGAGACCGCGCACCGTCGTCACCGCCACGCCGCTCCCTTCCAGCTTCTTGCGCAAACGGGAAACGTAGATTTCGATGGCCTCCGGACGAGCATCCTGCTCCATGCTGAACAGCTTTTCGAACAACGCGTCGCGCGCCACCGGACGGCCGATACGGCCGAGCAGCGCCTCCAGCACCGCCAGTTCGCGCGGCGTGAGCGACAGGAGTACGCCATTGACCGTCGGCAGGCGGCTCACCGTATCGAAGGCCAGCGCTCCCAGGCGCACCACCGGCGTCTGCCCGGAAGAACGACGCAGCAAGGCTTTCAGGCGGGCTTCCAGCTCGCCGAGTTCGAAGGGTTTGGGCAGGTAGTCGTCGGCGCCGAGGTTGAGACCGCGGATGCGGTCGTCGACCGAACCGCGCGCCGTGAAGATCAATACCGGAACCTGCGAGCCCCGGGCACGCAGGCTTCTCAGCACATCCAGGCCATCCTTGCCGGGCAGCGACAGGTCGAGCAGCACGCCGTCGTATTCCCCGGTCAGCAGATAGTGTTCGGCGTGTTCGCCGCAGTCGGCGATATCCACCGCGTAGCCGGACTGGCGAAGGGATTTGGCCACCCACTCGCACAACTCCGGATGGTCTTCGACCAGCAGGATCTTCATGTTTGTCTCCGATTCTTGTCTTTTGGCCCGCTCAAGTCAGGCTCTTTGACAGCATTGTTCCGCGCCGGCCGACCGAAAGCAAATCGAAAGCTTGCCCCCCTTTAATGCCATCCCAGCCGGCACCCGCCGGCTCAATGACACATCGACAACAACCTCCAGGAGGAGAAGACAATGCATCAACAATTCCTGCACCGGGCCGTCCTGGCCTGTTTTGCACCGCTGGCATTCGCCGGCGCCGTCCACGCCGCCCCGCTCGACGATCTGCGCGCCGAAATCGCCGCCCAGAAAGCCCGCCTGGAAAAGCTGGAGGAAATGCTGCAAGCCACCGCCGCCACCACCAGCGCCGCCACCAAGAAAGCCGAAGAAGCGACCAAGAAGGCCGACGAGGCGAGCAAGTCGGCGCAAAGCGCCGCCCAGGCCGCCAGCACATCGGCCAAGAGCACGGGTCTGTCCATGCCAGCCGGCCTGAGCATCTACGGCATCATCGACGCCGGCGTCGAATACGGCAACTACGGCCAAGGCTCCCGGGCACGCATCCAGAGCGGCCTCGGCTCGGCCAGCCGCCTCGGCTTCAAGGGCGAGCGCGATTTCGGCGACGACCTCTCCGCCTACTTCCAGCTCGAAGCCGGCGTTTCCATTGACAACGGGCAGAACACCGGCCACTCGTCCAACGTCAGCAACCCCGGCCAGGGGAGCGCCTCGTCGGCCTCGGTCAACAGCACCGGCGTCGCCATCTTCTCGCGCAACACCTTCCTCGGCCTGAACAGCAAGACCTTCGGCGACATCCGCTTCGGTCGCGATTACGCGCCGATCTACTCGATCACCAGCGCGTCCGATCCGTTTACCATCGGCGGCGCCACCGCCTTCCGCCTCTGGTCCTCGGCGGCGGCCAGCCGTTTCGACAACGCCGTGTTCTATGCCACGCCGAAATTTGCGGGATTCCAGGGCAAGATCGCCTACTCGGCGGGCATGGAAAACAACAACAAGGCCGATGTCGGCGTCACCGGCGGCGCCCCCGGCAATAGCAACACCGGCCCCGAAGGCGAAGGCAAGGGGGTCAGCGCCAGCCTGACCTACAGCAACGGTCCGCTCTTCGTCGGCGCCGGCTATCTCGACTACGCCAAGATGGGCACCGTCACCGCCCCGGCCACCGAGAACGCCCACCGCAAGTCGTGGAACCTGGCCGCCACCTACGACCTGAAGTTCGCCAAGCTGTATGCCCAGTTCCTGCACGGCGAGGACACCCAGTCCGGTGCTGCCATCAACAAGACCCTGGATCGCAACGTCTGGTGGCTGGGCGCCGCCGTGCCGTTCATGGAGCGCCATACCGTGCGTGCCGTCTACGCTCACCTCGACGACCGCCTGAGCACCGACCGCGACTCCGATCACTACGGCGTCGGCTACGAATTCGCGCTCGACAAGCAGACCGATCTCTACACCTACTACGCCAAGGTCACCAACAAGAACGGCGGCCAGAACTCGCTGTGCGCCGGCGGCACCTGCCAGGGCTACGACAAGGATTCCGGCCTGCCGCCGAACTTCTCGCCGTCGTCGCTGATGATGGGCGCCCGCTACCGCTTCTAAGCGGTGGGCACGGGGAAAACGGAATCCGTAAAAATAAATCGTTTTCCCCGCTCCAGCGAAAGCGAATCGAAAGCTGCAACACGTAAATTGGACACTGAGCGATCCGGCCGGCGCCTGACAAAGCCCGGACCGGATGCCAGAATCGAACCGAGGAGACAAACATGAATACAACCCGTCGCCGCTTCCAACGCGGCCTGCTCGCCGGCCTGACCGTGGCCGCCCTCAATGCCGCCTTCGGCATTGCCCCATCCCTGGCCCAATCCACGGCCGACCTCGCCGCGGCCGCACAAAAGGAAGGCAAGCTGGTCATCTACGGCGTGACCGACAACGAACAGGCCAACCACCTGATCCGTGAATTCCGTGCCATGTACCCGGCGATCAACGTCGAATACAGCAACATGAGCACCACCGAGCTGTACAACCGTTTCATCTCGGAAACCGCCGCCGGCAGCTCGGCCGACGTCACCTGGTCGTCGGCCATGGACCTGCAGATCAAGCTGGTCAACGACGGCTACGCCCAGCCGCACAAGTCGCCCGAGACGGCCAAGCTGC
>CALJZP010000274.1 GCA_937983545.1 uncultured Azonexus sp.
GCAGCCGGGGGCGTCGCCCAGCCGGCTAGCGGGAATGCGGTTGACCGCCGTGCAGTGCGGACAGACGACATGCAGGTTTTCGGACATCTCGGGCTCCATGGATCAGATTTTTCTGATATATGGGCAAGAGCCGGCAATTCAAGTCCGGTCGTGCCGGGTCAGCTGCGGGCGCCGCCGCTGATGGCACGGCTGGCGCTGGCTTCCAGTTGCCTGGGGTCGATGGCTGTCGTGCTTGGCCAGCCGGCCAGGTGCTGCTCGGCGAGGTCGGCCAGCGCGCCGATCCAGGCGTCGTCTTCGTTGAGCGCCGGAATGTAGTGGTATGCCTTGCCGCCGGCCTTGAGAAAGTCGTCGCGACCTTCCTGGGCGATTTCCTCCAGCGTTTCGAGACAGTCGGCGACAAAGCCGGGGCAAATCACGTCTACCCGGTGTATGCCCTGTGCGCCCCAGTCGTGCAGCGTGGGGGCAGTGTAGGGCTGCAGCCATTCCGCCTTGCCAAAGCGCGACTGGAAGCAGATACGGTACTGCTCGGGCTTCAGGTTCAGGCGCTCGGCAAGCAGGCGTCCGCTCTTCTGGCATTCGCAATAGTAGGGGTCGCCAAGATCGAGGCTGCGTTTGGGCAGGCCGTGGAAGCTGATGAGCAGGCGGTCGTTGTCGCCGAGTGGGCCGTTGGCCTGCCAGTGCTTGCGAACCGATTGCTCCAGTGCGGCGAGATAGCCTTCCTGATCGTGGAAATTGCGAACGAAGCGCATTTCGGGCTGGTTGCGGGTTTGCTGCAACCACGTCGAGCAGGCATCGACCACGGTTGCCGTGGTGCTGGCGGCGTATTGCGGGTACATCGGAACAACCAGAATACGGCTGGCACCCTCGGCTTTCAGCCGGGTGAGCGTCTCGGGTATCGACGGCGAACCGTAGCGCATTGCCCAGGTCACCGTGACGTGGTGGCCGCGCTGGCCGAGCAGGCCCTTGAGCAGCTTGGCCTGGCGCTCGGTGTGCACGCGTAGCGGAGACCCTTCCGGCATCCAGACCGTGGCGTACTTGGCAGCCGATTTTTTCGGGCGCAGGTTGAGAATGATGCCGTTGAGGATCAGCCACCATAGCGGCTTGGGAATCTCCACGACGCGCGGGTCCGAAAGGAATTGCTTGAGGTAGCGGCGGAGTGCCGGTGCGGTCGGCGCATCCGGCGTGCCGAGATTGACGAGGACGACGGCGGTGCTCGCCGGTGTGCCATGGCGATGCGGCGGCTCAGGAAGAAAGCGGGACATCAGTGATCCGATTTGGTGGAGAGGGCGCTGGAGAGCAGGCGGGCGGTGATGTCGACGATGGGAATGACCCGCTCGTAGGCCATGCGGGTCGGGCCGATGACGCCGACCGAACCGACCACCTGCCCGTCGACGGCGTAGGGGGCGGTGACGACGCTGCATTCGTCGAGCGGCGCGATGCCCGATTCGCCGCCAATGAAAATCTGCACGCCTTCGGCGCGGTTCGAGACGTCGAGCAGGCGCATCAGGCTGGAACGTTGCTCGAACAGATCGAACAGTTCGCGCAGGCGTTTCATGTTCGACGACAGTTCCTCGACGTCGAGCAGATTCTTTTCGCCGGAAATGACGTAGGGCGTGGCGCTTTCCGACATGGCGGCATCGCCTGCCTCAAGAGCCAGGGTCATCAATGGCTTGATGTCTTCGCGCAATTGCCGGATTTCTGCCGACAGATGGTGGCGCATTTGTTCGAAATCCAGGCCGGCAAAGTTCTGCGTCAGGTAATTGGCGGCACTGACCAGTTCGGCAGGCGTGTAGGCTTTTTCGGTGGACACGATGCGGTTCTGCACGTCGCCGTCGGCAGTCACGATGATCAGCAGGATGCGTCGTTCGGAGAGGCTGAGAAATTCGATCTGCCGGATGCGGCTGGTCTGCCGGCGGGGCGCGATGACAACGCCGGCGAAGTGCGTCAGGCTGGACAGCAGTTGCGAGGCGCTGGAGATGATCTGGCTGGACGGGCGGCCGTGCAGCGCTTCCTCCATCCGGCCGAGCTGGCTGGCCTCCAGGGTCTGGACCGTGAGCAGGCTGTCGACGAACAGGCGGTAGCCGCGCGCCGTCGGAATGCGGCCGGCCGAGGTGTGCGGGCTGGCGACGAAGCCCGCTTCTTCAAGATCGGCCATGACGTTGCGGATGGTGGCCGGCGACAGGTCGAGGCCGGAAAACTTAGACAGCGCGCGCGAGCCAACCGGTTGCCCATCGGCGATGTAGTGTTCGACCAGCGTCTTCAGCAGGGTACGGGCGCGTTCATCAAGCATGCCCGGATTGTACAAAAAACCGGAGGCCGCGCTACTAGCCATTTTTATGCAAGAATTCAGCCCCATGAACCGAGGCTTCACATCCTATCGCTCTCCCAGGACCATCGCGCTGGTCGGCAAATACCATAGTCAGGAAATTGCCGAGTCCCTGCGCCGGTTGGCCGAGTACCTCTATGAGCGCGGCGCCTCGGTGTTCATCGAGCGGGAAACCGCCGAGAACATCGGCAAGAAAGTCGATCTGTCGCGCTGGGTGACTTGCGGTTTCAACGACATCGGTGCCCATGCCGATCTCGCCATCGTCCTCGGCGGCGACGGCACCATGCTCAACGCGGCCCGCCGTCTGGCGCGTTATTGCGTGCCGCTGGTCGGCGTCAATCAGGGGCGCCTCGGCTTCATGACCGACATCGCCCGCGACGACATGCTGACTTGCATGGATGACCTGCTCGACGGCCGCTTCGCCCCGGAAAACCGGATGCTGCTGGCTGCCGAGGTAATGCGCGACGGCAAGGAAATCGCCTCGAACATGGCGCTCAACGATGTTGTGGTCGACAAGGGCGCCATCGGCCGGATGATCGAATTCGAATTGTTCATCGACGGCGAGTTTATCTACAACCTGCGTTCGGATGGCCTGATCGTATCGACGCCGACCGGGTCAACCGCCTATTCGATGTCGGCCGGCGGCCCCATCCTCAATCCGACGCTGACCGGTATCGCGCTGGTGCCGCTGTGTCCGCATGCGCTGACCAACCGGCCGATTATCGTGAACGACAACGCCGACATCGAATTGCGTATCGCCACTGCCGACGACCCGCGCGTCCACTTCGACGGTCAGGTGACACTTGATCTCCTGCCGGGCGACAGCGTTCGTCTGCGTCGCTCCGAACACAAAATCTGCTTCCTGCATCCGCCCGGTTACAGCTACTTCGCCATGCTGCGCCAGAAACTGCAGTGGAGCGAACGGCCGAAGGGGCCCTGATGCTGCTTCACCTGACCATCAAGGATTTCGTCATTGTCGACCGGCTGGAGCTCGAGTTCTCAGCCGGTTTCGGGGCGCTGACCGGTGAAACCGGGGCGGGCAAGTCGATCCTGATCGATGCCTTGGCGCTTGCCCTGGGTGAACGGGCCGATGCCGGCGTCGTCCGCTCCGGCTGCGACAAGGCCGAAGTGGCTGCCACCTTCGATGTCGCCGCCTTGCCCGAGGTTGCCGCCTGGCTGGCCGCCAACGATCTCGATGCCGACAACGAATTGATGCTGCGCCGCGTGGTCGATGCCGGTGGCCGTTCGCGTGCCTACATCAACGGTTCGCCGGCCACCGTCCAGCAACTGCGCGAAGTCGGCGAATGGCTGGTCGATATCCACGGCCAGCATGCCCATCAGTCGCTGCTGCGGGCCGATGCGCAGCGCGCCTTGCTCGATGCCCACGCCGGGCTGGGTACGGTGGTGCGCGAAGTGGCCACGGCCTGGAAATGTTGGCGTGACGCCGAGCAGGCCTTGCGTTCCGCCAGCGAAGGCGTCGAGGCGCTGCAGCGCGAACGCGAGCAGTTGCAATGGCAGATTGGTGAACTCGATGCCTTGGCCTTTGGCGAAGACGAATGGGCGACCCTCGATGTCGAACACCGTCGTCTGGGCCACGCTGCCAGCCTGATAGAGGGTGCGCAGTACGCTTTGGGTGTGCTGGCTGAAGACGATGCCGCGTGCGAACGGCAGATTGACAGCGTGGCCGATCGTCTCGCCGGCCTCGCCGAATACGACCCGGCGCTGGCCGAGGTGGCCGAGTTGCTCGGCTCGGTGCAGGCCGAGCTGTCCGAAGCCGTGTCGACCCTGCGTCGCTATGCTGACCGTGTGGATCTTGATCCGAGCCGTCTGGCAGAAGTTGAGCGCCGTATGGATGCGGTGATGGCCAACGCCCGCAAATTCCGTGTGCCCCCGCCGGAACTGCCGGGATTGCTTGTGGGGTGGCGCCAACGCCTGGCCGAGCTTGACGAGTCGGCCGATCTGGCGGCGCTGGAAACCAAGGTGGCGGCGGCGCGGCAGGCTTATCTGGTGCTGGCCGGCAAGCTGTCGGCGGGGCGCAAGAAAGCCGCCACGGAAATGGGCAAGGCGGTCAGCGAAGTGATGCGCCAGCTGGCCTTGTCCTCCGGTCGTTTCGAGGTCGCGTTGCCGGCCGTCGAAGGCGGTGCCGTCTATGGTCTGGAGCAGGTCGAGTTCCGTATCGGCGGCCTGGCCGGCAACGAGGCCAAGCCGCTGGCCAAGGTGGCATCGGGCGGCGAGTTGTCGCGCATCAGCCTGGCCATCCAGGTGCTGACGTCGCGTTCGGCCAGCGTGCCGACCCTGATTTTCGACGAAGTCGATGTCGGCATCGGCGGCGGCGTGGCGGAAATTGTCGGTCGCCTGCTGCGCGAGCTGGGCAGCGAACGCCAGGTGCTGTGCGTTACCCATCTGCCGCAGGTTGCGGCGCAGGCCAACTGGCAGTGGCAAGTCAGCAAGGCGACGCGCAACGGATCAACCTTGAGCGCCATCCAGCCGCTCGACGACGACGGCCGCGTTCGGGAAATCGCCCGTATGCTCGGCGGGGTCGAAATCACGGATATTACGTTGCAGCATGCCCGGGAACTGCTGAGTCCCAAGGCCTTGGCCTGAGCGGCGGCGTCAGATCAAATCAGGCCGAGCAGGCGCAATACGGCAAGCAGGGCCAGCAGCAGGAAAAATACGCCGCTGATCCGGTGTATCCAGTGCAACGGCAGTTGTTTCAGGAAGCGGCGGCCGGCGTAGACGCCGAGTACCGATGTCGTGGTCAGAGCCAGCGTCGCTCCGACCCAGGTTGCCGCCGGAGCAGCCGTGCTGCCCATGCCGGCGACGGCAATCTGCGTCTTGTCGCCAAATTCGGCGAGAAAAATCATCAGAAAAGTGGTCGCGACGATGCCGTGGCCGGGTTTTTCTTCAATCGCCTCGTCCTCATCCTCTTCTTCGAAACGTAGCGCCTGAATGCCGAAAAAGGCGAACAGGACGGCGACGGCCAGTGTGACGACCCAGTCGGGAAGCCAGGCCGCCACGGCTGCACCGAACAGTACGGCCAGAAGGTTGAGAATGGCGAAGGCCGAAACGGCACCGATCACGACCGGCAGACCGCGGTGGCGCGCCGCCAGGGTCATGCAGACGAGCTGGCTTTTGTCACCGAACTCGGCCAGTACGATGAGCAAATAGGTCGCTCCGGCCGAAGACAGCCAGGCCGCCGTGTTGGCGGCAAAGAAATCGGACATGGTCGGAATCAGGCTTTCTTGCTGCCGCAGCCGGCGCAGCGACCGTAGATGTACAGGGCGTGATCCTGGATGGTGAAGCCGCGCTCTTCGGCAACCGTGCTTTGCCGCCTTTCGATTTCGGGATCGAAAAATTCCTCGACCTTGCCGCATTCGACGCACACCAGATGGTCGTGATGCTTGCCGCGATTGACTTCGAATACGGCCTTGCCGGATTCGAAAAAGTGGCGCTCAAGCAGGCCGGCCTGTTCGAACTGGGTTAGCACGCGGTAGACCGTGGCCAGGCCGATATCCATGTTTTCGGCAATCAGCATCCGGTAGACGTCTTCCGCCGTCATGTGCCGCATCGTGCTTTTTTCGAAAAGCTCAAGAATCTTCAGGCGGGGGAAGGTGGCTTTCAACCCCATGTTCTTGAGGCTTTGCGGATCGCTCATTACGGATTTTCCAGAGATAGTTCAAACAAGGCAGGATGCCGATTTCGGGTATGATATACCGCTTCAAAGCCGATTCAAAAATCCGGAAATCCCGAATGCGCCGTTCCCGTCTGATGCTCGTTGCCGTCTCCAGTGTGCTTATTTCAGCCTGTTCCTGGAAGCCCGGCTTCATCAATGAATACAAGATCGATATCCAGCAAGGCAATGTCCTGACTCAGGAGATGGTTGCCCAGTTGAAGCCCGGTCAAACCCGCGATCAGGTGCGTTTCGTTCTCGGAACCCCGATGGTGGCCGACATTTTCCACCAGCAGCGCTGGGATTATGTCTACAGCTACCGGAATGGCCGGACCGGAGCGGTCGAGGGGCGCAAGTTCACTGTGTTCTTCGATGCTGACGGCCGTCTTGAGCGCGTCGGGGGGGATGTTGCCGTTGCCGATGTGGCCGAACTGACGACGCCGCAGAGCAAGAGTCGTCTGGTCGATCTGGGGACGCTGTCGGGCGAGGCCGCAGACAAGCCGCTGCCGCCACGCGAGGAGCCGGGTTATATCCGGCGCTTTTTGAGCATGTTTGGATTCTAGGAATGAACGCAACACGTATAGGCATTGTCGGTGCCGGCGGCCGTATGGGTCGCATGCTGATCGAAGCAACCCTGAAGGGCGAGGGCGTCGCGCTCGGCGCCGCTTTCGACGTGCCGGGCACTCCGGCCATCGGCAAGAATGCCGGCGAACTGGTCGGCATGGCCTCGCAAGTCGTCGTTACCGATGACGTGGCGGCAGGCCTCAAAGACATTGATGTGCTGATCGACTTCACGCGCCCGCAGGGTACGCTGGTGCACCTCGAACTCTGCCGCAAGGCCGGCGTTGGCATGGTGATCGGCACGACCGGTTTCGAAGCCGATGGCAAGGCGGTCATTGCCGAGGCAGCCAGGGATATTCCGGTGGTGTTTGCACCGAACATGGCGGTCGGCGTCAATGTGGTCTTCAAGCTGCTCGATATGGCAGCCCGCATCATGAACGAAGGCTACGATATCGAGGTTGTCGAGGCACATCATCGCATGAAGATCGATGCGCCCTCCGGTACGGCCTTGCGCATGGGCGAGGTGGTTGCCGCTGCTCTCGGGCGCGATCTTGAGGACTGCGCGGTTTACGGCCGCGAGGGTGTGACCGGCGAGCGTGATCCATCCACGATCGGTTTTGCGACGGTGCGCGGAGGCGATATCGTCGGCGATCACACGGTGATGTTCTGCGGTATCGGCGAGCGCGTCGAGATTACCCACAAGGCCAGCAGCCGCATGCCCTATGCGCTGGGTAGCCTGCGCGCGGCGCGTTTCATGGCCGGCCGCAAGAGCGGCCTGTTTGACATGCAGGATGTTCTCGGTTTGCGCTAGCAAGCATGAAATCCAGGCTGCTTGCGAAACAGCTGCAGGAAATCTTCGGCGAAGAAGGTGAGTCGCGGTTTCGCCAGCTGCTGGAATTGGCCCGGCAGGCCAATCATCAGGAACTGGCAGATGGCGCCGGCAGGCTGCTGGGGGTTGTCGATTCGGCTTACAGGGCCTATGCCGGACAGAATCTGAGCGGCTGGTATGCCCGCTTGTCGGGCGACGCCCTGACCGACTGGAATTTGGCTACCGGTCATATCGAATCCGGACGGCAGTGGAAGCAGATGCTCGGTTATGCCGAGGGGGATCTCGATGACTCCATTGTCCAGTGGCAGCGCATGGTCCACCCTGAGGATCTGCGTGTGCTGCAAGCCCGGATCGATGCGCATCTCAATAGTCAGGAAGCCGCCTTCCAGGCCGAGTGCCGCTTGAAGGCGCGGGATGGTCAGTGGCGCTGGTTCCTGTTGCGCGGTGCGGTTGCCGTGCGTGATTCCGAGGGGCGGCCAGCGCGGGTTTTGGTGTTGCAGCGCGATATCAGCGAAATCAAGGCCGCGGAGGCGGCGCTGATTTCGGCGAAGGAGGCGGCGGAGGCCGCCAATCGGGCGCGTGGTGCATTCCTGGCCAACATGAGCCACGAAATCCGCACCCCCATGAATGGCATCATCGGCATGACCGAGCTGGCGCTGGATACCGATCTGGATGCCGAGCAGCGGCATTACTTGAAAACCGTCAAATCCTCTGCCGAGGCACTCCTGACCATCGTGAACGACATTCTCGATTTTTCGAAGATCGAGGCCGGCAAGATGGAGTTCGAGGCCTTGGCATTCTCGGTGCAGGATGTCGTTCTCGAGGCTGTCCGGGTACTCGCGGTCAGTGCGCACAAGAAAGGTCTGGAGTTGATCGCGGATGTCCGGCCCGATGTCCCGGCTCGCATTGTGGGTGATCCGACGCGTTTGCGTCAGGTTGTGATCAACCTGATTGGAAATGCGATCAAATTCACCGAGGCGGGTGAGGTCGTGATCAGGATTGAGGTCGATCAGCAGAAAGACCATTCCGTATTCTTGCGATTCTCCGTACGCGATACCGGCATGGGGGTGCCGGCGGACAAGCAGCAGGCCATTTTCGAGGCATTTTCGCAGGCGGACGTGTCGACAACCCGGCGTTTTGGCGGGACAGGCCTGGGGCTCGCGATTTGCGCCCGATTGGTTCAGTTGATGGATGGAAAGATCTGGCTCGAAAGCGCTCCGGGGCAAGGTTCGGTGTTCTGCTTTACCGGTCGTTTCGGTGTCGAGGCACCGGTTGGCGCTCCGTTGGTCGATCCGCGCTATGCCGGTCGTCGTGCCTTGATCATTGACGACAACGAGGCCAGCGGGCGTTATCTGGTCGAATTGATCGAACGGCTCGGTGTTCAGGCCTCCTGGTCGGCAGACGGTGCGGCAGCGGTGGCTGCGATAGAGCGTAGTCGGGCAGTCGATTTCCCCTATGACTACATCCTGCTCGATGCCAACATGGACCCTCCGGCCGGCTTTACCTTGGCTGAAACATGGGGGCGGTCGGGGCGCAAGGAAAAACTGGTCATCGTGTTGACGACGGAAAACCAGCGCCACGATCTGGCGCGGTCGAGGGAATTGGGTGTTTCGGCGCACCTCGTCAAGCCGGTCGGCTGTGCCGATGTGGTCGATGCCTTGGCGTTGGCTGAAGGCAAGGATAGCCTTGAGCTTGACGCTTTCATGTTGTCCCATGTGAATCTTGCCAAGCTTGCCGAGGAGGAAAAGGCGGGCTTGAGCGTATTGCTGGTTGAAGACAATCCGGTCAATCAGGAGCTGGCCAAGCGTTTGCTGGAGCGTCTGTCGCACCGAGTGTCGATTGCCAACAATGGCGCGGAAGCGTTGGATCTGTTCGATAGCGGGCATTTCGACGTGATCCTGATGGATATGCAGATGCCGGTGATGGGCGGACTGGAGGCAGCCGAAGCGATACGCTCCCGGGAAATGCGGCGGAGCTGGGTTGTTTCCCGTGAGTTCAGGCCGGTCTACATCATCGCCATGACCGCCAATGTCATGGCGTCGGATCGCGAGCGCTGCCTGGGGGCGGGAATGAACGACTATGTTGCCAAACCCTTGCGACCGGAAGAGTTGAGTGCCGCACTGGCGCGAGCCATGGGGGAGACCGAAGGCGAGTCGGAGGAAATGATCGGGGCGCTGCTCAGTGTGGCTTCACAGCTTGATCTGGGGGCGGCGTTGCAAGATATCGGCGAGCCGGAGTTGTTCGCCACCATGGCGGGTATGTTCCTGGGCGAATGGGATGCGCATCTTGGGCGTCTGGGGGCTGCGATCGATGCGACGGACGATCAAGAGACGCGCATGCATGCCCACACCCTGAAGAGTTTGCTGGCCATGTTCCATGCCGAACATGCCCGGCGCAAGGCAATGGAAATCGAACAGGCCGTCATGGGGGGGGCGAACATCGATTGGGTGGCCTGTCGTCGACTTTACGGGGCTTTGGTTGATGAAATGAGTCTCATCAAACCGACATTCAAGCGTTACGTAGAGACACGTGCAATCCCTTGAATTTGCCTGAAAAGGTACATTTCGGCTAGAATAACAAGGTTAAAAAGCACAAGCGGGGAGGCGAAAGCCTTCCCGCTTGGCACATGAATAAGCAGAAAATATTTGGAGAGCCGACGTGTCACTGCTGCCCTCATTCACTCCCGCCATTCTCGCCCTCGCCGACGGAACGGTTTTCAAGGGCCAATCCATCGGCGCCGATGGCGTAACCAGTGGCGAAGTGGTGTTCAACACCGCCATGTCCGGGTATCAGGAAATTCTGACCGATCCGTCCTATTGCCGCCAGATCGTTACCCTGACCTACCCGCATATCGGCAACACCGGCTGCAATGCGGAGGATTTCGAGTCCAATGCCAACTACGCAGCCGGCCTGGTCATTCGCGACCTGCCGCTGGTCGCGTCCAACTGGCGTACCCAGGACGACCTGTCCTCCTATCTGAAGAAGCATGGCATCGTCGCCATCGCTGGCATCGATACCCGCAAATTGACCCGCATTCTGCGTGAGAAGGGCGCTCAGGCCGGTTGCATCCTGGCAGGTGAGGCCGATGAGTCCAAGGCGTTGGCCATGGCGCGTGCCTTCCCGGGACTGAACGGCATGGATCTGGCCAAGGTGGTGTCCGCCAAGGAAGGCTATACCTGGTCCGAGGCAGAGTGGACGCTGAAAGGCTACGCCCAGCGGGCCGAAGACCGCTTTCACGTGGTGGCCTACGATTTCGGCGTCAAGCGCAACATCCTGCGCATGTTGGCCGAGCGTGGCGTCAAGCTGACGGTTGTTCCAGCCCAGACGCCGGCTGCCGATGTGCTGGCCATGAAGCCGGATGGCGTATTCCTCTCCAACGGCCCGGGCGATCCGGAGCCGTGCGACTACGCCATTGCAGCCATTCGCGAGTTCCTTGAACGCGGTGTGCCGACTTTTGGCATCTGTCTCGGCCATCAGTTGCTGGCTCTGGCTTCCGGTGCCAAGACCTTGAAGATGAAGTTCGGCCACCATGGTGCCAACCACCCGGTCAAGGATATGGATACCGGCCAGGTGTTGATTACCAGCCAGAACCACGGTTTTGCCGTCGATGGCGATTCGCTGCCGGCCAATCTGCGTGCCACCCACGTCTCGCTGTTCGACGGTTCCCTCCAGGGTATTGCCCGCACCGACGTGCCGGCCTTCTCCTTCCAGGGGCACCCCGAAGCCAGCCCGGGGCCGCATGATGTGGCCTATCTGTTTGACCGCTTCCTCGACACCATGACGCGTGGTGTTGCCGCGCTGCAGCCGGCGCAATAAGGCGAGAGTAAAGAAATGCCGAAACGTACAGACATAAAGAGTGTTTTGATTATTGGTGCCGGCCCGATCATCATCGGCCAGGCCTGCGAGTTCGACTATTCCGGGGCACAGGCCTGCAAGGCGTTACGCGAGGAGGGTTACCGGGTGGTCCTGGTGAACTCGAAC
>CALJZP010000275.1 GCA_937983545.1 uncultured Azonexus sp.
GCTTCCCCAACGCATTCGTCGTGGCTCGGAAATCAGTTGTTCTGAGCTACACTTATCCACAAGCCAACCTATGTCAGGCGGCTATCACACCTGGTCAAAATTCAACGCGCACAGGTGGTCAAATTTAAACGCGCGCCGACAGCTCGGAGGGTTGTAGGACTAAAGCGCTCAGCTAGACTTAAGGCTCGATCAAAGGGGATGTTGCATGCTTCCGAAATACTGCTAGCTAGGGCGTTATTTCGCGCAGGGCCGCATGTGATGGAACTTAGGCGGCGAACACGCATGGGGTACGAGAACCCCTTTTGGCAGGTCAATAGTAGATACCGCCATTGATCATCGCCGCGAGCCTTTAGGTAACAACGTAACGAATCAGTGAGAGCGATCATCTGGAGTACGACTTCTGCTGAGTCGCGATCGAGAGAGATCTTCTGTTGGGCAAGCGTTGGACCGCGGCGAGATTTGTAGCCCACCAGTTCATGGCCTGTGTCGGTTTCAACTAGCCCCACTCGTTTACCGTTCTTATCAAACAGTTCAAGGTCGCATAAGAACGCGTCAGTAATTCTGGGGTATTTTTCGATCAGCAAGACGCAGTGCGGAATTAGTGCATTGGAAGTTGGCAAACCCAGTTCAAAAGCAGTTAAAGAAAGGGGATGTGGGTAGAGGAGACTTAGCAGATGCATCGCCTCATCGTCAGTAACATGCAATGCTACATGCGTCAGGAGCTTCGTCTTGACTTGATATCCGTCCTTGTCCTTCCTAACATTTGTCTTTGCTCCACTGACATAGGCCGGAGGAATATTGGGTAGCCCACCCCATGGCATTACGAATTGGCCGGAGGTGACAAGATGCTGCTCGACAAAATTCAGGAATTGGTGACGCCAACGGTTTTTAAGCGTAGAAATGCTGGTTCCTTGCTCGTAGCCCCGCTCAAAGTAGTACACCACGAACTCTCGCCAAAATTTCCCTACGAAGCTCGAATCCTTAAAGTTAGCGGCAGACAAGGGTGCAGGGTACTTACCGATGAATTCGGCAAGTTCCTGAATGCACGAAATGTAGTGAGCCTTACGAGATTTGAAATAGTGATCACATGTTTCGTATAGCTGCTGCGTAAAGAGTCTCCCCAGTCGGTCATAAACCGGATAGAGCGATAGCCATATGACCTTCCCTTTTCGATTTTCTGTTCGCCAGCCAGTCCATAGCCATACCTTTTCCTCGTTCAAAGGTAGTTGGTGGAAGCTATCGATCCACTGCAGGATTTCTTGAGAAGGGCCTGTGGTTGATAATTGTGGGGTTGGTACTTGCGTTAACGGAGCAAGAGACCTGACGGCTTCTAGTAGCGACGAGAATGCTTTTGCTACTACGTAACGTGCTTCACTACGGATTTCAAGAAATCGCCTGGAATAGAGCGCTCCATAGAAGCGGACGCAAATATTGTGGAACAGTGGAGCGTTGACGTGGCGGATGGATAACCGTTGGTCGGTAATCTGCAAATAGCATTCGAGCCACCTCAATAGCTTGGGTACCTCCTTCTGCTCGTGCTGCGGAATCTGCTGGGCTGCCGTCTCTAATAGCTTTCGTGCCCCTCCGCTTAGGGCGACGAACGGCAATTGACTATGCCTCGCAAATTTTTGGACGATTGGCTGTGAAATCGGAGCAGTCATGTTGTCTATGTTCCATCAATAATTCATACATATATTGAGTTATAGACAACATTGCAAAAAAAGCTAAACGACGGGTTCATCGAGAAAAAGAATGCCCTGGTGTGCCAGGCTGATTTCGCCGGGGCGCGGCGGATTGCCGCCACCAACCAGCGCGACGGCCGAAGCGGTGTGGTGCGGCTGACGGTAGGGACGAACGCCGAAGGCCTCGGGGCGGAACTGGCCGACCAGCGACAGGACGGCGGCCGAGCTTTTGGCCGCTTCGTTGTCGAGGTCCGGCATCAGTCCGGGCAGGCGGGCGGCGAGCATCGACTTGCCCGAACCGGGTGGTCCGAGCATGAGGAGCGAATGTCCGCCGGCTGCGGCGATTTCCAGGGCCCGCTTGGCCTGGGCTTGTCCGCGTACATCGGCGAGATCGGGAACGGGCGGGCGGTTGGTCGGGCCGCTTGCCGATTCGGCCGCCGGCAGGTGCTCGCGATCGGCGAGGTGAGCGCAGACGCCGAGCAGCGAACGGGCCGCCAGGATGCGGGCCGAGCCGATGAGGGCCGCTTCACGGGCGCTTTCCTCGGGCAGGATGAAGGACTTGCCGTCCTCCCGGGTTTGCAGCGCCATGGCTAGCGCACCGCGGATCGGGCGCAGCTCGCCGGATAGCGACAACTCGCCGGCGAATTCGTAAGCGCCCAGAGCGCTGGCCGGAAGCTGCCCGCTGGCGGCCAGGATGCCGAGTGCGATGGGCAGGTCGAAGCGCCCGGATTCCTTGGGCAGGTCGGCCGGCGCCAGATTGACGGTGATGCGCTTGCTGGGGAATTCGAAACCGGAATTGACGATGGCGGCGCGCACCCGGTCGCGCGCTTCCTTGACTTCGGTATCGGGCAGGCCGACCAGCGTAAAGCTGGGCAGACCGCTGGCCAGGTGGGCCTCGACGATGACCGGTGGGGCGTTCAGGCCATCCAGTCCGCGACTGTGGGCGATGGCCAGCGCCATGCGACTTGCTTTACTGGCCGGAGCGGGCTTTTTCCAGCGCGTCGACGCGCGCTTCCAGCGCCTGCAGTTTCTCGCGGGTGCGGGCCAGAACCTGGGCCTGGATGTCGAATTCCTCGCGGGTGACCAGATCGAGCTTGGCAAAGAAGCCGCTCATCATGGCCTTGGCATTCTTTTCAATGTCGCGGGCGGGGGTATTGGCCAGCAGGGCGCTCATTTTGGCGCCGAAATCTTCAAGAGTCTTGGGGTCGAGCATGGGTGTCCTCCGTGACCACGCAGTCTATCACAGGGGGATGACGTCTCTTTTTCGATCGTCGCTCGGGCTTGGTGCGTAACACACTGTAACTGCACGATTTTGGTGCGCCCCTTTGGTGCCTGATTTTGCTCATATGTCAGAACTCTTTGATTTTTATCAAAAATATCACCTGGCACACGTCGTGCTAATGCTGTCTCGAACAATTTCATCTTTGCATTAACCAATCCGTAGGAGAGAAATCATGAAGCAGTCCCTGATCGCCCTGGCCCTCGTCGGCGCCTTCACCGCTCCAGTCTTTGCCGAGGAAGCCGCTGCTCCGGCTGCCAAAACGCCGGCGCTGACCGGTAACATGACGGTCGCTTCCAGCTACCGTTTCCGCGGCATCGACCAGACCTTCGGCAAGCCGGCCATCCAGGGTGGTATCGATTATTCGCATGCGGCTACCGGCCTGTACATCGGTAACTGGAACTCGACCATTTCGTCGGGCGCCGGCTATCCGGAAGGCAACATCGAAATGGACTTCTACGGCGGCTGGAAGACGACCTTTGCCGAAGATTTCGGTATCGACGTCGGCGCCCTCTACTACCGTTATCCGGGTTCCCGCGCCCGTCCGCTGTCCGGCACCAATGCCAAGCATCCGTCGGCCAACGCCAGCGGCACCGTCGATAACCTCGAACTGTACGTCGCCGGTAGCTGGAAGTTCCTGACCCTGAAGTACTCCTATGCGGTCAGCGATTACTTCGACCTGCCGGAATCCAAGGGCACCAGCTACCTCGAATTCAATGGCAACTATGACCTGGGCGATGGCTGGGGCGTTAACGGCCACGTTGGTCACCTGTTCGCCAAGGACTACAAGTACGCTTCCGCCAGCCTGACCGGCTCCGACAGCATCAGCTACACCGACTGGAAGTTCGGTGTGACCAAGGATCTGAGCGGCTGGGTGGTCGGTCTTTCCTATGTCGGCACCAACGCCAAGGGCAGTTGCAACAAGGGCGAGTTCTATTGCTTCACCAACTCCCTGAACGAGTCGGGCAACACCGGTTCGAAGGCCAAGGATGCAGGCCGCGGTATTGCCGTTCTGTCCGTGACCAAGACTTTCTAAGCAGTCCTAAAATCCCCCGCCAGTGCACCGGCCGGCGCCGGCGGGGGAAAACAGATTTCAACCTAACTGGGGAACTTTCATCATGAAATTCGTTACCGCCATCATCAAGCCGTTCAAGCTTGACGAAGTGCGTGAAGCCCTGTCCGCCATCGGCGTGCAAGGCATCACGGTCACTGAAGTGAAGGGTTTCGGCCGGCAAAAAGGGCATACCGAGCTGTATCGGGGCGCCGAATATGTCGTCGATTTCCTGCCCAAGGTGAAGATCGAAGCCGCCGTCAAGGACGAGCAACTCGATCAGGTCATCGAGGCCATCGAGAAGTCGGCCTCCACCGGCAAGATCGGTGACGGCAAGATATTCGTCTTCGACGTTGAACAGGTCATTCGTATCCGTACCGGCGAAACCGGTACCGACGCCCTCTAAGGAGCCCCAATCATGAAACGCGTATTCGCATTGCTAGCCCTGCTCGGCGCCGTTGCATTCGGCGCACCGGCATGGGCCGAGGAAAAAGCTGCGGCACCGGTTGCCGCCGCAGCAGAAGTCGCTCCGGCCGGCATGGCTGCCGCCGCGCCGGCTGCTGCCGAAGCCGCCGCCCCTGCTCCCGCTGCCGCCCCGGTTCCGCCGAACAAGGGCGACAACGCCTGGGTCATGGTCAGCGCCGCGCTGGTCATCCTGATGTCGATTCCCGGTCTGGCGCTGTTCTACGGCGGCCTGGTCCGTACCAAGAACATGCTGTCGGTGCTGATGCAGGTTTTCGTCACCTTCTCGCTGATCTCGGTTCTCTGGGTCGTCTATGGCTACTCGGCCGCCTTCACCGAGGGCAACGAATTCTTCGGCGTGCTCGACAAGATGTTCCTGAAGGGCGTGACCGTCGATTCCGTGGCCGCAACCTTCTCCAAGGGCGTCAATATCTCCGAGCTGGCCTACGTCGTCTTCCAGGGCGCCTTCGCCGCCATCACCTGCGGCCTGATCGTCGGTGCTTTCGCCGAGCGTGCCAAGTTCGCCGCCATCCTGGTCTTCATGGTGATCTGGTTCACGCTGTCCTACATCCCGATGGCCCACATGGTCTGGTACTGGGCCGGTCCGGACGCCTATGTCGATGCCGCCGCCGGTGAATTGGCAGGCAAGACCGCCGGCTTCCTGTTCCAGAAGGGGGCCCTCGACTTCGCGGGCGGTACCGTGGTGCACATCAACGCCGCGATCGCCGGTCTGGTCGGTGCCTACATGGTCGGCAAGCGTACCGGCCTGGGCAATGTCGCCATGGCGCCGCACTCGCTGACCTTCACCATGATCGGCGCCTCGCTGCTGTGGTTCGGCTGGTTCGGCTTCAACGCCGGCTCCGCCCTCGAAGCCTCCGGTGCTGCCGCGCTGGCCATGGTCAACACCTGGGTTGCTACTTCCGCCGCCGCTCTGTCCTGGATGTTTGCCGAATGGATCCTCAAGGGCAAGCCCTCCATGCTGGGTGCAGCTTCCGGTGCGGTTGCCGGTCTGGTTGCCATCACGCCTGCTGCCGGTTTCGTCGGCATCATGGGGGCGATCGTCCTCGGCCTGCTGGCCGGTGTGATCTGCCTGTGGGGCGTCAATGGCCTGAAGAAGCTGCTCGGTGCGGATGACTCGCTCGACGTGTTCGGCGTCCATGGCGTCGGCGGCATCCTCGGTGCCATCCTGACCGGTGTCTTCGCCGACCCGGCCCTCGGTGGTACCGGTGTCTACGACTACGTCGCCAACGCCGTTGCTCCCTACGACATGACTGCCCAGGTCATCAGCCAGCTGTGGGGCGTGGGTACGGTCATCGTGTGGTCCGGCGTGGTCTCGATCGTCGCCTACAAGCTGGTCGATATCGTGATCGGTCTGCGTGTGCCGGAAGAAGAAGAGCGTGAAGGCCTGGACCTCACCTCGCACGGCGAAAGCGCCTACCACCACTAAGCAAGGAAATTTCAGCCTCTCTCCCTTTGGGCACCTTCGGGTGCCCATTTTTTATGGGGTGGCAGGCGACGGGCTGACGCGATTGCGGCCGTTTGCCTTGGCTGTGTATAGCTCGGCATCGGCAAGCCGAGTGACGATGTCGAGATTGTCGTCGCCCGGCTGGCAGGCGCATACGCCGGCGCTGATCGACAGGGGGCGTGTGCCGTCGGCGCCCCGGACCTTGATCTGGGCGACCGCCGTGCGGATGCGTTCCGCGACGAGAATGGCTCCGGCCAGGTCGGTTCCCGGCAGCAGCAGGCGGAATTCGTCGCCGCCGGCCCGCGCGAAAATGTCCTGTTCGCGCAGGTTGACCTGCACCGCCGCGACGAACGAACGCAAGGCCTCGTCGCCGGCGGCATGGCCGAGCAGGTCATTGATCTGCTTGAAATCGTCGAGGTCGATGACCACCAGCGACAGATCGCCCCCCTGGCGGCAGAAACGCCGGTATTCCTGTCCGGCCAGCTCGTAGAAGGTGCGCAGGTTGTGGATGCCGGTCAGGAAGTCGGTCGACGCGGCGATCTTCAGTCGCTTCTCCAGCAACTTGCGGTCGCTGATATCGAGCATCGTTCCGGAAATGCCGTCCGCTTCGCCGTTTGCCGCGTAGAACACCGACTTGTAGAAAATCACGTCGTGATAGCTGCCGTCGGCAAAGCGCACCTGGGCTTCGTAGGTTTGCTTGCCTCCCGCGGACATCAGATCCTGGTCGGCCTTTTCGTAGATTTGGGCCAGTTCGGCCGGGGCTACGTCGAAAACCGTCGCGCCGACGATGGCCTCGCGGGGAAGCCCGATATAGTCCTCGAATGCCTTGTTGCAGGCGATGTAGCGCCCATGGCGATCCTTGATGAACAGGGGGCTGGGCAGCATGTCGACGGCCGTCTGCATGCGCAGGTAAAGCGCCGCTTCGCTGGCTTCGCGCCCGGCTTCGGAGCGCGGGTTCTGGCGCCGCTCGAGACGGGCGACAATCAGTTCCAGGCGTTCGATATCGTCGATGGCGCAGCAGTCGGCGGCATCGTCGGCCATGATCTTGCGCGCCTGGTCCATGTCGAACGGATCGAGCAGGATGACGTGCGGACAAGCCCTCGGGTACAGCGGATGCAGGCGGGTTCGCCAGTCGGCGTAAGCGGCTTCGCCGTCGATGGCGACCAGGATGGCCAGCGCGCCGGCCGGAGTGTGGCATTCGCCGGCAACGAGCGGATTGACAAGCTCCAAGCCGGACAGCGGGGGAATCCGGCCGCTGCGCTCCTGGCGCAGGTCGACGAACAGCAAGCGGGGAGGTACGAGGGTAATCATGTCGAACCTCTCCGCTCAGGCGCTTCTAGCGGAAGACCACCGTCTTGTTGCCGTGCACCAGGACACGGTCTTCAAGGTGGTAGCGTAGCCCCCGCGCCAGTACGGTCTTCTCGATGTCCTTGCCGTAACGGACCATGTCTTCCGGCGAATCGGAGTGATCGATACGGATCACGTCCTGTTCGATGATCGGGCCGGCATCGAGTTCGCTCGTCACGTAATGGCAGGTGGCGCCGATCAGCTTGACGCCGCGCGTGTAGGCCTGGTGGTAGGGCTTGGCGCCGGCGAAGCTGGGCAGGAAGCTGTGGTGGATGTTGATGATGCGGCCGGCCAGCGCGTCGCACAGCTCGGGCGACAGGATCTGCATGTAGCGGGCCAGCACCATGGTGTCGGCGCGCACGTCGTCGAAGATGCGGGCGATTTCCGCGTAGGCGGCCTGTTTGTTGTCCGGCGTGACTGGCACATGGATGAACGGGATGCCATGCCACTCGACAAAACCACGGAAGGTATCGTGGTTGGAGATGACGCAGGGGATCTCGATGTCCAGTTCCTTGGCCTGCCAGCGGGCCAGCAGGTCGTACAGGCAGTGCTCCTGCCGGGAGACCAGTACGACGACCCGTTTCTTGATCGCGCTGTCGTTGATCGTCCAGGTCATCGACAGCGGCTCGGCGACTTCGCTGCGGAAACGCTCGCGGAATTCGGCGAGCAGGAAGGGCAGCGAATCGGCCTTGATCTCGATGCGCATGAAATAGCGACCGGTCAGCGCATCGGCATGGAAGCTCGACTCGAGTATCCAGCCACCGTTCTGGGCAATGAAGCCGGAAACGCGGGCGATGATGCCCACCTGGTCGGGGCAGGAAGCGGTCAGGGTGTAGAAACGGTCTCTATGCATGGTGGCCAAAGGCTGATTCGAAGTGCCCAGCCCCCTCCGGGGGCGGTGCAATTTGCCGCAAGGCTTTCGCCCGGGCGGTCAGGCGCGGGCGAAAGCCTTGTCGATCTCGACGCGCAGTTGGTCATAGTCACGCACGACCGGATACTGCGGGAATTCGCGGATGACGTTTTCCGGCGGGTGGAAGAGGATGCCGCCGT
>CALJZP010000276.1 GCA_937983545.1 uncultured Azonexus sp.
CAGGACGCGACTTTCGACGAAATAGACGCGGGCGCCAGAGGACGACACCCAGTGCTCGATCTTTATTCCGGCCAGGGCGCTCTGGGTGAGCAGGAAGGCGAAGGCGGCGACGATCAGTCTGGTCATGGCGGTATTCATCAATGGCGGGTGGCGGCGGCCGGACGGCGGGGCTTGCCGTCGAGCGGTTGCGGATCGAGGACGCCGACGGTCAGTGCGTCGTCGTTGAAATATTTTTTGGCGACGGCCTGGATCTGCTCGGCGGTGACCTGCTGCAGCTTCTCGAGCATGCGGTCCAGCTTCCGGTAAGGCAGGCCGGCGGACTCGATCTGGCCGATTTCCATCGTCTGGCCGAACATCGAATCCTTTTTGTAGACTTCGCTGGCGATCAGCTGGGCCTTGGCTCGCTTCAACTCGGCTTGGCTGACGCCATCCTGCTGGACGCGGCCGATTTCGGCGCGCAGGGCCGCTTCCAGGTCGGCCACCGTCTTGCCTTCCGACGGGGTGGCATGCAGGTAGAGCATGCCGGGGCCGCGGGCGGTGCTGTCGTAATCGATGCCGGCCGCCAGGGCGACCTTCTCCTCACGCACCAGCTTCTTGTTGAAGCGGGCGGCATCGTGGCCATCGAGAATGGCGGAGAGCATTTCCAGGGCGTAGGGGTCGCTGTCCTTTTCCACGTCGCGCAGGATCGGGGCCTTGTAGCCCATGATCAGCACAGGCAATTCGGCCGGCGCCTTGACCGTGATGCGGCGGGTGCCTTCCTGTTTCGGTTCGATCTGTTGGCGGCGAATCGGCAGCGGGCGGCCTTCGAGCGGGCCATAATACTTCTCGGCGAGCGCGAAGACGGCCTGGTGGTCGACATCGCCGGTGATCACGACATAGGCGTTGTTCGGCACGTACCAGGTGTCGTACCAGGCCTTGGCGTCGGCGGCGGTCATCGTTTCCAGGTCGTTCATCCAGCCGATGATCGGGCGGCGGTAAGGGTGGGCCTGGAAGGCGACGGCGTTCATCTGCTCGAACAGCTTCGATTGCGGGTTGTCATCGGTGCGCATGCGGCGCTCTTCCATGACAACCTTGATTTCCTGTTCGAATTCCTTGGCGTCGACGTTGAGATGGCGCATCCGGTCGGCTTCGAGCTGGATCACGTCTTCCAGCTTTTCCTTGGGAATCTGCTGGAAATAGGCGGTGTAGTCGCGGCTGGTGAAGGCATTGTCCTTGCCGCCGGCGGCGGCAACACGCTTGTTGAACTCGCCGGGACCGACGCTCGGCGTGCCTTTGAACATCATGTGTTCGAGGACGTGGGCGACGCCGGACTGGCCATCGACCTCGTCCATGCTGCCGATGCGGTACCAGACCATCTGGACGGCGGTCGGCGCACGCCGGTCTTCCTTGACGATGACGCGCAGGCCATTCTTCAGCGTGGTTTCGTAAGGGTTGGCCAGGGCTGCCGAGGACAGGCCGGCAGCGAGCAAAACGGAGAGCAGGTATTTGTGGCGCATGGGGGTACGGGGGCTTTCTGCTAGAATTTGCGGCTGATTTTGCATCCAACCGGACGGCATCTTAACGGCTAGCCGTCCGCCTGTCAGCAAGGCTTGAGACCAACTATTCCATGTTCAGTTTCCTGAAAAAATCCTCGTCCGACGTCAAGCCGGAAGTCCCGGCCGCCGCCGCTCCTGCCGAGGCAGCCAAGCCCTCGTGGCGCGAGCGCCTGTTTCAGGGGCTGGCCAAGACCCGCGCGCAGTGGGGCGGCAAGCTCAAAACCATCTTTTCGCGCGGCAAGGTTGATGACGAACTGCTCGAGGAACTGGAAACCCTGCTGCTGACCAGCGATGTCGGTATCGAGGCGACCACCCACCTGCTCGACGAACTGAAGAAGGCCGCCAAGCGCGACAAGCTGGAAACGCCGGAGGCGATCCAGAAGGCGCTGGCCGATGCCCTGCTGGAAACCCTCAAGCCGCTCGAGCAGCCGCTCGATTTCAACACCCACAAGCCCTATGTGATCATGATTGCTGGCGTGAACGGCGCCGGCAAGACGACGTCGATCGGCAAGCTCGCCAAGTATTTCCAGACACAGGGCAAGACCGTGCTGCTGGCCGCCGGCGATACCTTCCGCGCCGCCGCCCGCGAGCAGCTGCAGACCTGGGGCGAGCGCAACAACGTCACGGTCATCGCCCAGGAGTCCGGCGATCCGGCGGCGGTGATCTACGATGCCATCGCGGCCGCCAAGGCGCGCGGTATCGATATCGTGCTGGCCGATACGGCTGGCCGCCTGCCGACGCAACTGCACCTGATGGAGGAAATCGCCAAGGTGCGCCGCGTGATCCAGAAGATCGAACCGGAAGGCCCGCACGAAACCCTGCTCGTCCTCGACGCCAACATCGGCCAGAACGCGCTGCAGCAGGTCAAGGCCTTCGACAAGGCGATCAACGTCACCGGCCTGGTCCTGACCAAGCTCGACGGGACGGCCAAGGGCGGTGTCGTCCTGGGGATCGCCCGCCAGTGTCCGAAGCCGGTCCGCTTCATCGGCGTCGGCGAGCAGATCGACGATCTGCGCCCCTTTTCCGCCAAAGACTTCGTGGACGCCCTGTTCGAGCAATGATCGAAGCCAGCAATCTGACCAAGCGCTATCCGGGCGGCCTCGAGGCCGTGAAGGATGCGAGCTTCCGCATCGATGCCGGCCAGATGGTCCTTATTACCGGCCATTCCGGCGCCGGCAAGACGACGCTGGTCAAG
>CALJZP010000277.1 GCA_937983545.1 uncultured Azonexus sp.
TACAGAACACGCCCAACCGGGCGGCTTTCGACGTGCAGTCGGCGCAGGACTTGCGCAGCCAGTTCGCCAAGAATCCGCAGGAAGGGCTGAAGGCGGCTGCGCAGCAGTTCGAGACCATGTTCCTGCAGATGGTCATGAAGAGCATGCGCGATACCGTACCGGACGACGGCATGCTCAACAGCGAGCAATCGAAGTTCTACACCAGCCTGCTCGACCAGCAGATGGCGCAGAACCTTTCGTCCAACGGAAAAGGCGTCGGATTCGCCAAGTTGATCGAACAGCAACTGGGGCGCACGATGGTCGGCAACGGCTCAGAGGCCAATGCCCAGGGGGCGGCAAACGCTGCCGCCGGCGACTTGCCGCTTGCCGCTTCCGATGGTCGCCATCTGCAGTACAAAACGGTGCTCGGTAATCTGCCGACTTCCGCGGCATATCCACGTGCCAATGCGACGGCTGCACCAGCTGCAGCAACGGAGATGCCGGCCAATTCGAAAGAGTTCGTCAATCGCGTATGGCCATATGCGGTCGAGGCATCACGCTCGACCGGCGTGCCGCCGCAGTTCCTGGTGGCCCATTCGGCGCTGGAGAGCGGTTGGGGGCGCTCGGAAATACGTCGCGCCGACGGCTCGCCCAGTTACAACCTGTTCGGCATCAAGGCCGGCAAGAACTGGAACGGTGCGACGGCGGATACGACGACGACGGAGTACGTCAATGGTCAGCCGCAGCAGTCGGTCGAGCGTTTTCGGGCATACGGCTCGTACGAGGAGGCTTTCCGCGATTACGCCAACCTGCTGCGTAACAACGCGCGCTTCGGTGCGGTGATCGGGTCGCAGGATGGCACGGAGTTTGCGAAACGTTTGCAGCAGGCTGGCTATGCCACCGATCCGATGTATGCCGACAAGCTGTCGCGCATTATCAATGGCCCCGCATTGCGGCAGGCGCTGATCGGTTGATGGCTTCCTAAACTTTACGGTAGTTTGGCCGTTAACCTCTTAGAGGTGACATGATGGGTACAGGAATTTTCAGCATTGGGGTCAGTGGCATCGCGGCAGCGCAGATGGGCTTGCTGACCACCGAACATAACGTGGTGAACGCCAATACGCCTGGGTACAGCCGTCAGACGACGACGCAGGCGACCAACATCGCCGTCAATACCGGTGCCGGTGCGATGGGGCAGGGCGTCCATGTGCAGACCGTCAAGCGGATGTACGACAGCTACGTCAATTCCCAGGTCAACACGGCCCAGACCCAGGTCAGCCAGCTGAATGCCTTCTACAGTGAAATCAGCCAGATCGATAACCTGCTGGCCGATCCCAATGCCGGCTTGTCGCCTGCGCTGCAGAGCTTTTTTGCTGGCGTCCAGCAGGTTGCGTCGAATCCGTCGCTGCTGCCGGCCCGGCAGTCGATGATCAGCAATGCGCAGACGCTGGTGACCCGTTTTCAGGACATCCAGAGCAGAATCAGCGAAATTGCCGACGAGGTGAATGGCCGTATCACCGACGCGGTGAGTGAAATCAATGCCTATGCTGCCCAGATCGCCGACGTGAATCAGCGGATCGTGGTTGCCGAAGCTGCTTATCAGCAACCGGCCAACGATCTGCTCGACCAGCGCGATCAACTGGTCAGCGAGCTCAACAAGCGAATCCGGGTGCAGACGAGCACCAATTCCAATGGCAGTTACAACGTCTATATCGGCAATGGCCAGCAACTGGTTGTCGGCTCGCAGGTCATGCAGCTGACGGCGACCGCCTCGACCTCCGACCCGTCGAAGATCGTTGTCGGCCTGAAGACCAATAGCGGGACGCTCCAGATGCCGGATTCGCTGATTGTCGGCGGGCAATTGGGCGGGTTGGTCGATTTTCGCAATCGCTCCCTGGACTCGGTGGCTAACGATTTGGGACGCATTGCCGCATCCGTGGCGCTTACCTTCAATGCTCAGCATGAGCTTGGCCAGGATCTGCAGGGCAATATTCAGGGGAATGCCGGATTTGTCGGCAATTTCTTCTCGGTACCCTCTCCCATTGTTTTGCCGAACTCGGGCAATACGGGCACGGGGGCCGTGTCGGCGAGTCTTGCCGCGCCGAGCAATTCCGGGAATTTTTATACCAATCTGACCAACAGCAACTATCAGGTGACCTTCGGCGGCGCCGGTGCCTACACCATCACGCGTCTGAGCGATGGGCAGATGGTTGGTAGCGGCAGCGGTGCCGGTTCGCTCACCGTGGATGGCGTAGCGATCACCATCGGCGCGGTCGGCAATAGCGGCGATACCTTCGTGATCAAGCCGGTGGCCGATGCGGCGATGACGATCAGCGTCGACGGCCGGGTTGCCGCCGACCCACGCCTGATTGCCGCCGCCGCCCCGGTCCGTACGGCCCCGAACCAGACCAACACCGGTTCGATGACCATCTCGCAAGGCAGCGTCGCGACGGGCTACAGCACGGCGGGGTTGCCCGCCACGCTGAGTGCCACGGCGACCACGCTCAATGGCGTTCCGGGGACATGGACAGCCGTCTATTCGGACGGTACGAGTTCGGCGCCGAGCTCCGGCAACGTGCCCTTGACTGCCGGCACTGCGACTCTGGCGAAGATTACCTTCAACGGCATGAGCTTCGATATCAAAGGAAGCCCGGCCGCCGGCGACCAGTTCACGGTGCAGCGGAATGCGGCAGGGGTTCAGGATGGCCGGAATGCGGTGCTGTTCGCCAAGCTGCAGACACAGAACACCGTCTCCGGTGGTACGGCAACCTTCCAGGCGGCCTTCGCCAGCCTGGTGGCCGACAACGGCATCATGACCCGCGAAACCAAGGTCAAGATGGACGCGCAGGGAGCCGTGCTCAAGCAGGCGCAATCGGCGCGCGAAGCCCTTTCCGGGGTCAATCTGGATGAAGAGGCCGCTGAAATGCTGAAGTTCCAGCGTGCCTACCAAGCATCTTCCAAGATACTTGAGATCGGTAATCAGCTGTTCGATACGATCCTGTCGCTTGGCAGATAAGGAGGAAACCCATGCGTGTCAGTACCTCGATGATTTTCACTAGCGGCAATCAGGGTATCCAGGACCGGCAGTTCGATCTGTACAAGACCCAGAACCAGCTGTCCACCGGACGCCGTGTGTTGACCCCGGCCGATGACCCGATTGCGGCTTCGGAAGCCCTCAAGGTGGAGCAATCAAAGGGCGTCACCGCCCAGATGCTCGACAACCAGAACACGGCCCTGTCGTCCCTGACCTTCCTGGAAGGAACGCTGGGCAGCGTGAACAACGAACTGGATGCGATCTTTGCGCGGGCAAGCGATGCGGGCAATCCGACCTACAGTCCTTCGGATCGCGGCATGCTCGCGGCCGAGTTGAAAAAGCGCATGCAGAATCTGATCGGCCTGGCCAATACGCAGGATGGTACCGGCCTGTATGTCTTTGCCGGCTTCAAGTCGACCACGCAGCCGTTCCAGAACAACGTGGGCGCGACCCAGCCCTACGCACTGGGCGGTGGCACCCTGGTCAATTACAACGGGGATGCCGGGCAACAGTCGCTGCTGGTTTCCCAGTCTGCCGAAATGCCCATCAGCGAGAACGGCCTCGACGTGTTCATGCGCGTCAAGGACGCTTCGGGCAACGTCGTTGGCCGAAGCGTCTTCGACAGTTTGCAGAACATGATCGACATCCTCGATCCGACCAGCGGCGTTCCCTACACGGCCGGCGCTTACAACCAAGCCATTGGCGACCTGCGTTCGGCTATTTCCCATGTGGCCAATGTGCGTGCCACGGTCGGGGCTCGCCAGAATTCGCTGGAGACCCTGATCGAGGGCAGCAAGGATCGCAGCCTGCAGTACACGCAGCGACTTTCCGACTTGCAGGATCTCGATTACACCGAGGCCATTTCACGGTTCGCCAACTACAAGATGCAACTCGAAGCGGCACAAACCACCTTCAAGCAAATCAGTCAGTTGAGCTTGTTCAACATCCTATGAAAAAACGCCTTCTAGTGGGGTTGGCCGTGTGCGTCGCCTTGGCGGGGTGCACCAATACCGGCAGGACGGGGGGCTCGCCGCTGATTCCCGATCAGGCCATTCGCCTGACCGCGCACACCTCGGTTTCGTTGACGACCTTGCTGGTGGGGGCCGCGATCTATGCCTACTATGATCCGCTGGCGCCGAACTGGGAGATCGAGGAGGCGCGGCTGGACGACGAGACCTATCGGTTCTCGATGAAGATGAAGCGTTACCATACCGGCGGCTCGGGTGAATCGATACAGATACTCAAGCGCCGAGCCAATCAGATACAGCGCGAGCAGGGATTTGGCGGATACCAGATTCTTGAATACAGCGAAGGTATCGACTCGCAGACAATCGGCGCCCGGCGCGTTGCCGAAGGAACGATCAAGCTGGTCAAGCCCCAGCAGGCCGACTCGTTCATGCTGAACTGAGCGTTATGGTTTTCCGGGAACCATAACGCCGAGCATCGCTTCGAGTCCGACCTGGAAAATACCCTGGAACGGCGAGGCCAGGTAATTCAGGCTGATGGCCAGGATGAGGAAGCCTCCGATCAGGGTGAGCGGGAAACCCAGCGCGAAAAGATTCAGCTGCGGCGCGGCGCGCGTCAGTACGGCCAAGGCGACGTTGGTGATCATCAGCGCCGCCATGATGGGCAGGGACAAGAGCAACCCCGCGGAAAATATCTTGCTGCCGAGTTCGGCAATGTTCAGCCAGGAGCCGGCACCGACGGGCACATTGCTGATCGGAATGGCCGAAAAGCTCTGGGCCAGGGTCGCGAGATAAAGCAGGTGTCCGTTCAGCGACAAGAACAGCAGCAAGGCGACCAAGTTCATGAATTCCGCGATAACGGGGGTTTGCGAGGCGTTCAAAGGATCATAGAAGGTCGCAAAACCAAGCCCCATCTGGCTGCCAATGAATTCGCCCGCGAACAGGAATGCCGTAAAGACAATCTTCGCGGCGAAGCCCATGCCGATACCGATCAACATCTGCTGAGCCATGATCCATAGCCCGGCTGGCGAAGCGGGCTGCACTTCCGGCATTGGCGGCAAACCAGGGGCGAGGGCGACGGTAATCGCAATGCCGATGGTCAATCGGATACGCTTGGGGACGCCGGCTGTGCTCCACAACGGGGCCGTCGCGATGAATCCCAGGATGCGGCTCAGCGGAAAGATGAAGGCAACGATCCAGGCATCGATCTGGCCGGAAGCGATGCTGATCATGGATTAGCCAATGAGTTGGGGAATGCTGCCGAACAGGCGCTGGATGTAGTCGATCAGGTACTGCAGCATCCACGGGCCGGTCAGCAGCAAGACGACAAACATGGCAACCAGCTTGGGAACGAACTGCAAGGTCGATTCGTTCAACTGCGTCGCGGCCTGAAAGATGCTGATGATCAGGCCGACGACCAGGGCGGTGACGAGTAGCGGTGCCGAAATCAGCAGGGTTACCTCGATCGCCTGGCGGCCGATCTCCATGACGGTCCCCGGCGTCATGGCGAAAAGCTCTGGACCAGTGAGCCGATGATCAGGTGCCAGCCGTCGACCAGAACGAACAGCATCAGCTTGAACGGCAGAGCGACCATGACCGGAGACATCATCATCATGCCCATCGACATCAGCAGGCTGGCGACGACCATGTCGATCACCAGGAAGGGAATGAACAGGATGAAACCGATCTGGAAGGCGGTCTTGAGTTCGCTGATGACAAAGGCCGGGATCAGTATGCGCAGCGGCGTGTCTTCCGGCTTGTCGATCTTGTCAATCTTCGCGATGCCGGCGAACAGTGCCAGGTCGGCTTCACGGGTCTGCTTGAGCATGAAGCCGCGCATTGGTGCCGCAGCCCTCTCGGCAGCCTGCATGACGTTGATCTTGTTTTCCGACAAGGGAAGATAGGCTTCCGTATAAACTCTGTCGAGTGCCGGGCTCATAATGAAGAAGGTCAGGAACAAGGACAACCCGACGATGATCTGGTTGGGTGGGGTGGTTGGCGTACCCAGCGCATGGCGCAGCAGCGAGAGAACGATCACGATGCGCGTGAAGCTGGTCATCATCAGCACGGAGGCCGGGATGAAGGTCAGCGCCGTCATCAACAGCAGCGTCTGGATCGTCAGCGAATAGGTCGTTCCGCCGCCGGCAGCCGGTGTGCTCGTGATTGCCGGAAGGCCGCCCGTGGCCTGGGCCAGTGCCAGCCCGGCAGGCAGCAAGAGCAGGAGGGAGGCGAGCAGGCGCTTAATCATGTTGTGAGCGATTGGCGACGGCTTGCAGCCACTGAGCAAAAGGTTTTTCGGCCGAGGAGGCCGGTGTGGCGTCCGGGAGGCTGCCTTTGTCTAGGCGGTGCAGTGTACGAATCTGACCGGGAACGATGCCGATGACCAGCCAGTCGTTGCCGACTTCGAGCAGCACGATTCGCTCGCGAGGGCCAAGCGCCACGCCGCCGATGACTTTCATGCCGGCCTGTCCGAAGCCTTTGCCGCCGGAAACCTTGCGTGCCAGCCAGGCCGTTGCGGCCAGCAGGGCGACGATAAGGGCCAGGGCGAAGCCGGCCTGGATGTAGGAACCTGACGAGACGCCTGGTTGAACGGCTTCGCCGGCTTGGGCTGCGGCAGGAATGAGCAGAAGTAGGGTGCGTAACAAGGCGGGTTTCGCTAGCGGGAGGTCGTAGCCCGCTATCTTAATCGAAACTCCGCAGCGCGTTCAGCGATTGAGCTTACGCATCCGTTCGGATGGCGTGATGATGTCGGTCAGGCGGATGCCGAACTTGTCATTGACCACGACGACCTCGCCTTGGGCGATCAGGGTGCCGTTGACCATGACGTCCATGGGTTCGCCGGCCATGGCATCGAGTTCGACGACCGAACCATGAGCAAGCTGCAACAGGTTTTTGATGGTGATTTTCGTGCGGCCGAGTTCGACCGTGATCTGAACCGGAATGTCCAGGATCATGTCGAGTTCGTTCATCATGCCGGCATTGCCGCTGTTGCCGCCGAACGAGGGGAAAATGTTCGCCGGCTGGGCATTGGCCGGCTCGGCCGGAGCGTCGGTAACGGCCTGTTCGGCCATGGCGGCAGCCCAGTCGTCTTCGCTGATCTGGCCTTCGTCGGCGGCGTTACTCTCGATGTTTTCCATTTCGTCAGCCATTGTTTTCTCCTGGTGCCGGTTCCGCGTGGGCGGCTTCCGGCGAGGCGGCGATGAATCGCTCGACCTTCAAAGCGTATTGACCATTCTGCTGGCCGTAGGTGCACTCCATGAGCGGAACGTTGTCGACCAAGGCTTCGATCTTGTCCGGGATGTGCACGGGAATGACGTCCCCGACCTTTAGCCTGAGTATCTGTCCAAGCGATACCTTGCCTGAGCCCAGCATGGCCACGATTTCAACCTCGGCACCTTGTAGCTGCTTGCGCAGGGTGCCTATCCAGCGTTTGTCCGAAGACAGCTGGTCGCTTTGCATGGTGCTGTACAGGAGGTCGCGGATGGGCTCCAGCATCGAATAGGGGAAGCAGATGTGCATGTCTGCCGTGGCGCCACCGAATTCGAGCGTAAAGGTCGTGGAAACTACGATTTCGGAAGGGGTGGCGATGTTGGCAAACTGCGAATTCATTTCCGAGCGGATGTACTCGAAGGTCATGCCGTAGACAGGTTTCCACGATTTGCTGTATTCGGTGAACACCACATTGAGCAAGCCCTGGATGATGCGTTGCTCGGTCGCAGTGAAGTCCCGCCCTTCGACGCGCGTGTGGAAGCGACCGTCGCCACCGAACATGTTGTCGACCACCAGGAAGACCAGGTTCGGGTCGAACACGAAGAGTGCCGTGCCCCGCAGTGGCTTGGCGACCACGAGGTTCAGGTTGGTCGGAACGACGAGGTTGCGAATGAACTCGCTGTATTTCTGGACGCGAATCGGGCCGACCGAAATTTCCGCGTTCCGGTGCATGTAGTTGAACAGGCCAATCCGCAGGTAACGGGCAAAGCGCTCGTTGACCAACTCCAGGGTCGGCATCCGGCCGCGGACGATCCGTTCCTGGGTTCCGATGTTGTAGGCGCGAATACCACCGCCTTCACCTGTGCTGTCTTCAGGTTCGTCAGTCTCGCCGGTGACGCCCTTGAGTAGGGCGTCAACCTCATCCTGGGAGAGAAAGTCGCCTGCCATGGCTCCTTACTGGATGATGAAAGAGGTGAAAAGGACGGCCTTGACCGGGCCTTCGGAGGCCGTGATCTCGCCCTTCTTGTTTTTCTTGGGCGGTTCAATGACCGAATTGATCTCGTCCTTGAGCGCCTCGGCCAGCTTCTCTTTGCCTTCTTTGGGCAATAGTTCCGACGCTTTCTTGGAAGAAAGCAGCAAGGTGATGTTATTGCGAATCTTGGGTGTCAATGCCTTGAGTTGCGGGTCGGCGGTCGCATCCTCGAGTTCAAGAGAAAGGATCACCTGCAGGTATTGATCGCCGCTTTCAGGAACCAGATTGACCGTGAACGGATCGAGATTGATAAAGACCGGAGCGGCGTGCGCGTCCTTCTTTTTGTCCTTTTTCTTGGGCTTGGCGGTTTCTTCGGCGACTTCCTCGTCACCTTCCTCGTGATCGCCCTTCTTGAGCAGCATGAAGGCCGCGCCACCGCCGGCCAGGACAACCACCAGAACAACGGCCAAGATGATGATCAACAGTTTTTTGCTTTTTTTCGGGGCGACTTCAGCCCCTTCTTCCGCTGGTTTGGCATCCTTGGCCATGTTCTCTCCTGTCTAGAGTTTCCTTGTCCGTCAGGCAAACAGGTCTACAAGGCCCCGGCCTTGCTGCAGGGGCGTTGCGACACCTGCGCTTGGCGCATCGTCATTGGCCGGGAGTATAGCGTTTTCAAGCGTTGCTTGGGTTCTGTTTGGCGTCGGGAAAGGGCTATTCTGGTTTTGCTGCGCCAGATTTGCCCCGACATTGGTGTCCCCCAGGCTGATGCCGGCGGAAGCCAGCATTTCCTTCAGTTGGGACATGGAACTTTCAATGGCCTGGCGCACCTCGGCATGGGGCGATGCGAATACGGCGGTTGCCTGGTCGCCGCTCAGGCTCAAGGTGATCTGTACGGGACCGAGTTGTGGCGGATTGATGTTGATCTGGGCGCTTTGTATTTCTTGGTTGGCCATCCAGACGACTTTTTCGCTGAATTGCTGCGACCATGCCGGGCTGTGCAGATGGGCGGCGATGTTGCTCATGGTGGGTTGTCCGCCTGGCGCGACGCCCCGTTGATGGAGCGAGGTGGCGATCGCGTCGCTGAATGCAGGGACGTGGCCCATGCCGGGTTCGCTGCCAGCGGCAATATTTGCCGTGTCGAGGAGCGGCTTGCTTGCCGGTGCCGGATCGCCGGGGAGTTTCGCCTCCGTACCGGAGACGCCCAGGCCGGCGCGTTGCGCGGCTAGTGTCTTGTCCGGGATGGGAAGGTCCCTGGCGATAGATTCGGTCGGGATCTTTTCCGCCGGCAACTGGCCTTTCGACGCGGCGGCGAGTGTGTCGCTGTTCAGTTCGATGTTTGGAGCTTCGCTACGGACTGTGGGCTGGCTTTGGGCGGTGCCGAGCATGGCGATGAGTGCTGCCGGATCGAGCAGGGATATGCCGGCGGAGGTGTCGTTTGTTAATGAGTCTTCCGTTGTGGTGCCATCGTTCGGGGTTTTGGGCATGAGCGACGAGTCGCTGCCCTGGGCGATGAGTGCAGACAGCGGCTGGCCCGATAGAAGGGCGGCGAAATCCCCTGGTAGTGCGCTGGTTGCACTGGCCGAACCGGCGGCGGGATTTGCGCTGATGCCGCTTGCTCGCTGTGAAATGACACTTAGGCCCATGGCCAAAACCTCGAAATGATTGTTCAGCCAGCTGTGAGCAATATGCGTGCCTGTCAGGCGTCCTGGTCGGGGGAGTCCTTGATGCCGTATTTCCGCGTGGAGAACTCATCCTGTAGTTTCTGCTCGATCTTGTTTTCGCGATAACGCTCACGGGCATCATGTCGCTGGGACAAGGTGTCAATGGCTTTCAATTGCTTGTTCTGGCTTTGCCAATGCACCTGGCCCGCTTTGGTGTTGCGTTCGGAGTCCTGTACGGCAAGCCGTTGCTGCTCGATGGCTTCGTCGATTCTGGCCAGGAAATCCTGATAGTTGAGCATGACCAGCCGGGTGATGCCCTGGGCGACGGCGTCCCGCAGGCGTTGGGCGTATTCCTCACGATACTGCTCGAGCATCTGCAAGCGGCTGCGCTGGCTTTGTTCTGCCGCGATCAGCTTGCCGAGGGTCCGGGTCGCCTCGTCGGTGCGGGTTTGCATCAGGTCCAGCAAGGGCTGCAGGGAAAATGTCTGAGGCATGGGTTATCAGAGGAGCGTCTTGAGTGCTTCAAGGCTGGCCGGAAAGTCTGCCTGCTCGACCAGTTGTTGTTGCAGGAAGCCCTCCATCCTCGGGTAGAGCGCGATGGCCTGGTCGAGAACGGGGTCGGAGCCCGGCGCGTAGGCGCCGACCGAGATCAGGTCGCGGGAGCGTTGATAGCGCGCGAAGAGCACCTTGAATTTGCGGATCTGGTCGAGGTGCGGCGCATCGATCAAATTGACCATGGCGCGGCTGATCGACTGTTCGATATCGATGGCGGGGTAGTGACCGGCGTCGGCCAGCGTGCGGGAAAGCACGATGTGGCCGTCCAGAATGGCGCGCGCCGAGTCGGCAATCGGATCCTGCTGGTCGTCGCCTTCGGCGAGGACCGTATAGAAGGCGGTAATCGAGCCGCCGCCTTCCGGGCCGTTGCCTGCCCGTTCGACCAGTTGCGGGAGGCGGGCGAAGACCGATGGCGGATAGCCGCGTGTCGCCGGCGGCTCGCCGATGGCCAGCGCTATCTCGCGCTGGGCCATGGCGAAGCGGGTCAGCGAATCCATGATCAGCAAGACCTGCTTGCCCTGGTCGCGAAAGTACTCGGCGATGGTTGTCGCATAGGCGGCACCTTGCAGGCGCATGAGCGGCCCGGTGTCGGCCGGCGCTGCCACGACGACGGAGCGCCGCATGCCTTCTTCGCCAAGAATCTGCTCGATGAATTCCTTGACCTCGCGCCCCCGTTCGCCAATCAGTCCGACGACGATGACTTCGGCTTCGGTGTAGCGTGCCATCATGCCGAGCAGAACCGACTTGCCAACCCCGGAGCCGGCGAAAAGTCCCATCCGCTGGCCGCGCCCGACGGTCAGCAGGGCGTTGATCGCCCGAATGCCGACATCGAGTGGCTGAACGATGGAGGCACGCATCATCGGATTGAACGGGCGGCTCTGCAGCGAACGCGTGGTCGAAATGGCGAGTGGACCCTTGTTGTCCAGCGGGCGTCCGACACCATCGACGACGCGGCCGAGCAGTTCGTCGCCAACGGGTACCTGCTTGGCGCGATCGATTGCACGGCGCCGTTTGAATTGCGGAACGTCGACGCGCGGTCCGGTATGCGGCACATCGACCGCTTCGACGCGCGCCCCGGGAGCGAGGCCGAAAACGTCGTCAGACGGCATCAGGTAGATTTTTTCGCCGGCAAAGCCGACAACTTCGGCTTCCACCGGCGTCCCTCCGCCCGGGATGATGCGGCAGGTGCTGCCAAGCGGCAGCTTGAGGCCGGATGCCTCCATGACCAATCCGTTGATGCGCGTGAGGCGGCCGGTTGCCCACAAGGGCTGGGCTTGGCTGGCTGCAGCCTGGCAGTTGGCCAGGAAGCGCCGCCAGCGACCAAGATGGTCGGGCGGCGGCGAACTCAGGTTTTCGTCAGCCATTGCGTCGGTTCAATGCCGATGGCTTCAAGAACCCGCCGCCAGCGTGTTTCGATCGAGGCGTCGATTTCGCTGCTGCCCGCCCTAACCTGGCAGCCACCTTCGGAAACGGCTACGTCCGGAACGATGTGGGCGCCGGTATGGGTGAGTTGGTCCTTGAGCGTCGAAGATAGTGCCTCGGCATCCAGCGGGTTGAGGTGCAGCGAGATGGTCCCGTGGTGCAGTGGTAATTCGGCCAGGGCTTCACGAATGGTCGGTAGCAAGCGCTCTCGTTCGACCTTGAGCGTGTTGCGCAGCACTTGCGAGGCGATTTCGAGCGCGAGATCGAGCAGTTGGTCGGATACTTCCTGATCCAGATGAGCCAGCGAAACCTGAAGATTGCCGATGATCGTTGAAAACTGCGCGGCTTGATCGGCCATGCGTGCGTCGAACTCGGCCTGTCCGGCGGCCAGGCCTTCTTCGTAGCCGGCCTGGTAGCCTTCGGTGCGCGCGGCGTCGTTGATGCGTGCCAAGTCGTCGGCGGTCGGGAAGGGAATCTCGACGACCGTGCCCGCGTCAGGTTGTCCGGATTCGGCCGCGGCCTGCGCCGATAGCGATCCGGCAGGCTCGTCGATTGCCGGTGTGCTTGGCTCGGCTGGCTTGTCGAAGGAACCGATCTGCCAGCGCTGATAGCCGGCCAGTTGCTCCTTGGGAATGATGCGCGACATCGGTTAAACCATTTGTTCGCCGCCGGCGCCACCGAGCACGATCTGGCCTTCGTCGGCGAGGCGACGAACAATCTTGAGGATTTCCTTTTGTTCGGCTTCCACTTCGGACAGGCGAACCGGACCCTTCGACTCCAGATCCTCGCGCAGCATTTCCGCGGCTCGTTGCGACATGTTCTTGAAGATTTTCTCGCGCAATTCGGGCGAGGCTCCCTTGAGGGCCAGAATCAGCGAATCGGACTGGATTTCGCGCAGGATCAGCTGGATCGAGCGATCGTCGATATCCATGAGGTTCTCGAAGACGAACATCTCGTCGAGAATCTTCTGGGCGAGGTCCGGATCGTATTCGCGAATGGCGTCCACCACCGACGTTTCGTTGGCCGTGCCGATGAAGTTCAGGATTTCGGCGACCGTCCGTACACCACCCATCGCCGTTCGCTTGACGCTCGCCGAGCCAGCGAGGATGCGCATCATGGCCTCGTTCAGTTCGCGCAAAGCGGCGGGCTGGATACCTTCGAGCGTGGCGATACGGAGGACCACGTCATTACGCAGGCGTTCGGTGAAGTGGTTCAGGATTTCGCTGGCGTGGTCATGTTCCAGATGGACCAGGATGGTCGAGATGATCTGCGGGTGCTCGTTTTTGATCAGGTCGGCCACGGTCGCCGCATCCATCCATTTCAAGCCCTCGATGCCCGAGGTTTCACCCGTTTGCAGGATGCGCGAGATGAGGTTGGAGGCCTTGTCGTCGCCCAGCGCCTTGGTCAGCACGGAGCGGATGTAGTTGTCGGTATCGACGTGGACCGCAGCGTGTTCTTCGGAGGATTGGAGAAACTCGTCCAGAATGCTTTCTACCTTGGTGCGCGGAACCGATTTCAGCGCCGCCATGGCATGGCCGATCTTCTGGACTTCCCGCGGACCCAGGTGCTTGAGCACCTCCGCCGCCCGATCCTCGCCGAGCGCGATGAGCAGCGTAGCGCTCTTTTCGAGTCCTTCCTCGGGGCTAGTTGCCATTGACGCCCATCCAGTCCTTGATCATGTTGGCAATGGCCTTCGGATCCTTGTCGGCGATATCCCGCGCCTTCTGGACCTTGACCGCGTAATGGTCGATGTGCACCTGGGTGGCTCCTTCTTCGCCACCTTCCTCCTGGCCCGGCTCCGTTCCGCCGAAGATGCCGCCCGGCCCTTCGCCTGCTGTATGCCGCTCGCCTTCGCGCTGTGGCGGGAACATCGTCTTGAGCAGCGGCTGAATGATCTTCAGGTACAGGAAGCCGATGAGTGCGGCGATCAGCAGGTACTTGAAGATATCCTTCGCAAACGAGACGTTCTCCGGATCCTTCCAGATCGGCAATTCGCTGTCGCTCTTGTCGATTGCCGTGAAGGGCGCGTTGGCGACCGACAGCGTATCGCCGCGCTCCTTGCTGTAGCCCATCGCTTCACGCACCAGTTCGTTGATCTGCTTCATTTCCGCGTCGGCAAGCGGCTTGGTGACCTGTTTGCCCGTCTTGTCCACCTCCTTGCGGTGGTTGAGGACGACCGCGGCCGAGAGGCGGCGGATATTGCCCATGCCCTGGCGGGTGTGGCGGATGGTCTTGTCCAGTTCGTAATTGATCGTGGCGTTCTTGCTGGTGCTGATCGGCTGGCCGGCGGCGTTCAGCGGAGCAGTGACGCCCGCGGCATCGATCTTGCCCAGTGGCTGTTCGCCCGGCTTGCCGGGCTGGCCCGGGACATTGCCGGTGGCCGGCGTGGTCAGGGGGGCGGTGGCCGGTACCGGCGGCTGGTTGGTCAGCGCGCCGGGAACGCCGCCGGCCGCCTGGTTGACACTGGCCGACTCGTTGTTTTGCTGGCTGCGTATGCTGGTGCTTTCCGGCGTGTTGTTCGGGCGGAAACTTTCGGCTGTCTGCTCCGTCTGCGAAAAATCGACGTCGGCGGCGACTTGTACCTTGAAATTGTCCTGCCCGAGCAGCGGGGCGAGAATTTCATCGATACGCTTGATGATGCTGTTCTCGACCTCGCGCACGTACTTGATCTGGGCCGGATCGAGGCCGGCTTCGGTCAGCTTGCTCTTCAGTTGCGACAGCAGGGCGCCGCTCTGGTCGATGACGGTGACGTTGGAGGCCGGCAGTTGCGGTACGCTCGACGACACAAGGTGCGTGATGCCGGCGATCTGCCCGGCATCCAGGTTGCGGCCGGGATAGAGATTGAGCATCACCGATGCGGTCGGCTTCTGTTCTTCGCGGACAAAAACCGAGGGTTTCGGGATCGCCAGGTGGACGCGTGCCGACTGGACCGAGCCGATGGACTGGATGGTACGCGCCAGTTCGCCTTCGAGCCCGCGCTGGTAATTGACCTGCTCGGCGAACTGGCTGACGCCGAACTTCTGATTCTCCATCAGTTCGAAGCCCACCATGCCGCCGCGGGGCAGGCCCTGCGAAGCCAGTTTCATACGAACTTCATGGACGCGTTCCGCCGGAACGAGCAAGGCGCCGGTATCGCTGTAGCGGTGCGGGATGTTCTGTTGCTCGAGAACGGCAGCAATCGACCCGCCATCCTTCTCGTTGAGGTTGGAAAACAGGACTTTCCAGTTGGGCTGACGACTCCACAGGATGGTGCCGACGACGACCGCGACGATGGCGGCTATGGCGACCATGAGGACGATCTTCTGCTGGCTGCCGAGCCGGTTGAAGGCATCGCGCAGGCGATCAGCCGGATTGGCGGCCGGTGCGGTTCCTGCTGTCGTCTCGGTAGTTGCTGCCATCAATATTCGGTTGAAATTCGGTGAAACAGAAGAAGAATCAATTGAGAAGCCAAATTTTCCTAGAAATATTCTACTATTACCGCGCCTGAATTCACCCTATCTTTTTTCAATGCCACCTGCCCAGGCAATTCCCGTGACGCCAGAGCCAGACAACAAGACAGCCGAATTGCAGCGCGCCTTTGCCATGTTCAATCAGGTTTCGGCCGAGTTGACCCAGGCATATGAGGCGCTGCAGGCTCGCGTGACGTCGTTGACCGAAGAACTGGCCGTGGCCAACGGCGAGCTGCGTCGTCAATTTCAGGAGAAGGAGGCGCTTTCGGAGCGCCTGTCGTCTTTGCTGGATGCCTTGCCGGCCGGGGTCGTGCTGCTCGATGCCAATGCCGTTGCGGTGGCGCTTAACCCGGCCGCGATTGCCTTCTTTGGGGCAAATGCCGTGGGGCGCCACTGGGGAGACGTGGCTCGCGATCATCTCGAGCCGACATTGACCGTCGGGGAATGGTTGTGTGGCGGCGGGCGGGTTTCGATTGCCGAGAGCGCATTGCCATCCGCCGGCGGAAAAATATTACTGGTGCATGACGTGACGGCAGCGCATCAAATGAAGACCGAGCTGGAGCGCAATCAAAGGCTGGCGGCAATGGGCGAGATGGCGGCATCGCTGGCGCACCAGTTGCGGACGCCGTTGGCGGCGGCCCTGCTATACACGTCGAATCTCGGTCAGCCCGGTGTGGCCGACGATGCGCGGGCGCGTTTTTCGGAGAAGGCCAGCGGTCAGTTGCGGCGCCTGGAACGATTGATTCAGGATGTGCTGCTCTTTGCGCGCGGCGAAAGCATCGGTCGCGATGTGATCGTGGCGGGCGATCTGCTGGCCGAAGCGGCACAAACCGTCGAGCCGCTGATGCGCGAACATGGACTGGAATTTGCTGTGAACGATGCCTGCCAAGGGGCGACCATCGTCGGCAGCCGCAAGGCGCTGTTCGGTGCTCTGGTCAATTTGCTGGAGAACGCCATGCAAGCCATGCCGGGGGGCGGCAAAATTTGCCTGTCCGGCAATCGCCGAGGGGATGTGCTGGCCATCGGCGTGCGCGACAGTGGCCCGGGAATTTCCCTGGAAACCCAGTCGCGCATTTTCGAGCCGTTTTTCACCACCAAGGGGCAGGGCACAGGCCTTGGCCTGGCCATTGCGCTCGGTGTGGCGCGCGCCCATGGCGGGACGATCGACCTGGTTTCCGAGCCGGGAGAAGGTGCCGAATTCGTGCTGACCCTGCCGGTCGCGCCGGCAGAGAGAGAAAGAGAAGAGAATGTCTGATCATCGCTTGCCTATCCTCGTCGTTGAGGATGATCCCAGTCTTCGCGAGGCCATTGGCGATACGCTCGAATTGTCCGGGCGGAGCTACGTCGCGGTGGATGGTGGCGAAGCCGCGCTCAAGGTGCTGGAGGAACAGGCATTTTCCATCGTGGTCAGCGATGTGCGTATGATGCCGATGGACGGCATCACCTTGCTGAAGGAAATTCGGACCCGCCTGCCGCATCTGCCGGTGGTTCTGATGACGGCCTATGCCGAAGTCGACAAGGCGGTCGACGCCATGCGTTCCGGGGCGTGTGACTTCCTGCTCAAGCCGTTCGAGCCGCAGGCCTTGCTCGCCCATATCAACAAATACGAACTGCCGGCTTCGGCCGATGGCGGCGGGGTTGTTGCCAACGATCCGGCCAGTCGCGAATTGTTCGCCATCGCACAGCGCGTTGCACAGACCGATGCAACGGTCCTCCTGACAGGAGAGTCGGGCGTTGGGAAAGAAGTGGTCGCTCGCTATATCCATCGCCATTCGGCCCGCCGGGACGGCCCTTTTGTTGCCATCAACTGTGCGGCGATACCGGATAGTTTGCTCGAGGCGACCTTGTTCGGTTACGAAAAAGGAGCCTTTACCGGCGCCCAGCAGGCGCAGGCCGGCAAGTTCGAGCAAGCCCAGGACGGTACCTTGCTGCTCGACGAAGTGACCGAGATGCCGATGGGGCTGCAGGCCAAATTACTGCGGGTGTTGCAGGAGCGCGAAGTCGAGCGGGTTGGTGGCAAGAAGCCGGTGGCGCTCAACATCCGTATCATCGCGACGTCCAATCGGGACATGGCAGAGGCGGTTGCCAGAGGCGTGTTCCGTGAAGACCTCTACTATCGCTTGAACGTGTTCCCAATCGCCATTCCGGCGCTACGGCAGCGTCCGGAGGACATCGTCGCCATCGCCCGCCATTTCGTCGGCGAGCATGGCGGGCGCTTCGGGCGAACCGGCATGTCGTTGTCGCCGGGTGCCGAAGCGGCGCTGGCGGCCCATGCCTGGCCCGGCAATATTCGCGAGCTCGAAAATGTCATTCAGCGCGCCTTGATCATGGCATCAGGCAGCAGTATCGGACCGGAGGCCCTGAATCTGGTCGTCCGGCCGGTGGAGGCTGTGGCACAGGTGGTCCAGCTTCCCGCGGTGCCCGGTACGTCGGTTGGCGTGTCGGAACCGGCAAAAAAGGTCGATAATATGAAGGACTTGGAGCGCGACCATATCCTGCGGACGTTGGCTGAGGTGGGTGGCTCGCGCAAGAAGGCTATCGAGCGCCTCGGTATATCGGAGCGAACCTTGCGCTACAAGCTGCAGCAGTATCGCGATGAAGGGTTTTTCGAAGGCTGATTGGCCTGAGAATTGCTTGTTAAT
>CALJZP010000278.1 GCA_937983545.1 uncultured Azonexus sp.
GCGTGATACATGGCCGCATCGGCATTCTTCATCAGTGTTTCGCCATCCGGCCCGTCGGTCGGGTAGATGGCGATACCGATACTCGGCGAGGTATAGAGATCAAAGCCTTCGATGTGGTAAGAGCAGCCGATATTGAATACCAGCTTCTCCGCCACGGTTGCCACCACCGAACTTTGTGCGATCCCGGTCAGCATGATCACGAACTCGTCACCGCCAAGACGGGCGACCACGTCGCTGTCGCGCACGCACGACTCCAGGCGGCGGGCAACCTCAATCAGCAGCAGGTCGCCAATATGGTGGCCCAGGGTGTCGTTGATGACCTTGAAGCGATCGAGATCGATGAACAGCAGCGCCACCTTGGAGGCGTCACGGCGCGCGGCGGCAAGCGCCTGGTCGAGGTGCCCCTTCAGGCTGAATCGGTTGAACAGGCCGGTCAGCACGTCGTGATGGGCAATGTGATGCAATCGCTCTTCGGCGGCGCGCTCGGAACTGACATCCGTGAAATGCGCTACGTAGTAGCGCACCCCGCCGTCATCGTCGCGGATCACCGAAATTGACATCCATTTCGGATAGACCGCACCGTCCTTGCGCCGGTCCCAGATCTCACCCTGCCAGAAATCGTGCTCCGCCAGACTGGACCAAAGCTGGGCGTACTCCGCCCGCGTCGTTCGCCCCGCCGACAAAAAGCTGGGATTCCGCCCGATGACTTCGGACGCTTCGTACCCGGTCAGCTGGGTAAAGGCCGGATTGACCTCAACAATCCGGTTATCGGCGTCGGTCATCAGGATCGCCTCGCCGCTGTACTGAACCGCGCTCGCCAGCAGCAACATTTTCGATATCATTTCCTGCTGGCTGGTCACATCCTGCGATGTGCCGATGACCCGCACCGGCCTGTCACCCTCGCCGTACTCCATCTCGTAGCATTCCAGCACGAACTTGATCCGGCCATCCGGCATCAGCAGGCGATGCTTCAAGGTCGACGACTGACGCGACGCAATCGAATCCTGAAGCGCCTTATCGACCATCTCCCGGTCGTCCGGATGCACCCGTGCCAGAAAGTCCGCGTAATTCGACCATTCTCCACTCTGGGGCAGTTCGAATATACGGAACAATTCATCCGAACATCGAACCTTCATCCCCGGCAACTCGACCTCCCAACTGCCCATCTGGGCAATGCGCTGCGCCGTCGTTAACCGTTCATCCTTCAGACGCAGGGCCTGAGCCGCCGCCTGCTCGCGCTGCTGCGAGCGGTAGAGCGCAACAACCACGGCGATGATGCCGACGAACAAGCCGCTGCCCAGTAGCAAGACAAGAAGCGCACGCTTGTGCCAGGCAGCCAGCACATCCGTTTCGGCCAAACCGGCCGAAACGTAGAACGGGTAGCGTTCCAGCGCACGGAAGGCGTAGATCCGCCGGACCCCGTCAGCCTGGGAAACATACTCAAGCACCCCCTGGCGCTCGCCACTCTGCAAATACTTGACAACCGGGTGCCCGGCATCGAGCGAACGGTTTAGCTCCTTTGGCACAGACGGATATCTGGCAACCAGTGCGTATTGATCGCTACGCCGAACCGAAATCGCCCCATTGTCGCCAAGTGGAATCGAGCGGAACAAGGATTCGAGATGCTCCAGTTCGATCGCCGCGCTGATGACGCCGACGAAGCCGCCATCGGCTCTGCGTACCGCGCGTGCCGCAACCATGGTCGGACGCCCGGTAATCCGCGAGGTAACGACTTCGGAAAAAACCAGACCGCTATCCGGATCGCCCTTCAACACCGTGAAATAGGAACGATCCGCAAGATTGACGTAATCACCGCCGCCAGAACGGTACAGGACATCGCCGCGCGCATCGATCACCTGGAAACCGGCCACATCGGGAAATACATGGTGACCTCGCTCCAGGTCCGTCTCCAATTGCTGCCGGAAACGCTCCCCTGCAGCAGGGCGGTAGGCTTCTTCCGGAATCCTCGCGGCCAGGTCGTCCAGCCTTGCCTCGATGTGACGCAGCGTCGACTCGAGACGCGCCTCGATCAGTGCTGACTGACTGATCGCCACATCCTTTGCCTCGGACCAGGCGCTCTGATGGACAGACCACAATACAAATGCCAGCAGAACGAAGCCGCCCCCTACCAATGAAATCAGGGCGAACCACAAATGGTACCCGGAACGGGGATTCTGCTCAGGCATTGCTTCCACTCGTCAAAACTGCAGAGTCGGTACGACCCATTCTGATCAGGCCCCGAATGAATTGCAATCCGGAACCGGAAGCGAAAGCGGGTTATTTTGTCGATAGACAAAAAAACGACACATCACGTCGGTATCGGTTTTGCGTTCGCGCAAGTATCGACAGTGCTCACGCTCGACCACCCAACCGCTCAGATCCACCGTTTCGGGAAAAGACGAGTCGCCGTGAAACGCCTGTTCGATCCGCGTCAGCCAGAAACGATGGCAGTATTTCCAGGCAGCCGCATAAATCGAGGCGCCGCCAATGACAAATACCGGCTTTCCTGTCGCCTGCGCGCGGCGCAATCCTTCCTCGACCGAGGCAACCCGCGTACAGCCTTCCCGGACGACCATGTCCGACTGACGGGAAACAATGAAGGAATCCTCCGGAACGACATCCATCGATTCGTAGGTCAGGCGCCCGATCAGCAAAGCGGCACCGGCCACCGTTTTTTCGAAATACGCCAGTTCCTCCGGAATATCCCAAGGCAGCCAGCCGTCAAGGCCGATCATGCCATTGGCCGACACGGCGCCGATGGCCGAAATCAACAGCGGGTCCTTTCCCACTGCTCGCGGGTCATCGAAAGCGAGATGGCCGGCACGCCCTGCCCGTTGTAGACATGGGGCTTACGCATGGAAACGAATGCCGAGGACACGATGCTCATTCCGAAAATGGCCTCCATCACCTCCAGGATGCTGGACTCCAGGCATTCGCAGTGGGCATTTTCTTCCAGCTTGCGGATGGCAAGGAATATCACCTCGTAATCGACAACCTGCCGAATGTCGTGCGGATCGGCCACTGCATCCATCGGCGCCCAAGCGTCAGCGTGTACCAGGACGGCCTGCGGCCCGTGCTTTTCCAGCGGGTTGCAGCCGGTTCGCAATTGAATGGTGGCGTCGACGGACGCGCACCAATGATTCGCTAGCACAATCAAATTCCTTTCTCAGCCCATTCAATCAAGCCGAGACAATATCAAAGCCCGAAAAAAAAGGCGCCCAATGCGCCCGCAAGTGACAAAAATACGTTTCAGGCAGTCACATCAATCACGGTTCCCGTCTGCTGACCGGATGTATTGACGATACCGGCCGAAGCGTTCGGCGTTGCCGACAAGGTCGTGTCGAGCACCCGAGCAATCTGACCCCGTACATTACTGAACTGCTCCTGCAAGGCATTCTGCGAGCGCAGTGCAACTACGCTCCGCCTGGCCTCAGTCGCATCACTCTGTGCAGCCTTGGACTCCACCTGCAGTGCCCGGGCAGTTTCCTGGGCACGCCCCGCCTCGCTCTGTGCCGCCTGGGCCTGAATCTGCAAAGCTCTGGCACGCTGCTCAGCCTGATCCGCGGTACGCTGGGCCTGCTGCTGCTGAATCTGTGCCCATAGTGCGCTACCCGCCGCTTGCGTGCCGGAAGAAGAAGCTACCGGCATGTCGCTGTATCAACCCAAATTTGCTGCGATCAAGCGATCACGTTAATCAACGTACCCGTCTGCTGCCCCTGCGCATTGACGACCGGGCGCGGCGGCTCTTCCTTGCGCTCCACGCGCTCTTCCGGGCGCGGCTCACGTGTTTCAGGCTGTTGTGCCTGCTGAGCTTGTTGAGCTTGTTGAGCTTGTTGCGCCTGGCCGGCTTGCGCCCCGCCACTGACGTAGGCACTGATTGTCGAAGTCACGGAATCGATGGCCATGGATTCACCTCAATAAGACACTGCTACACCGTTCACTCTATACCATTTCGGCAAATATTCCATAAATATCCACCACCCAATCAATCTTCAATATCGACAAAATCGCCAACCCGGCGACTAATCCCCTTGACGATCGCCAGCTTGCAACCACTTGCGCATCGTGGCGAACAAATGCGCCGGATCGACCGGTTTGGCGACGAAATCGTTCATCCCGGCCTCTTCGCAACGCAGCCTGTCCTCAATGAAAGCATTGGCCGTCATGGCCAGAATCGGTACGTCTCCGCGGCCCGGCAGCGCACGAATCCGCTGCGTTGCCTGAATACCGTCCAGCTTCGGCATCTGCATGTCCATCAGGATCAGCGCATAGCGATTCATGCTGGCCAGTTCGACCGCCTGTAACCCGTCTTCGGCAACGTCGATCTCCAGGCCCGAATCGGCCAGCAACTCAAGCGTAATTTCCCGATTGATCGGCTCATCCTCGACCAGCAATATCCGGCTTCCGGCATACAGCTTGCCAAAATCCAGGTTTCCAGCCAGAGACTCCGGCGACCATGCCGAAGCCCCTCCCTTCCGCAGTCGTGCAGTGAACCAGAAAAGACTCCCCTGCCCCGGAATGCTGCTGGCCCCGACCTCGCCCCCCATCAGGAGGGCGATTTTCTTGGTAATCGCCAAGCCGAGACCAGTACCGCCGAATCGCCGACTGGTCGAGTTGTCAGCCTGTTCGAACGCGTCGAACAGCCGTTCGATGGCATCCGGAGCGATGCCGATTCCGGTATCGTCGACCTCGAATCGCAAGCTTACCGCATCGGCACACTCATCTTCGACCACGGCCTTGACGGTCACCGTGCCGGCCTCGGTAAACTTCACCGCATTGGCAGCCAGATTCAGCAGCGCCTGGCTCAGTCGTGCCGGGTCGCCAAGCAAGGGAGAAGCGCAATCGAACGGCAGCATCCGCAATTCGACATGCTTCGACTGAGCCCGCTCATACAACATCGACACCACCCCTGTCATGATACTGCCGACGAAAACCGGAGCTTCATCCAACTCGAATTTCCCGGCCTCTATCTTTGACAGATCGAGAATCTGGTTGATCACCCCCAAAAGATGGTGGCCAGCCAGGTCGATTTTTTCCAGACGCGCCGCCTGGCGTTGTTCGACGCCGTCGCGACGCATCAGGTAAGTCATACCGACGATGGCGTTCAGCGGCGTACGAATTTCGTGGCTCATATTGGCAAGGAATGCGCCCTTTGCATTCATTGCCTGTTCGGCGGCATTTCTCGCCTCCTGCAGGCTCTGGTTTGCCTTCCGAAGCGCCGCCGTTCGTTCGCTCACCTGCTCCTCAAGCAAGGCAGCCGTCATCTGGGCTGTCGATTCCGCTCGACGCATGGTCCTGAGATAGAGGACCATGGCAAGCAACGCCAGAATCAGCATGTTGCCGGCAATGGCTGCGAGAAGAAAGAGCCAGAAGCGCTCCGATTCAAGACGCGGCAGATTCGTGACCTGACGCGGTACGTAGACACTCAAGCCGTGCCCTGCGAGTGCCTGGTGGGCAATGACGAAGGGCTCCGGCTCGGCACCGAGACGTACCACATTCGGCAGTTCGCCGCCTTTCCATCGGTTGAAGCTCAACGCCTCGAAGCTGCTGCGCCGGTACTGCTGCTCCCGCTCGACAACCGGCAGCCGATCAATGGTACTGCCCGGTAGGCTGCGATAGAGGAAATCGGGACGGCTGGCCAGTACGATGATCCGGTTGTCATCGGCAAGGAATCCGTTCACATCGGCGATCCATTTGGCAAATCTCGTGATATCCCGTTTGATGACCACGACACCGAAGAACCTGTCGCCGTCAAAAACCGGATTGGAGAAATAGAGCCCGGGAATATGACTGACTCGCCCAACGGCATACTGATGCCCCGGCTTACCTGCTGCCGCCTCCTGGAAGTACAAGCGATCGGCAAAATTCGCCCCGACGAAACTCCCCGCGGTTCCACCATTGCTGGCGGCGATGCAATCTCCGTTTCCCCTGAGCAGCCATACGGTATCGGCACTCAGATTCTCAGCCAGCAAAGCCAGATAACGACTCAGGGCGGACAACTCCGGGTCTTTGCTCCAGATCCTTCGGCGTTCTGCCGCATCGCCCGCCATATCGGCGCTCCCTTTCATTCGGTAAAGCGCACGCTGAATCATGTCGCTCCTGATCAGGGTGGCCGGCACCCCACGCAACATGCCGAGCGTCTCGTCGATATGACTGGCGACCAGTGCCGCCTGATGTGTCGAGAAGGCCGCCTCCCGTTCGTACTCGTCATGCTGCTGCATTTCCGTGTAGACACCGCTTGCCAACCAGCAGGCCAGCGTCCATCCACTCAGCAAAACAGCGACGCCCCTCAGTTCCCGCTTGCTGAACTGGAACGACGAGCGCGCGAGAAATGGGGCAATCAGGGTGACCAACGCCAGTAGCGCACCAATCATCAGGACGACGTACGCCAGGAAAGTCGGCGTCAACGTCGACGCTGCGACAACCTCGTCCCCCCGGACAAAATAGGCTGCCGCCATCGCCGTATAGTGCATACCGGAGACTGCGCAGCCCATGACCACGGCGCCGGCAACAGGTGCCGCCACCCGCCACTTTCCCTGCCATGCAGCGAGAAAGTGCGTGATCCAGAGCGCCAGCACGGCGAACAGGACGGCGACTGCGATGGAAAGAACAAACAGCCACGCATCGTAAACAATCAGGCCATTCAAGCGATAAGCCGCCATGCCGACATAATGCATGGCACCGATGCCGCCACCGAATAACAGTCCGCCCAGCCACAATCGTCGCCCCGAACGCTGCTGACGGCTGAACACCTCGACCGCCAGCGCGCTGGCCAGCACTCCGGGAAGCATGGAAAGTCCGGTCAGCAGAGGATCGTAGGTCGTGGAACAAGGCAGGCTGAAAGCCAGCATGCCGGTGAAATGCATGGCCCACACACCCGCGCCCATGCACAGGCCACCCAGTGCAATCCAGCTACGCCGGCGTTCGATGCGCCCGGATCGACCGAGCATCTGGGCAATCAGCAAGGCGGCATACGACGACAGAATGGCGATGCCGATGGAAAATGCGACCAGCAGGTGGTCGTAATTCCCGACGTAGAGCAGGTTGCTCTCCGGCGCATTCAGAACCAGCGATAGAAAACCGGTCGACATGGGCGAAATCACCTTCCCGTGACGCCACCGGGATCAGTGCCGAAACACGAATAACCCTGCAAGCGATGTTGTTATTTTCTTGAAGCATACCGTATTCGGGCAAAATCCGGCATACCCGCCCGACTACAGCCAAGCCGATGCCCGATAGCCAAGCCCTCGCCCCCGCGAATTCATGCCAGATACTTCGTGTCGTTGCCCCCGAATGGACAAGCAGCAGCGCCACGCTGCAACGATTCGCCCGCCGGCATCGCACTCAAGCCTGGCAGGCTGTCGGCGGCGAAATACCGGTCAGCCTCGGCAGATCGGGCATGGCCTGGGGAATAGGCCTGCATCCCCTCGCCCATGCATCCGAACGTCGCAAGCAGGAAGGTGACGGCTGCGCCCCCGCCGGGGTTTTCGCAATTACCGCCCTGTTCGGCGAAGCGGGGCCGGCAAGCGCGTTTGTACAGTCCGCCCGGCTGCCCTACCGCTGCGCCAGCGCCCGCCTCAAGTGCGTCGATGACCCGGCTTCCCGCCACTACAACCAGATCATCGACCAAGAGATGGCCGATGCTGTCGATTGGCGCTCTCATGAAGAGATGCTGCGCGAGGACGAGCGCTATGTCATCGGCGCGGTCATTGCCCACAACGCCGCTTGCCGCCCCGGCGAAGGCTCCTGCATATTCCTGCATGTCTGGCAGGCTGCCGGGGTTCCGACGGCCGGCTGCACCGCGGCCTCGCTCGCCGACATGACCGAGATTTGCACCTGGCTCGATGCGGCCAGCCATCCCCTGATCATCCAGTTGCCCGAAGCGGAATACCGGCGCCGCAAGGATGCCTGGAACTTGCCCTAACCCCTGGCATGACAGCGGCGAAGGACATCGCTAGACTGTCCGCCTTTTCCCTCCCGAAACGGCTCGTCGCGCCACTGCCCTGAGCCACACCGTCGACCGTGCTCAATCGAATCTGGATCGCCTTCATCCTGCTGGGTTTCGCTGCCGCCGTCGCGCAGACGCTGCAAGGCGATCTCGACATTTTCACGCGCGTACTCACCGGCCTGTTCGACACGGCAAAGACCGGTTTCGATATTTCCCTCGGCCTGGTCGGCGTCATGAGCCTGTGGCTGGGAATCATGAAAATCGGCGAACGGGGCGGCCTGATCCAGCTCTTCGGGCGCGCCATGGCGCCTTTTTTCCGCCGCATCTTTCCCGACATTCCACCCGGACATCCGGCCGGCGGCAGCATTGTCATGAACGCCAGCGCCAACATGCTCGGCCTCGACAACGCGGCGACGCCGCTCGGCCTGAAGGCCATGCGCGAATTGCAGGAGATCAATCCGCAAAAGGATACCGCCAGCAATCCGATGATCATGTTCCTGGTGCTCAACACGGCGGGCATCACGCTGATCCCCACCTCGGTCATCGCCATCCGCCAGAGTATTGCGCTGAAGCAAGGGCTGGTCGGCTTCAACGCAGCCGACATTTTCCTGCCTACCCTGCTCGGCACCTTCGTTTCGTTCTGCGCCGGACTCGTCGCCGTCGCCATCTGGCAGCGCATCAATCTGTTCTGTCGCCCGGTACTCGGCTTCTTTGCCGTATTCACGGCGCTGATGGGCGGCTTGTACGCCTGGCTCAGCGGCATGCCGCCCGAACGCATGGCGCAGATGATCGGCCTGCTCGGCAGCGGCCTGATCGTTTCGCTGATCGTCCTCTTCGTGGCGGTGGCCGCCTGGCGGCGCGTCGATGTCTATGAGTCCTTCGTCGACGGGGCCAAGGAAGGTTTCGGGGTGGCCGTGCAGATCATCCCCTACCTGATCGCCATGCTGGCTGCCATTTCGGTCTTCCGTACCACGGGCTGCATGGACTATCTGATCGACGGTATCCGCGCCGTGGTGATCGCGCTGGGCATGAATGCCGATTTCGTTCCCGCCCTGCCGGTCGGCTTGATGAAAACCCTGAGCGGCAGCGGCGCCCGCGGCCTGATGGTCGATGTGATGAGTACCTACGGCGTCGATTCGTTCCAGGGCAAACTGGCCGCCATCATCCAGGGGTCCACGGAAACGACCTTCTACGTGCTGGCAGTCTATTTCGGCAGCGTGAACATCACGAAAACCCGCTATGCCGTCGCCTGCGGGCTGATCGCCGATGCCGTGGGACTGGTCGGCGCCATCCTCATCGGCTACGCCTTCTATCACTGAGCCCGGCCGGTCGCCGCCTCGCGGCACGTTCAGCGATGCAGGAAAGATTCCAGCAGGCTCGCGACCGCCTCGGGCTGGTCGTGTTGCAGGTTGTGCCCGGCATCGGGAACCGTTTCCACGCGCAGGTCGGCAAAGCAAGCGAGACGCTCCCGCAAGACTTCGGGTTCCTTGCCGAAGCGCATGTTCACGAATCCCTTCTCGGCGATCAACATCAGCACCGGCGCCTTGATCCGGCGCCAGGCCGCCATGGCGTCCTCGACCCGGTAGAGCGTGGGCGACGCCACCTTGTGCCAGGGATCGCAGGCCATTTCGACCGCGCCATCGGCATTGCGGCGACTGACGGCGTGCGACAGAAAATCCGCCCGCTCCACCGACAGGCGTGGATTGGCCAAACGCAGGCGACGCGCCAGTGCCGCCTGGTCTGGATAAGCCCTCAGGCGCGGCTCTTCGCCGATTTCGGCCAGCCATTTGCCGAGTTGTGCCGGCGCATCGATGGCCGGATCGGGCTTCAGCCCCAGGAAATCGAGCATCGCCAGCCGCGCAACCCGCTGCGGGCGCAAGGCGGCAAACGTCGCCGCGATATTGGCGCCCATGCTGTGGCCGACGATCTGTGCCGGCGCATCCGGCGAATAGTGCTGCAGCAAGGCTTCAAGGTCGGCGTAATAATCGGGAAACCAGTACGGGCGGCCAAGCCATTGGCTGGCCCCGTAACCCCGCCAGTCGGGTGCGATCAGGTGCCAGTCCCGGCGCAGGGCATCGACGACGAACTGGAAAGTCGCCGACGAATCCATCCAGCCGTGAAGCAGGAATACCGGCGGCGCATCCTCGGCCCCCCATTGCCGGATGTGGTAACGCAAACCGCGGATGGTGATGGTTTCGGTAGTACTGGGCCGCAACGCCGTTTCCTTGTGATGGTGGGCAAGCGCTCAATTTAACTCCGTTTGCCCCCGGGCTTGCCAGTAACAGCACCGGCAAGCGCGAAATCATCGGCCGCTCCGGACCGGCCAAAACCCGCCTGCTACAATGCGCGCCTCCTTTCCCCCCCAGGCCCGCGCCTCTCCGCCGACGATGATCCCGCCCGAACATATCCAGCCATGCGCCCCGCACATCATTCGGGTCGATGCGTTGGATAGCGCTCACGCCGAGGCGGCAAAGACCCTGGCGGCACAACTCGGCCTGCCGCAGGACGGCAGCGCGGCTTTCAGCCTGCAAGTCGGTGATCAGGGCCTGCAACTCCAGGAACTCGGCCCCGGGGCAGCCGGTGCCGTGCGCGTCGATTTCGTTGAAGGCGCCCTGGCCCACCGGCGCCTGCAAGGCGGTGGCAGCGGGCAGATGATCGCCAAGGCGGTAGGGGTGCAGTCGGGCATCCGTCCGCGGATTCTCGATGCAACCGCGGGTCTGGGGCGCGACGCCTTCGTGCTGGCCAGCCTGGGCTGTGAAATGACTCTGATCGAAC
>CALJZP010000279.1 GCA_937983545.1 uncultured Azonexus sp.
GTGAGCACCTCGCTTCGGGGCGAGAAGCTCTGGTCGAGCGGCATGCAGTAGGTGCAGCGGAAGTCGCAGCGGTCGGTGATCGACAGACGCACGTAGGTAATGCGCCGGCCATATTTGTCGAGGAGTGTGCCGGCCTGGTGCTGGGTGGACGATGGCGCCATCACCGGCGAGAAATCCGATAGTCCGGCTGGAGTGCTTTCTGGTCTGAGTGTTTCGTTATGCATGGCGGACGTTGGCTTGACCTGGTTGCCCTGTGCGGCAGGGAATGTCTGGACGCCGATTATCGGCGCGAGATATCTACCGAACAAGTAGATAGATCAAAATCCGAAAAGTTCTTCGGATATCTTCCAGGATGAGGGCAAGGATCGCTATCTGACCACCGGGTTTGGTGGCTTATGCGGAGACTTTTTGCAACAAGGCACTCAGTTGCGGATAGTAAATGAGCTGGCTGACCTCCAGGCGACGAGCAATCTTGATCGAATCGTGAATGTCGCGTGCCGCAGCAGACTGTTCGATTAGCGCCGGAAAGGTGTCCTTGGCATCGAGCATCGTGAAAATATGAAAAAGCAGTGTTCCGCAGGTCTGGTAATGGGCGGGATCCAAGCGGGTGTGCGGTGCGCCTGCGTCGCAGGCATCCAGATATCCGGCCGCTGCGCTGGCGGTCGCAGCGAGTGCTCTCAGGGCCGATCTGCCAAACGAGTAGGTCATTTTGCACTCCCGGAGTGCTGTTTCAATAGACGATTGACACGCTATAGCCCTTGAGGCGCCCCGTCAGCGAAGTATTTCACGCCTTGCGTGATTGATGTTCGCTTTGCTTGATCCGTGAAATGAAAAAAGCCACCCAAACGGATGGCTTTTTTCATTTTTCTTTGGCTCCCCGACCTGGGCTCGAACCAGGGACCTACGGATTAACAGTCCGGCGCTCTACCGACTGAGCTATCGGGGAACAGAGGTGCGCATTATAGGAGTAGAATCCCCCTCAGTCAAGCCGTTTGTGCCTTTTGAACAACAATAATATACGGATATGAACACCAATTTGATCTACGCAAAAACGCTGGCCGGCGACGAAGCGGTTCGGCAAAGCACGCGCGTTGTCCAAAGAAACCTGCGCATGGTTCTGGTGCAGGTTGACGGGAAGATGAGTGTTCAGGAACTCTCGGCCAAGATTGGTAATCCCCGTCTTGTTGAAGCTGCATTGCGCGAATTGGCGGAGGGCGGATATATCGTTCCCTTGCAGCCGGATGATCCGGTCTGGATGGAGCGGGTCGGGGCTGAGGAGGGTGGCGGGCATCAGGAGCTACAACAACCGATGTCGCAATTCTCGGTTTTTGGTGCAAAACCCTCCGCTCCGCCAACGTCACAAGAGCTGCCCAGCGCGGCCAGCAATTTTTCATCCTTTGGAAAACCCATTTTGCCGACGAGTGGAAGCGGGGCTGGCGGCGGTTTCAAGCCATCCATGATGCCGCCTCCGTTCCAGGTCGAGCAGGAGGCTGTGCCGGAGGCACGGCAACCTGTGCGCCTGAGGGCTCGGCACATCGGACTTGCATTCTTGACCATAGGGTTGCTAGGGACTGGGGCGCTTCTGTTTTATCCGTATGAACGGTTTACGCCAGAGCTTGAGGCGGCAGCAAGTCAATTTGTCGGCATGCCGGTCACCATCAGTCGTGTTGGTCTGGTGGTCTATCCCGCACCTCATTTAAAGCTGACGGGGATCAATCTGGGGCGCAATGGAGAGGGGCGGGTGGATGAAGTCCGTATTTCTTCGCCGTGGGCTCTATTGGGTCATGCGCCGGTCCGTATCTCGCGCGTCGATGTGAGTGGCGCTCGCTTGCCGCCAAGGCAACTTTCTGCCTTGCCGTTTTTCCAGTTTGGTGAGCGGAAGCCAGAGGGTGGAGTGGTCCGCAAATTGCGCCTCGAGCATTCCGAGGTGCTTCTGACGGAAGGCCTGTCATTTTCCGATATCTATGGCGAAATCAATTTCCGTGCTGACGGGGGGCTGGAGAAGGCGACATTTGAAAGTAACGACCGGAGTTTGCTGATTGAAGCGAAGCCGGTGTCGCTCGGAATCGGGCTGAGCATTGAAGGTCGAGCCTGGAAGCCAGCGGGCACATCCGCTGTTTTTGCGTCGTTGCAAGCCAGTGGCGTGCTGCAGGGCGACAAGTTGCTTGTTCAGAACATTGATACGACCTTTCTTGGTGGGCTTCTGCGCGGCAACTGGCTTCTGGATTGGAGCAAGGGGCTGTCCATGGCCGGGGATGGCACGCTAAGCAGAATTGATGTGCGTAAGCTGAGTGCTGCGTTTGCGCCATCCTTGAAGATGGAAGGGGAGTTGAGCGGGGCATTCAAAGTGCGTGCCAGCGGTCGGAATTGGGAGGGGCTGTGGCGGAACACGGAGGCGTCCCTGAGTGCCGAAGTATCCCGGGGTACGCTGCACGGTCTTGATCTCGGCGAGGCCGCCCGGCGCAATGGCATCTCGGATGTGCGCGGCGGGGCGACCAAGTTCGATTGGTTGCGCGCGACCTTGCAGCTAACGCCGAAACAAATTGTTTCGAGGGATGTGCGTATGGATGCCGGGATGGTGACTGCCGCCGGGCAGTTCGTTGCAGAGCGTGACGGACTGCTGGAGGGAAACATGGTGGTTACGCTGCAATCATCTGTCGCAAGGACGACTGTGCCGGTTCGAATCTTCGGGGTGTTGCCGGATTTGACGGCAGCCGGGCATAAATAAAAAAGGCGGAACCGCAGTTCCGCCTTTTTCAATCAAGCAGTGTTCCCGACTCAGGCCTTGGTGACCGCTGCGATCGCCTTGGCAACATAGTCGATGTTTTTCGTGTTCAGTGCAGCCAGGCAGATGCGGCCAGTCGATACGGCGTAGATGCCGAATTCGTCTTTCATACGCTCTACTTGGGCAGCCGTCAGGCCGGTGTAGGAGAACATGCCGCGTTGTTGGGCAACGAAGGAGAAGTCCTGGGCGCAGCCGGTTGCCTTGATGGCATCTACCAGCCCGGAGCGCATGGCGCGGATGCGATCACGCATGCCGGCCAGTTCGGCCTCCCACTGGGCACGCAGTTCGGCCGAGGCGAGAACGCCGGCGACCAGGGCGCCGCCGTGGGTCGGCGGGTTGGAGTAGTTGGTGCGGATAACGCGCTTGACTTGCGACATGACGCGGGCTGCCTCTTCCTTGGAGGCAGTGACGACGGACAGGGCGCCGACACGCTCGCCGTACAGCGAGAAGTTCTTGGAGAACGAGCTGGAAGCGAAGAATTGCAGGCCGGACTTGGAGAAGGCGCGGACTGCGACGGCGTCGGCATCGATGCCATCGGCGAAGCCCTGGTAAGCCATGTCCAGGAACGGAACCAGGCCGCGCTCCTGACAGATGGCGACGACTTCGGCCCACTGGGCATCGGAAAGGTCGGCACCGGTCGGGTTGTGGCAGCAGGCGTGCAGCACGATGACCGAGCCCGGCTCCAGGCCTTGCAGGCAGGCCTTCATGCCGGCGAAGTTCACGCCGCGGGTGGCGGCATCGTAGTACGGGTAGTTTTCAACGACGAAACCGGCCGACTCGAACAGCGCGCGGTGGTTTTCCCAGGACGGATCGCTGATGTAGACTTTGGCGTTCGGATTCAGGCGCTTCAGGTAGTCGGCGCCGATCTTCAGTGCGCCGGTACCGCCCAGAGCCTGGGCAGTGATGACCTGGCCGTTGGCCAGCAGTTCGGAGTCTTTGCCGAGCAGCAGGTTCTGCACGGCGGTGTTGTAGGCCGGGTTGCCTTCGATCGGTTGGTAGCCGCGCGGCAGGCCGGCCTTGACGCGGGTTTCCTCGGCGGCCTTGACGGCGGCCAGCAGCGGAATCTTGCCGTTGTCGTCGAAGTACACGCCGACGCCCAGATTGACTTTGGTGGTGCGGGTGTCAGCGTTAAAGGCTTCGTTCAGACCGAGGATAGGATCGCGCGGGGCCATTTCCACCGCAGCGAAGATCGAAGAGGACATAAGAACTCCGTGGAATAATACGAATGATGATCACGCAGCATGCCTGCCACGCGAGAGAAAACCGAAGAATTCTAGCATGACCGAAACCAACACCTCCACGCCGGTTGTCACCTTTGAAAACAGCCCCTATCGACTGCATCAGCCGTTCCCTCCGGCCGGCGATCAGCCGGGGGCAATCTCCCAGTTGGTCGAAGGGATTGAAGATGGCCTGTCGTTCCAGACCTTGCTGGGGGTGACCGGTTCCGGAAAAACCTATTCCATGGCCAACGTCATTGCCCGTACGGGGCGCCCGGCGCTCGTCCTGGCGCCCAACAAGACGCTCGCGGCGCAGCTGTACTCGGAATTCAAGGAGTTCTTCCCCGAAAATGCCGTCGAGTATTTCGTGTCTTATTACGATTACTACCAACCGGAAGCCTATGTGCCGTCGAGGGATTTGTTTATCGAAAAAGACAGTTCGATCAACGATCACATCGAACAGATGCGCCTGTCGGCCACCAAGAGCCTGATCGAGCGCCGTGACGTGGTGATCGTTGCGACCGTGTCATGCATCTACGGTATCGGTGACCGGGACGAATATCACAACATGATTCTGACCATGCGCGTCGGCGATCGACTCGATCAGCGGGCCATCGTCAAGCGTCTGACGGATATGCAGTACGAGCGCAACGAGATGGACTTCCATCGAGGAACATTCCGCGTGCGCGGCGACATCATCGATATCTTTCCGGCGGAGCACGCCGAGCATGCCATTCGTGTCTCGCTGTTTGACGACGAGATAGAAGGGCTCCAATTCTTCGATCCGTTGACCGGGCATCTGCTGCACAAGGCGCTTCGCTTCACGGTATTCCCCGCGTCGCACTACGTTACGCCGAGGGCGACGGTATTGCGTGCCATTGATGCCATCAAGGAGGAGCTCAGGGAGCGGGTTGACTGGTTCACAGCAAACAACAAGCTGGTTGAAGCACAGAGGATCGAGCAACGGACCAAGTTCGACCTCGAGATGCTTGACCAGATCGGATTCTGCAAGGGTATTGAAAACTACTCTCGACATTTTTCCGGACGCAAGGCTGGTGAAGCGCCTCCTACGTTGATCGACTATCTGCCACCCGACGCCCTCATGTTCATCGATGAATCCCACGTCTCCATCGGGCAGGTCGGCGGGATGTACAAGGGCGATCGCTCGCGCAAGGAGAATCTGGTTGACTACGGATTCCGACTGCCTTCGGCGCTGGATAACAGGCCGTTGCAGTTCAACGAGTTCGAAGCACACATGCGACAGACCGTTTTCGTTTCTGCGACACCGGCGGATTACGAGCAGCAGCACGCCGGGCAGGTTGTAGAACAGGTGGTGCGGCCGACCGGCCTGATCGATCCTGAGGTTCTGGTCAGGCCGGCCTCGACGCAGGTTGATGATCTGCTCGTCGAGATCGGCAAACGGGTGTCGGTCGGAGAGCGGGTTCTGGTCACCACGTTGACCAAGCGCATGGCCGAGGATTTGACCGATTTCCTAGGGGACAACGGCATCAAGGTCCGCTATCTGCATTCGGATATCGATACCGTTGAGCGGGTGGAGATTATTCGCGACCTTCGTCTCGGCGAGTTCGATGTCCTGGTCGGCATCAATTTGTTGCGTGAGGGGCTGGATATTCCCGAGGTGTCGCTGGTCGCGATTCTGGATGCGGACAAGGAAGGCTTCCTGCGTTCGGAGCGTTCGCTGATTCAGACCATTGGGCGTGCGGCGCGCCACATCCATGGCACAGCCATCCTCTATGCTGATAAAGTTACGCAATCCATGCAGCGTGCCATTGCCGAAACGGAACGCCGGCGTGAAAAGCAGATCAGCTTTAACCTGGAGCACGGCATCACGCCGCGCGGGGTATCGAAGAAGATCAAGGACATCATCGACGGCGTCTACGATACGGCCGCTGTCCAGAACGAATTGAAAGCTGCTCAGCAGCAAGCGGCCTACGAGGCCATGGATGAAAAGACGGTAGCCAGGGAGATCAGGCGTCTCGAAAAACAGATGATGGAGTGCGCCAAGAACCTGGAATTCGAAAAAGCGGCGGCGGCCCGCGACGAACTGTTCCTGCTCAAGGAGCGTGTATTCGGTGCGGCACGGCACGACGCGGACGGAGATAAATAAAATGACTTACCGCGTGCTTCTGGTGTGCATGGGTAACATATGTCGCTCCCCAACCGCAGAGGGAGTGCTTCGTTATTTCATTAAAATCAATAATCTCGGCGACAAAGTTGAAGTTGATTCTGCGGGTACGCACGGCTATCACGTCGGCGAAGCGCCGGATTCGCGGACCCAGCGAGCCGCCTCGGCGCGAGGTTACAACCTTTCCCAACTCAGGGCACGCAAGGTCGCGCGCCAGGATCTTGACTACTTTGATCTGATCCTGGCCATGGACAAGAGCAATCTGGACAATCTAAAACGTATGGCTTCGCCGGAGCAGCAGGAACGAATCAAGCTCTTCATGGATTACGCCAGAAACTTCGATGATGACGAGGTGCCCGATCCTTACTACGGACTGGGGCATGGCTTCGACCTCGTGCTGGATATGGTCGAGGATGCATCGCTTGGCTTGATCGAGGATATTCGGAAGAGGCTCGGGCGTTCCTGAATATCCGTTTCTCGCAGGCAAAAAAATGGCACCCATAGGGTGCCATTTTCATTGGGTCGAACGACCGGCTTATTTGGCGGTTTCCACCATGACCAACGGCTCAGTGGCAGCCTGGGCAAGCGGTTGTTGCTTGCGCGGGCGTCCCAGCTTGACCGGCGGTTCAGCCTGGGCAACGATGATCGGCGTAGAGGTCGTTTGCACCATGACGAGGCCGCTGTCAGCCAGGACGGCATCAAGGTTGACCGGCGCTTCGGGGATGGCCGCCGCTTTCTCGTCCGGTGCTTCCTCCTTGACGACGGCGGGGGCGAGTTCTACTGCCTGCATTTCCGCAGCGGGGGGGGCTTCCGGCGCTGCCACGGCTTGGGGGGCCTCTGGCGGTGTCGTGACGACAATCGCTGCAACGGGTTCGGGGGCGGTCTCTGCAACGGTTGCTGCGGGTTCAATCGCCGGGATTACCACGACAACCGGTTCCTGGGCTGCCGGAGCGGCCTCAAGGGATTCCGGTGCGGGAGGCGCTTCTGCGACAACGGTCGTTGCGACGGCTTCCGATTCGTTGCGACGCTCGCCACGACCGCGACCACCGCGACGACCGCGACGGCGGCCGCCTTGCTCCTCGCCGTTTCCGGTGTCGGTGGCGTCGTTGTTGTTAGCCGGTGCTGCAGCAATCGAAGCGTCGGCTGCGACTGCGGTGAGTTTCATCTCAACCGCTTCCGGTTGCTGGCGCTCGCGACGCTCCTTGCGTTCGCCACGCGGGCGGCGTTCCTGGCGTTCGCCCGAATTGCCGGCGGCTTCTTCCGGGGCCGACTTTTCCGCATTGCGTTCGTTGCGGTTGCCACGATCCTTGTTGCGTTCGCCGCGCTCACCGCGTTCTTCATCGCGACGGTTGCCGTTGTTGCGACCACCGCGGCGGCTGTCGCGGTCGCGACGGTTTTCCGAACGTCCTTCACGCGGCTTCTTGGCCGGTTCCGGAGCGGCGACGGGCTCTGTCGGCTGCGGTTCCGAGCGGAACCAGGAGAAAATCCTCGAGAACAGGCCTGCTTCCGGCTTGGCGGCGACGGGCGCAGGGGCTGGCGTCTCGGCTTTTTCGGGAACGATGGGCGCCGGCTGCTCCGGCGAGACGCCCTTGATGGCAGCTTCCTGGCGCGGCTTGGCAGCTTCCTGCTGGGTGGCCTGCTTGATCGCGTCCTCGATCGGCATGTCGACCATCTTGTACGACGGCTCGCGAGAGTCGTCGTGGTTCAGATCATCGTGGCGCAGACGAGTGATGGTGTGCTGCGGCGTTTCGAGATGAACGTTCGGGATCAGCAGGATGGTGACCTTGTGGCGCAACTCGATGGCCTGGATGTCCGGCCGCTTCTCGTTGAGCAGGAAAGTGGCGACATCGACCGGCACCTGGACATGCACGGCACCGGTATTTTCCTTCATCGACTCCTCTTCGAGGATGCGCAGGATGTGCAGCGCAGCCGATTCGGTGGAGCGGATATGGCCGGTGCCGGTACAGCGCGGGCAGGGGATGTAGCTGGTTTCGGCGAGGGCCGGGCGCAGGCGCTGACGGGACAGTTCCATCAGGCCGAAGCGGCTGATCTTGCCCATCTGGACGCGGGCGCGGTCGAAACGCAACGCATCGCGCAGGCGATTTTCGACTTCGCGCTGGTTCTTGGAATTCTCCATGTCGATGAAGTCGATCACGATCAGGCCGCCCAAGTCGCGCAGACGCAACTGGCGGGCCAGCTCTTCGGCCGCTTCAAGGTTGGTCTTGAATGCGGTTTCCTCGATATCCGAACCCTTGGTGGCGCGACCGGAGTTCACGTCGACCGCGACCAGTGCCTCGGTGTGGTCGATGACAATGGCGCCGCCGGACGGCAGGTTGACCTGGCGGGCGAAGGCCGTTTCGATCTGGTGCTCGATCTGGAAACGCGAGAACAGCGGCACGTCGTCGCGGTAGCGCTTGACGCGATTGACGTTGCCCGGCATTACCGTGCCCATGAAGGCGCGGGCCTGCTCGTAGACCTCGTCGGTGTCGATCAGGATTTCGCCGATGTCCGGCTGGAAATAGTCGCGGATGGCGCGAATGACCAGGCTGCCTTCGAGGTAGATCAGGAAGGCGCCGGACTGCTGCTGGGCGGCGCCTTCGATGGCGGTCCACAGTTGCAGCAGGTAGTTCAGGTCCCACTGCAGCTCTTCAGCCTGGCGGCCGATAGCGGCGGTGCGAGCGATCAGGCTCATGCCGTTCGGCACTTCAAGCTGATCCATGACTTCGCGCAGTTCGGCGCGTTCGTCGCCGTCGACGCGGCGGGAAACACCGCCGCCACGCGGATTGTTCGGCATCAGGACCAGATAGCGGCCGGCCAGCGAGACGTAGGTGGTCAGGGCGGCGCCCTTGTTGCCCCGTTCGTCCTTGTCGACCTGGACGATCAGTTCCTGGCCTTCCTTGAGCGCCTCGTTGATCTTGGCGCGCCCGACTTCGGTGCCTGGTTGGAAATAGGAGCGGGAAACTTCCTTGAACGGCAGGAAGCCGTGGCGATCGGCGCCGTAATCGACGAAGCAGGCTTCGAGAGACGGTTCGATCCGGGTGATGACACCCTTGTAGATGTTGCTTTTGCGTTGTTCCTTGGCGGCGGATTCAATGTCGAGATCAATCAGTTTCTGACCATCGACAATGGCGACACGGAGTTCTTCCGCCTGTGTCGCATTGAAGAGCATGCGTTTCATTGTTTTCGGGCTCCAGCGCACAGTAGCGCGCGGCAACGAAACGCCTTGGCAGGCAGCGTTTTCTTTATCGGGTTGCGTTCATGTAGGTGATGAGGGCAAAGGCGATTCGAAGGTGCTGATCAACAAATGGCCGCGTGTTTTTTATTGAAATGCGCGACCTGAAAATTCCTGCCACAGGCAATCGTGCGTGCTTACCGTGGGCTTATCCATTAACATCACTACTTTTGGTGAGTGAACTTAACCAGTCGTTTTGCGTTGGTCTGGCCTGAGCAGTTGGCGCAGGAAAGACTTGGAAACCTGCCGTTTGGCGGTCGCGCCAGTGGCGCGAGGGCGAACGGTCTGACGGTTCAGTATCTCTTGCAAACCGGGACGCAAAACGTGGGCAGTATATTAGAAAAATGAATGGCGTAGGTAACAATTCAGTCGCATATGTCGTGATCGGCGACGAAGAGCAAGGCCAGCGTCTCGACAATTTTCTTATCCGCTGCTGCAAAGGGGTTCCGAAAAGCCACATCTACCGAATTTTGCGTAGCGGCGAAGTGCGGGTGAACAGCAAACGGGTCGATGCGACCTATCGCTTGTGTGCCGGCGACAATTTGCGCATTCCACCGATCCGCATCGCCGAAAGGCCGCAGAATGAGGTGGATGAAGCAGCCAAGCAACGTGTCGACTTGCCTGTCATTTATGAAGACGACGCCATGCTGGTTATTGACAAGCCGGAGGGCGTGGCGGTGCATGGCGGTAGCGGCGTCAGTTTCGGCGTCATCGAGGCGCTGCGGCGCCAGCGACCGCAGGCCAAGTTTCTCGAGTTGGCGCACCGGCTGGATCGTGAAACTTCGGGGGTGCTGCTGGTCGGCAAGAAGCGCTTGGCGCTGACCGCCTTGCACGACATGTTCCGCGAACACGGTGCCGGGGCGGACAAGCGGTATCTTGTCCTAGTCAAGGGGCGGTGGATGAACAATACGCAGCACGTGAAGCTGCCGCTACACAAGTACCTGACGGAGGGGGGCGAGCGCCGCGTGTCGGTCGATCCTCAGGGCAAAGCGTCGCATACGGTTTTCCGTCTGCTGGCGCGCTGGCCGGAAATGAGCCTGCTTGAGGCGCAGTTGAAAACCGGCCGTACCCACCAGATTCGCGTTCACCTGGCTCATTTGGGGTTTCCGATTCTGGGCGATGAAAAATATGGCGATTTTGCGCTGAACAAGCAATTGAAGCGCGATGGATTGAAACGCATGGCGCTACATGCCTGGAGAATGGCTTTCCGCCACCCGCTGACCGCATCGCCGCTGGAGTGCGTCGCGCCCTTGCCGAATGGTATTGGAGGCTATATTGCTGCCGTCGATACGAAACAAAGTCGCGAATTCACCGCTGAAAACTACGGACAGATATTGACTGCGCAATGAAATACGAACTAGTTGTCTTCGATTGGGATGGCACGCTACTGGATTCGGCAGGGGCCATCGTGCGCTCCATTCAGGCAGCTTGCCGGGACCTCGGCTTGCCGGTGCCCGAGGATGGGCGTGCCCGGCATGTTATAGGGCTCGGTCTTGTCGATGCGATGCGTCACGCCGTCCCGGAGCTGCCGGCGGAGCGCTATCAGGCCATGGTCGAGCGCTATCGCTTTCATTACCTTTCTGGGGATCATGAGTTGACGCTGTTCGACGGTGTTCCTGAAATGTTGGCTCGTCTCAAGCGAGACGGCCACATCCTGGCCGTGGCAACGGGCAAGAGC
>CALJZP010000280.1 GCA_937983545.1 uncultured Azonexus sp.
AACAAGTGGACGACGACCGCAAAACGCGCACCATTCCAGGCACCGTCGCCGTAGGTGGAATAATCGACACCGCACAGATCGATCAATTCTTCGAAGCGGAAATCCGACTCATCGCGCAGCGCAGTCATCACGCCGAGATAGTCAGCCGAACCGACTTCAACAGTTACTTCACCGAGCGCCAGCTTCAGAGACTTTATCTTGTCGCCGAAATGCTTCTGCAGGTTCTCACTAAGCGTTTCCAGCTTGGCAGACATATTCGATCAGCCTTGGCAATTAACGAGCAATGGTATTGGTGCGACGAATCTTGTTCTGCAACTGAATGATCCCGTAGATCAGCGCCTCGGCAGTCGGCGGACAGCCCGGCACATAGATATCGACAGGAACAATGCGGTCGCAACCACGCACCACGGAATAGGAGTAGTGGTAGTAACCACCACCATTGGCACATGAGCCCATGGAAATAACCCAACGCGGCTCAGCCATCTGGTCATAGACCTTGCGCAAAGCAGGCGCCATCTTGTTGGTCAGGGTGCCCGCCACGATCATCACGTCGGACTGACGCGGACTCGGGCGAAACACCACACCAAAACGATCAAGGTCATAACGGGAAACACCCGCATGAATCATTTCAACCGCACAGCACGCCAGACCAAAAGTCATCGGCCACAGGGACCCGGTGCGCATGTAGTTGATCAGCTTGTCAGCCGTCGTGGTGACAAACCCTTCCTGAAGAACGCCTTCAATAGCCATATTCGAGCCTTATTCCCATTCCAGCGCGCCCTTGGCCCAGGCATAGATATAGCCAATGACCAGAATGGCAACGAATACCAGCATCTCAACAAAACCGAACAACTTGATCGATTCTGTCGCCACAATGTCTTTGAAGATCGTCGCCCACGGGAAGAGGAAGGCAACTTCAAGATCGAACAGAATGAAGAGAATGGCAATCAGGTAATAACGCACATCGAACTTCATGCGCGCATCTTCGAATGCCTCAAAGCCACACTCATAAGGAGAGAGCTTTTCCGGGTCCGGACGACTAGGGGCAAGAATAAAACCCATCGCAACAGGCAGAACGCCAATCGCAACCCCCACCAGAACGAACATCAGGATTGGAAAGTAGTTTTCCATGATCCGCCGCCAATATTCAGTTTCTTGTTCGAAACAGCGTACCCGCAGGCCACTGCCCCAGTTTGGTGCCGACGGCGAGACTCGAACTCGCACAGCTTGCGCCACTACCCCCTCAAGATAGCGTGTCTACCAATTTCACCACGTCGGCACTATTTTTTGTAACCCACCCGGAGAGGACGCCATGCCGGGCAAGCCACCTTGCGTTACTTCGGTACTTCTTTCGCTTTGGAACCCGCATCTGCAGGCGCCACAGGCGCTTCACCAGCCGCCGAAGTCGGCTGCGAAACAGACTGCGATTGTACCGGTTCTTGCATCAGACTACCAGTCGTTTTTGGCTTATTGGAACCGATATAAGCCAGAGTCAGACTGGTCACAAAAAAGACTGCCGCCAGTATGCCGGTCGCACGACTCAAGAAATTTGCCGAGCCGGTCGCACCGAACAGACTCCCCGAGGCGCCGCTACCGAAAGCAGCTCCCATGTCAGCCCCTTTACCGTGCTGCATCAGCACAAGACCGATAATTGCGATAGCCACCAGAATATGCACCGCGAGGACAAGAGAAAATAACCAGTTCATGTATCAGCCTATCAATTTGCCGCCCGGCAAATTGCCAGGAAATCATCTGCAACCAAGGCAGCGCCGCCAATCAAACCACCATCGACATCCGCCTGCCCAAACAATTCAGCCGCACTTTGCGGCTTCACGCTACCACCGTACAAAATACGCAACCCTTTCGCCACCGAGGCATCGAATGCCGCCACCTGAGAACGAATGGCCGCATGTACCTCCTGGGCCTGCTGCGGCGTAGCCGTAACCCCCGTACCAATCGCCCACACCGGCTCGTAAGCAACAACCGCCGAAGCCAGCGCCGCAACACCTTGGCTATCCAGCACTGCCGCCAACTGCCGGGAGACCACGGCTGTCGTCTGACCCGCCTCTCGCTCGGCCAGCGTTTCACCAACGCACAAGACTGGAACCAGCGCTGCCTTTTGCGCTGCGGCGAATTTCGCTGCAACCACCGCATCCGTCTCGCCAAACAAGGCCCGACGCTCGGAATGACCGACCAGCACATAGCGGCAGCCAAAATCCTGCAACATGGCAGCCGACACCTCTCCCGTATAAGCGCCGACCGGATGCTCGCTGACCGACTGCGCCCCCCAGGCGACCGGACTACCGGACAACAGCGCCTGAGCCTGAGCCAGATAGAGGTACGGCGGACACACCGCCACTTCACATGCCAAGCCAAGCACCCCTGCCTTGACCTGCTCAAGCAGCGCCGCATTCTTCTGGAGACTGCCGTGCATTTTCCAGTTACCGGCGACAAGCTTTTTACGCATAAGTGCTGTAATTTGGTTGGCGAAAAACTTTTGGATTATAGCGACTTGGCAATTTTCCGGTCAATAAGAACAGGGAAGCAAGCGATGACTACTGAGCCGACTCACGGACCACCGCAGCCAGTTTTTCTGCCGCATCAAGCACCTCGACCGCATCTTCTCCCTCGACCATGACCCGCAGCAAGGGCTCTGTACCCGAGGCGCGCAACAGCACCCGGCCACGCCCCTCCAATCGCTTCTCGGTATCACCCAGCGCAGCCATGATGGCCGGATGGTCCTTCCACGAAAAGCCACGGGAGACCGGCACATTGATCAATTTCTGCGGATACAGCACCAATCCACCCAACAGCGATTTCAAATCGCCGCCGGATTCGCGCAGCGCAGCCAGCACCTGCAAGGCGGCGACAATGCCATCCCCGGTCGTGTGGCGATCCAGTGCGAGAATGTGGCCGGAGTTCTCGCCACCGTACAGCCACCCCTTTTCGTTGAGCATCTCCACAACATAGCGATCACCCACCGCAGCCCGGGCAAAGGGAATACCCAGCTTGCCCAAAGCGTGCTCGAGCGCCAGATTGGTCATCAAGGTTCCGACAACGCCCTTTACCGCCGACGCCCTGGCTCTACTGCGCACAATGGCGTAGAGAAGCTGGTCACCATCATAGAGGTTACCGTCTGCATCCACCATTTGCAGACGGTCGGCATCGCCATCCAGCGCGACCCCCAAGTCCGCACGATTAGCCAGCACAGCCTCGCACAGCGCCTTCGGGGCGGTTGCACCAACTGCGTCATTGATATTCAGACCATTGGGCTGAACACCAATCGTCACCACCTCGGCGCCCAACTCGTGAAAGACGCTGGGTGCAATGTGATAGGCCGCGCCATGGGCACAATCAACCACAATTTTCAGACCACGAAGGTCCAGATCGTTCGGAAAGGTACTCTTGCAAAACTCAATGTAGCGACCGCGAGCATCTTCGATGCGCTTCACCCGCCCCAAGTCGGCAGGCGGCGCGCAGACCATGGGCTCATCGATCCCTCGCTCGATTGCCCGCTCCACCTCATCCGGCAGCTTCGTACCCTGTGCCGAGAAGAACTTGATGCCGTTGTCGTAATACGGATTATGCGAAGCGGAAATGACAATCCCCGCCTGAAGGCGCAGGGCACGCGTCAGATAGGCCACGGCTGGCGTAGGAATGGGACCAACCAGACATACCTCGACTCCGGCCGCCGAAAACCCGGCCTCAAGCGCCGACTCCAGCATATAACCGGATAACCTGGTGTCCTTGCCGATCAGAACGGCCGGACGCTCCCCCGGGGGCATCTCGCAACGCCCCAGCAGGACCTTGCCGGCCGCATACCCCAGGCGCATGACAAAATCCGGCGTAATCGGGGACTGGCCCACACGACCACGAACACCGTCGGTTCCAAAGTATTTTCTGCTCACGAAGACTCTCCCTGTTCTATTGCAGACCAAACCGCCAGAGCGTCCCTAGTCGCCCCTACGTCATGCACACGTAATATTTTTGCACCTTTTTGCGCCGCCAAGAGCGCCGCAGCGACGCTGGATGCCAGTCGTTGCTCAACCGGACGGCCGGTGATGGCGCCGAGCATCGACTTTCGCGAAACTCCAACCAACAGCGGCAAGTCGCCGAGCGCCCCGGCTGATATCGCCCGGAATAGCGCAAGATTATGCTGAAGCGTTTTTCCAAAACCAAAACCCGGATCAATAACCAGGCGATCGCGCTCGATCCCGGCAGCACAACAGCGCTCCACACAGCCATTGAGGAAAGCGCGAACCTCGCTGACCACGTCATCGTAATTCGGTGCCTGCTGCATGGTACCCGGCTGCCCCTGCATGTGCATAACACACACGGCACAATTGCTGCCTGCCACCGCGCTGCGCGCCTCCTGGCGCGCCATGCCGGTAATGTCATTGATCATCGAGGCGCCCGCCTCGAGAGCCGCCCGCATCACCGCAGGCTTGTAGGTATCGACGGAAACCGGCACACCCCAAGCCGTAATTTCCCGAAGAACCGGTATCAGACGGCGCAGCTCTTCGTCCTCCGGCGTCGGCACGGCCCCGGGACGCGACGACTCGGCTCCGATATCGAGAATGTCCGACCCCGCCTCAAGTTGCTGGCGGGCATGTTGAATGGCTTTATCGACATGGCCGACCAGGCCATCTCCGGAAAAGGAGTCCGGCGTCAGATTGACGATCCCCATCAAGATGGGGCGTGCAAGCGACAAACGGTATGAACCGCACTGTAGTATCGACATGGAAAATGAAAAGGCCGGGAAAAAATCCCGGCCATGATTACTGCCCGCGACTCAAGCCGGCGCCGCCGCGCTGGACCCGGCGCTAGGAGAGTCATTGGAAGGCGAGGTACGGGATGCACTCTGCGCCGGCTTCGGCGGACGCGGCGGCTTGCCGCTCATGATGTCGTCGATCTGCTCGGCATCGATGGTTTCCCATTCAAGCAATGCCTTCGTCATCGCCTCAACCTTATCGCGATTGTCTTCCAGCAATTGGCGCGCCAAGGCATATTGCTGATCGATGATACG
>CALJZP010000281.1 GCA_937983545.1 uncultured Azonexus sp.
TCGGGTCGCCGCCCGGCTACGTCGGCCATGAAGAGGGCGGCCAGCTGACCGAGCGGATCAAGCGCAAGCCGTACAGCGTGATCCTGCTCGACGAGGTCGAGAAGGCTCACCCGGATGTCTTCAACGTGCTGCTGCAGGTGCTGGACGATGGCCGGATGACCGACGGTCAGGGACGTACCGTGGATTTCAAGAACACGGTGATCGTCATGACCTCCAACCTCGGCAGCCAGATGATCCAGCAGATGTCGGGCGACGATTACGGCGTGATCAAGATGGCAGTGATGGCCGAGGTGAAAACCTACTTCCGGCCCGAGTTCATCAACCGGATCGACGAAGTGGTGGTTTTCCATGCGCTGGACGAAAAGCACATTGCCGGCATTGCGAAGATACAGCTCGGTTACCTTGAGAAACGGCTGGCGCAACTCGAAATGGGCATCGTGGTCGATGACAGCGCGCTGTCCGAACTGGCGCTGGCCGGTTTCGACCCGGTATTCGGTGCTCGCCCGCTCAAGCGCGCCATCCAGCAGCAGATCGAGAATCCGCTGGCCAAGGCTATCCTGGAAGGGCGGTTTGGCGCCAAGGACACGATCCGTGTGTCCTGCGAGAACGGCATCATGCGCTTCAACAAGGGCTGACGCCTGAGCAAGGGGGAAGCGCGGTCTTTCGGCCGCGCTTCCCTCAGGTTTCCGGTGTCGTTGCGGCGTTCAGCAATTGCCCTTCTTGGCCTGGCCCGGCGGGCAATGGCCACCACCCTGATGGGGAACGCCGTTGTTGCCGCGACCGGTGTAGTATTTTTCGCCACGCGGGCCGTTGTGCTGACGCCAGTAGTCGGGGTCGCGGTATTCGTAGCCGTCCCAGTAGTAGCCGCGCGTATCGCGGCTGCCGAAGGTGACGGTCACGCCGCCGGGGCCTTGCACGCGGACGTTGCCGACATTGACATCGACGGCATAGGCGCAAAGGGAAGCGGTACCGATCAGTGCCGCCAGAATGGTGTTTTTCATGAAGCGCTCCTCGTTTTGTCGTGATGCTTGTCAGGTTAAGCGAATAACGCATCGAAGCGAGGGCGGAAAGCAAGGGAATTGTAATCAATGGTAAATGATCTCCAAGCGTGGCAACGCGAGCGCCAGGCCGAACTGGCCGCGCCATCCAGCTGGCTGGGGCTGATCGGCTTGTTCTGGCTGCAGCCGGGCATCAATCGCGTCGGTTCCACCGAGGAGAGCGAGGTGGTCCTGCCGTCGGGTCTTGCCGAGCAGGGGAAAATCTTCTGGGAGGCCGGGGAGGCGGTCTGGCAGCCGGCCGAGGGGCCGGAGCAGATTTTGAAGACGGACCTGGACGGTGCGCCGACGGTGGTGGATATCGGCCATCTTTCGTTCTTCGTCGTCGATCGCGAAGGGCAGCTGGCGGTGCGCTTGCGTGACCGCGAATGGGCGCAGCGCGCCCCCTTCGCCGGGCTGGCATATTTTCCCTTCGCCGCTGACTGGGTAGTCGACGCCGCCTGGGAGACCATCGATCCGCCGCTGGTCATGGAGGTGCCCAACGTGAGCGGCGATCTGAAGACGGTCAGCGTTTCGCACCGCGCCCTATTCGAGCATGCGGGCGATGCGGTGGCCTTGCTGCCGATGTCGGTGGGCGAGAACGAGGTTTTTTTCGTGTTTCGCGACCGTACCAGTGGCAAGGAAAGCTATGGCGCCGGGCGATTCCTGAAGGCACCGGCGCCGGAAAACGGTCGTATCCGGCTGGATTTCAATCGCGCCTACAATCCTCCCTGCGCCTTTACGCCCTTTGCAACCTGCCCCTTGCCGCCACCGGAAAACTGGCTATCGTTCGAGGTGCGGGCCGGCGAGAAAAAATACGCAGGAAAAGCCTGATCGGTTTGAAGGAAGCGCGGTGTGAACCGCGCTTCCTTTTTGTCAGCCGGGGAGTGAGTCCAGCGCCCTGGCGAGATGGGCGACGGTTCGTTCCGGATGGTGCAGCTTGTCGAGACCGAACAGTCCGATCCGGAAGCTGCGGAACGCAGGCGGCTCATCGCATTGCAGCGGAACGCCGGCAGCCGTCTGGAAACCACCAGCGATGAATTTCTTGCCCGACTGGATGTCCGGATCGGTCGTGTAGCTGACGACGACGCCGGGTGCCTTGAAACCGTCGGCTGCGACGCTGGGGAAGCCGCGGGATTCGAGGAGTTCCCGGACTTGGCGGCCGAGTTCGTGTTGTTCCCGGCAAACCTTGTCGAAGCCGTAGGCTTCGGTTTCCAGCATGACGTCGCGCACGACTGCCAGCGCGTCGGTCGGCATCGTGGCATGGTAGGCATGGCCGCCGTTTTCGAAGGCTTCCATGATCTGCAGCCATTTTTTCAGATCGCAGGCGAAGCTGCTGCTCGTCGTCTCGTCGATGCGGGCACGGGCGCGTTCGCCCAGGGCGATCAGGGCGCAGCAGGGCGAGGCGCTCCAGCCCTTCTGCGGAGCGCTGATCAGTACATCGACGCAGTTGGCGGCGATGTCGACCCAGATGGTTCCGGAGGCGATGCAATCGAGCACGAACAGGCCGTCAACCTCGCGCACCGCTTCGCCGACCGCCTTGATGTAGCTGTCGGGCAGGATCATGCCGGATGCCGTCTCGACATGCGGCGCAAAGACCACGGCCGGCCGGTGCTGGCGAATGGCCGCCACCACCTCCTCGATGGGGGCCGGGGCAAAGGGGGCCTGATCGCCGTTGCCGACCTGGCGTGCCTTCATCACGATGCTTTCGGCGGGGATCTTTCCCATCTCGAAAATTTGCGTCCAGCGGAAGCTGAACCAGCCATTGCGGATGACCAACACTTTCCGGTCGTTGGCGAACTGGCGGGCCACGGCTTCCATACCGAAGGTGCCGCTGCCGGGAACGATGACGGCCGAGTGCGCGTTATAGACTTTTTTGAGCAGGCGCGAGATGTCTTTCATCACCCCCTGAAAGCGTTGCGACATGTGATTCAAGGCGCGGTCGGTATAGACCACCGAGTATTCAAGCAGGCCATCGGGATCGGGGTGGGGCAGCAGGGCGCTCACGGTTGTCTCTCTCCGGTTGTTGGGTGAAGTGCCAAAGCATAACCCTGGGCAGGCGGCTGTGCCAATCATGGGAAACAAAAGGCGAATATTCCGGTCATTACCGAGTATTCGAGAGGGCGTCTCGTGAGATTCATGATCCTGCTTGCCCGGCGCGCTCACATGGGGTCATGCCCCGGCGGGAGCGGGCGGCGGCTGTCGGTTTTCATGTCATCCGCAGACGGTTATCCTGTGTCTCCCAGGCCGGTATTCTTACCAAGACGGCCCGCGGCAATACCGCCCCGATGACGCTGAGTGCATGAAAGGTGTAGCCATGACCCAAAACCATACCCAACTGCCTTCGTATATTTCCGCCGAGAACATCGGCCCCTGGCGCATTTTCCTGCATCAGGTCGAACAGGTGGCGCCCTTACTCGAACCGGCGCTGCAGCCGTGGGTCGAAACGCTGCGCCGACCCAAGCGTTCGCTGATCGTCGATGTGCCGATCCGCCTCGATAACGGCGAAATCGCGCACTACGAGGGGTACCGCGTGCATCACAACACCTCGCGCGGACCGGGCAAGGGCGGCATCCGCTATCACCAGGATGTGACGCTGTCCGAGGTCATGGCCCTGTCCGGCTGGATGACCATCAAGAACGCCGTGGTCAACGTGCCTTTTGGCGGCGCCAAGGGCGGCATCCGGGTCGATCCGCGCCAGCTCAACGCATCGGAACTGGAGCGCCTGACCCGCCGCTACACTAGCGAGATCAGTTCGATGATCGGCCCGGACAAGGATATTCCGGCGCCGGACATGAACACCAATGCCCAGACCATGGCCTGGATGATGGATACCTACTCGATGGGCGAGGGGCGCACCGTGACCGGCGTGGTGACCGGCAAGCCGCTGGCGCTGGGCGGTTCGCTTGGACGGCAGGACGCCACGGGGCGCGGCGTCTTTGTTACGGCGCGCGAGGCCGCGCGGCGCATCAACCTGCCGATCGAAGGGGCGCGGGTGATCGTTCAGGGTTTCGGCAATGTCGGCGAGGCGAGCGCCCGGATGTTTGCCCAGGCCGGTGCGCGGATCGTCGCGATCCAGGACGTCAGCGGTACGGTCTATAACCCGGCCGGGCTGGATGTGTCAGCCCTGAAGGCTTTTCATGCCGCCAACGGCACCCTGCTCGGCGCCCTGGGCGCGGAGATGGTACCCAGCGCCGATTTCTGGGCGCTGCCTTGCGAGTTTCTGGTGCCCGCGGCGCTCGAGTCGCAGATCAATCGTTACAACGCCGAACAGGTCACGGCGCGGATCGTCGTCGAAGGCGCCAATGGCCCGACGACGCCGGAAGCCGAGGCCATACTCGCCGAACGGGGGGTGATGGTCGTTCCCGACGTGCTGGCTAACGCCGGGGGGGTCACGGTGAGCTATTTCGAGTGGGTTCAGGATTTCTCCAGCTTTTTCTGGAGCGAGGAGGAAATCAATGCCCGCCTCGACCGGATCATGACCGACGCCTTCGACGCCATCTGGCAACTGGCCGCTGAGCGCGGCTTGTCGCTGCGCACGGCGGCATTCGTCATCGGTTGCAGTCGCGTGCTGGCGGCGCGGGCGACCCGCGGTTTGTACCCCTGAGCGCCAATACCGCATGCTAGAATTGCAAAATTGTCTTGTTTAGCTTGAGGAATGTCGCGAAATGGGTGACGTCAATACCACGTACACGTCCGATCATCAGGATTGGATGAACGAAATGCTTGCCAAGAACCCGGAATGGGTCGAAGACCAGAAGGCCGGCCGCGCCCTGTGGTGGGACAAGAAGCAGGATGTGGATACCTCGGCGCGCAATGCCGCTTCCAAGGTTCCGCAGAAATCCTACCCGTACGACGTGAATTTCTTCGGCGAATAAGCGCGACGAAAAGCACCACGATCTTCAAGAAAAAAGCCGGTCATCGACCGGCTTTTTGTTTTGGAGCGCTCCGGATGCGTCCGGAGCAATCCACGATCAGCCCGTCAGCGGCTTGACCACGCGCTTGACGGCGGTATCGTCCGGGTGCGGGTGGATGGTGAAGCCGAGGCTGGTCATCAGGCGGAACATCTTGGCGTTGGTCGACAAGACGTCGCCGACCACGGCACGGTAGCCCTTCATGCGGGCGCATTCGATCAGCGCTGTCATCAGCTTGCGGCCGACGCCGCATTTCTGCCAGTCGTCGCCGACCGCGAGCGCGAATTCGACCGATTCGCCGTCCGGATTGACTACGTAGCGGGCGACGCCAATCTGGTGGTCATGCCCGGCATCGCCATCTTCGCCTTCCTTGCTGATGGTGGCGACCAGGGCCATTTCGCGGTCGTAGTCGATCTGCGTGAAGCGCACCAGCATGGTCTGGGTCAGTTCGCGCAGTGTGTCCATGAAGCGGTAGTAGCGCGATTCGTCGGACATGTTCTTGACGAACTCCTGCTCCATGTCGGCGTCTTCCGGGCGGATGGGGCGGATGGTGACGACCTGGCCGTCGTTCATCTGCCATTCCTGGACGAGATGAACCGGGTAGGGGTAGATCGACATGTGGGCGTAGCGGTCGCCGGTCGCGCTCGCGGCATGGTCGATGACGATGCGGGCATCAGCCGCGATGGCGCCGTTTTCATCGACGATCAGCGGGTTGAGGTCGAGTTCCTGAATCCACGGCAGTTCGCAGACCATTTCCGAGATGCAGAGCAGCACTTCCTTGATCGATTCGCGGTCGGCCGGCGGCATGTTGTGGAACTGGCCGAGAATCTTGGCGGCACGCGTCGAGTCGATCAGGTCCTTGGCCAGGAAACGGTTGAGCGGCGGCAGGGCGACCGAGCGGTCGGAGAAGATTTCGACATCGAAACCGCCGGCACCGAAGGTGATGACCGGCCCGAAGATCGGGTCGCGGAAGACGCCGATCATCAGTTCGCGGCCGTTCGGACGCGACAGGAAGGGCTCGATCGAAACGCCGTTGATCTTGGCGTCCGGACGGCGCTTGTGCACCGTGTCGATGATGTCGTGGTAGGCATTGCGCACGGCCGGTGCATTGCCGATGTTGAGGCGAACGCCGCCGGCGTCGGACTTGTGCGGCAGGTCGGGCGAATCGACCTTCATGGCGATGGGGAAGCCGATCTGCTCGGCCAGCAGCAGCGCTTCGGTGGCGGTGCGGGCGACCATGGTCTGGGCGACCGGCACCTTGAAGGCGCGGAGGATGGCCTTCGACTCCATTTCCGACAACACCTTGCGCCGCTCGGCGAGCAGGGCCTCGATCAGCATCTTGGCGCCTTCGGCCTCGGGGCGGCCGTGCTGGCGGGTCGGCTCCGGTGTCTGCAGCAGCAGCTTCTGGTTGCGGTAATACTTCGAGATGTGGTGGAACAGCTCAATGGCCGTTTCCGGCATGCGGAAGGCCGGGATGCCATTCTCTTCGAGCAGCTTGCGGCCCTCGCGCACCTGATCTTCGCCCATCCAGCAGCAGATCAGCGAACGATTCAGCTTGTCGGCGACTTCGATGATCGCCTTGGCCACGCCCAGCGGATCGGTCATCGCCTGCGGCGACAGCATGACCAGCGTGCTGTCCACGTTGGCATCGTGGGTGACGGCCATGATGGCGTCGCGGTAACGCTCGGGCGTCGCATCGCCGCCGATGTCGATGGGGTTGGCGTGCGACCAGTTGGTCGGCAGTGCCTTGTTGAGCACGGCCATCGTTTCGTTGGTCAGTTCGGCCAGCGGGATGCCGAGATCGCCAGCACGGTCGGCGGCCATGGCGCCCGGACCACCGCCGTTGGTGATGATGGCCAGGCGGTTGCCCTGTGGGCGGAACTTGGAAGCCAGCGCCTTGGCGGCATAGAACAGCTGGCCGACGTTCTGCACGCGGACGACCCCCGCGCGGCGCACGGCGGCGTCGAACACGGTGTCCGATACCGCGGCCATGCCGGAGTGGGTGGCGGTGGCCATGGCGCCGGCTTCGTGACGGCCGGCCTTGAGCAGGATGATCGGCTTGATGCGGGCGGCGGAACGCAGCGCGCTCATGAAGCGGCGGGCATTGCGGATGCCTTCGACGTACATCAGGATGTAGTGGGTGCGGCTGTCGTAGATCAGGTAGTCGAGGATTTCGCCGAAATCCACGTCAGCCGTCATGCCGATGGAAATGACCGACGAGAAGCCGACATCATTGGCCTTGGCCCAGTCGAGCACGGCGGAGCACATGGCGCCGGACTGCGAGACGAGGGCCAGATTGCCGGCCTTGGCGGTGATCTTGGCGAAGGTGGCGTTGAGGCCGAGTTCGGGACGGATGATGCCGAGGCAGTTCGGTCCGAGGATGCGGACGTTGTAGGAGCGGGCGATCTCGAGCATCTTGCGCTCGATGGCGGCGCCGACGTGGCCGGATTCGGAGAAGCCGGCGGTGATCACGATGACGTTGCGCACGCCGCTGCGGCCGCACTGTTCGATCAGCTGGGGCACGGTCTGGGCGCGGGTGGCGATGACCGCCAATTCGACCCGGGCGCCGATTTCCTCGATCGACTTGTAGGCCTGCTGGCCCTGGATCGTGTCGTGCTTGGGGTTGATGGCATAGAGCCGGCCCTTGTAGCCCGAGCTCAGGATGTTCTTGAAGATGATGTTGCCGACCGAATTTTCACGGTCCGAGGCGCCGATCACGGCGACGGATTTCGGTTCGAAAAGCGCGGTGAGATAGTGCTGTTCCAACATGGCAAGCCCCTCGTATTAGGCTGTTATTGTGCAGTGCGTCATTTTCTCACAGGCGCCCTGCATTGTCATTGATCCAACTAGGGTTATTGACTAATTTTCCAGGCTGCAAGCAAGGATTACCGACTGCGACAGAAGGCGGTGGACCGGGCACTTGTTGGCGATTTCCAGCAGGCGTTGGCGCTGTTCGTCGCTCAATTCGCCCTCCAGGCTGATCCGGCGGCTGATCCGGTCGCGGCTGGCGCCATCGAGCTCGATCTTGTCATGACTCAGCGTGACGCTGATCCGCTCCAGAGGCAGGCCTTTGCGCTCGGCATACATGCGCAGCGTCATCGAGGTGCAGGCGCCCAGCCCGGACATCACCAGGTCGAATGGCGCCGGCCCGGCATCGGTGCCGCCCAGGCTTTCGGGTTCATCGGCGAGCAACCGATGCTGGCCTGCGGTGACCGCCTGCTGGTATCTTCCCATTCCGTTTTCCGCAACGACCACGATGCCCGACATGCCCATCTCCTCGAATGAAAACCCGATGATCATACCGCCTTCCTCATGGGTGGTGCTGCATGGCGAGCGAATTCCGGCCGCTGGGGCGGTACTCGACCTGGCCTGTGGTAGCGGCCGTCATGCCCGCTGGCTCGCCGCCAGGGGGTACGCGGTGCATGCCGTCGACCGCGATGCGGCGGCCATCGACACCCTGGCCGGCGTTCCGGGCATCGAAGCCCGGCAGCTTGATCTGGAAGGCGATGTGTGGCCCCTGACGGGGCGCCGCTATGCCGGCATCGTCGTCACCAACTACCTATGGAGGCCGCGCCTGCCCGACCTGCTGGCCTTGCTGGCACCCGGCGGCGTGCTGATCTACGAAACCTTCATGCGCGGCAACGAGGCCTACGGCAAGCCGTCGAATCCCGATTTCCTGATGCGGCCCGGCGAACTGCGCGAAATCGCCGCTGCCGCCGGTTTGCGGGAAGTGGCTTTCGAGGAAGGCTACACCGACCGCCCGAAGCCGGCCATGCGTCAGGCCGTCTGTGCCGTGCGCGACTGAGCGATGGCGTCGGCCAGCCGGGCGATGCCGGCGGGCGACAGGTCGTCGGTGGCAAAGATTTCCGGGTGTCGCATGCCGGTGAAGTTGTGGTGCTGCGAGCGGTGGTACAAGGGGTCGTAGTGAAGCTCGAGCAGTTCGCGCACCAGCGCCGGCCAATCGGCGGCTTGCACCTGTTCATGCCAGCGGGCAATGGTTTCCCTGCTTTGTTGCGTGCGCAGGACATCCAGTCGTGGTGTGAGCAGCTCCGGGCGGCAGAGAAAGTAATCGTAGTCCTTGAGCAGGAAACGGACGCGAGCCTCCAGCGTGGCATCGACCGTGACGCAATCGCCCAGCCGGATGCGCTCGATCAGGGCTTCCGGAACGTGCAGGTTGCCGATCTTGCGGCTCTCCGCTTCAACGAAGACCGGGCGTGCCGGGTCGAGAGCCGATAACGCCTGAAGCAGGGCGGTTTCGAAGGCCTTCTGCGAGGGCTGGGGTTGGTCGGGCAGGACGCCGAGTACCGACCCCTTGTGGCAGGCCAATGTTTCGAGGTCGAGAATCTGCTCGCCCCTTTCGCCCAGCGCCTGCAGGATGCGGGTCTTGCCGTTGCCGGTCGCACCGCAGATCACGGTGAACCGGAACTGCCCTGGCAGCTCGGCCAATTGCCCGATGACGTGGCTGCGCCAGGATTTGTAGCCGCCCTCGAGTTGCCCTGCCGCCCAGCCGATGGCCCGGAAGACGGTGGTCATCGAGCCGCTGCGGTCGCCGCCGCGCCAGCAGTAGATCAGCGGTTTCCAGTTTTTTGGGCGGTCGAGGAAACGCTCTTGCAGGTGACGGGCAATGTTTCCGGAAACCAGCGCGGCACCAATTTTCTTGGCTTCGAACGGAGAAACCTGCTTGTAGATCGTGCCCACTCGGGCCCGTTGCTCGTTGTCCAGTACCGGGCAGTTGATGGCGCCGGGAATGTGGTCTTCGGCAAATTCGTCCGGGGAGCGAACGTCGATGATTTCATCGTAGGCGGCAAGGTCCGCGATGGTAGGGTGAGAGCGCTTCATCCGCCTATTTTAGCAACGGTGCCAGCGTCAGCCAGACATGGTCGAGGATCAGCGGTTGTGCCTCGGCGACGGGGTGCAGGTTGTCCGATTGGAAATAACGGGCCTGGGTCGCCACGGGCTCCAGCAGGAATTCGACGAGGGGCGCCTTCTTTGCCTTGGCGATTTCCACGAAACTGCGCTGGAAGTCGGCGGCATACGGTCCGTAATTCGGCGGCAGGCGCATGCCGGCCAGCGCCACCTTGGCGCCGCTGGCGCGCGACGCATCGATCATGGCATTCAGGTTGTCGCGCATCTGGCCCAGCGGCAGGCCGCGCAGGCCGTCGTTTGCCCCGAGGGCAATGACGACGACCGCCGGCTTGTGGGCCTTGAGCGCCGTATCGAGGCGGGAACGGCCGCCGGCAGTGGTCTCGCCGGAGATCGACAGATTGGCGACGCTATAATCGAGCCGTTTGTCGGACAGTCGCTTGTCGAGCAGGACGGGCCAGGCCTGCTCGGGCCGGATGCCGTAGCCGGCGGAGAGCGAATCGCCGATGATCAGGATGGTCTTCGCCGCCTGGGCAGGCAGCGGCAGACAGAGCAGGGCAGACACGAACAGGCAAAAGGAGAGGACAGGCCGCATGGCAGATAAACCGGTAGTGGAAGTCTCGGGCTTGGGCAAGACCGTCGATAACGGCGGGGAGCCGCTGGTGATTCTGCAGGATATTTCCTTTTCGGTCATGTCGGGTGAAACGGTGGCCATTGTCGGCGCCTCGGGTTCCGGCAAATCCACCCTGCTCGGTCTGCTCGCCGGCCTGGATGCGCCGAGCTCGGGGGAGGTCCGGCTTGACGGGGTATCGCTGAATGCCCTGGACGAGGACCGGTTGGCCAGGCTGCGCGGACGCGTGCTCGGTTTCGTCTTCCAGTCTTTCCAGTTGCTGCCGTCGCTGACGGCGCTGGAAAACGTGATGTTGCCGCTCGAGCTGGCGGGAACGGCCGGCGCTGCGGAGACGGCGCGCGCCTGGCTGGAGCGCGTCGGCCTCGGTCATCGTCTGAAGCACTATCCGAAGCACCTCTCCGGCGGCGAGCAGCAGCGTGTCGCGCTGGCCCGCGCCTTCGCGCCGAACCCCGGCCTGGTCCTGGCCGATGAGCCGACCGGCAATCTCGATGCGGCAACCGGCAGCCAGATCATCGAGCTGATGTTCGATCTCAATGCCCGCCAGGGAACGACCTTGCTGCTGGTCACCCACGACGAGGCGATCGCCGCCCGTTGCGGGCGGACCTTGCGCATCCAGTCGGGCCAGTTGACCGGCTGAGCTTTCGGCTTGAGGTGTACGAGCGCTCTGTGCCGCTCGTCGTCGGTGTGCTTGCTGGCAGGAAGTCTTTCGAGCGTCGTTGACTGATTGCGTAGTGCCTTTGGGGCGCTTTCCGGCAGGCGCGGCCGCAAAATTTCATGCGCTTGGCGTAGCATGGCGACTGAGACTTTCCCGGGCTTTCTGACGCATGGCTATCAATCTGATCAACAATATTGCCTTCCTGGTTGCCTTGGTTGCGCTGGGGCAGACCGTCATCTCGCGCTTCCGGAGAAATGCACCGAGCCGCCAACTGTTGCTCGGCGCGCTTTTCGGTTGCGTGACCTTGCTGGGCATGGTCAACCCGGTCAATTTCGCGCCCGGTTTGATATTCGACGGACGTTCGATCGTGCTGTC
>CALJZP010000282.1 GCA_937983545.1 uncultured Azonexus sp.
GCAATACGGCGAAAGCGACTACGCCTTTGTCGCCCGTCTGCTTGCCGAAGAAGGCATCGGCTGGACGGTCGAAGAAGACCCGGATGCCCCGGCCGGCCACCGCCTGCGCCTCTTCGCCGACAGCCTCGGCTTTCCCGAAGACACGCTCTCGCAGTCCAGCAACGGTGGCCGAGGTCTTCGCTACCACCGCGCCGACTCGCAGGAAGAGCAAGACGCCATCGTTGCCTTCGGCCAGCAACGGCGGCTGACCAGCAACCGGATCACCGCGATCAGCTACGACTACAAGGCCAAGAAGAGCGTCGCACTCAGCATTCCCGGTACCTCGTCCGTGAGCGGCAAGCACCCACTCGAAAGCTACGACGACCCCGGCCTCTACGCCTGGGCCAACGCCGCCGAAGCCGAACGCTACGGTCGGCTCGCCATGGAAGCCCGGGAAGTCCGGGAGACCGGCTGGCTAGGGCGCAGCAGCGTACGCAGCCTGCGTCCCGGCACCTGGTTCGACCTCATCGGCCTGCCGCTTGATCAGGCCAAACCCCAAGCCGAACACCGCTACGCCCCGACCGGCATCACCCACCTCGGCATCAACAACCTCGGCGGCGAATCCATTGCCGCCATCGCCCGGCGCCTGGCGCAAGCGCCAACCCGTCCCGCCGCAGGACTCGACACGGGAGACCGCATCACTCCGGTCAGCGCCCCGACCGACATCCCGTCCGAACTACTCAAGCTCGCCACCGAACGCGGCTACGGCAACCGCTTCGAAGCGCACCGCCACCACACCCCATGGCGCCCGCAACTCGATGACAGGACCGGCGCCCGCATCAACCCCCGTCCTACGGCCCCCGGCCCGATGAGCGCCCTCGTCGTCGGCCCCGAAGGTCAGACCACCCCCAACGGCCCCGACGAACTCTGGTGTGATGCGCTCGGCCGCGTCAAGGTTCGTTTCCACTGGCAACTGGCGGAAGCAGCGGACGACAAGGACTCCTGCTGGGTCCGCGTCCTCAATCGGCAAGCCGGCCCCGGCATGGGCTGGCAATGGCTGCCCCGCATCGGCCAGGAAGTCCTCGTCGACTTCCTCGGCGGCGACATCGACCGCCCCGTCATCCTCGGCGCCCTCTACAACGGCCAGGGCGAAGGCGGCATCGCCGCCACACCGGGCGGCGACCCCGGTCCATCCGCACGCGACAACGTCTTCGACCCCGCCAGCGACCACCGCCCCAGCGGCCAAGGCAACACCGCCGGTGGCAATCATCCCGCCTGGCACGGCGCGGCCCCCGAAAGTCACCGCCATCCCGCCGCCCTCAGCGGGTTCAAGAGCAAGGAATTCGGCGCTCATGGGCCAACTGCCGGCTACACCCAGCTCGCCCTCGACGACACCGACCGGCAACAGCGCCTGCAACTCAAAACCACTCAGCATGCCAGCGAACTCAACCTTGGCCACCTCATCCACCAGGCCGACAACTACCGTGGCTCCTTCCGCGGCACCGGAATAGAACTCAGAACCGACGCCTGGGGTGCCCTGCGCGCCGGGCAAGGCCTCGTCATGAGCACCTGGTCCATCACCCCGGCCCAACCCGCCGGCGACATGGCCCCCGCCATGGCGCTGCTCAAACAGGCCGGCAACCTCGCCAAGACACTCAACCAGGCCACCCAAACCCACCACACCGTTCAACTCGCCAGCCACCTTGGCAGCCAAGGGCAAAACCAATCCAGGGCCGACGACAAAGCCGCCCCCCTCAAAGCCCTGCACACCATCGCCAGCGGCATGGTCGACCCCAAGGATCAAGACGTCGCCCAGAGTGACGCCCAACAAAAGAACATCCAGACCGCCGACAAACTCCCGCACCTCACCGACCCCGCCATCATCCAGGCCGGCAAGGCCGGCATCGCCACGGTCGCCGGGCAGAACCTCCATGTCACCAACGGCGAAACCCTGATCCTCGAAAGCGGAGAAGACACCAACCTCGCCATCGCCGGCAAAGCCAGAATCCACAGTGGCCAAGCCATCGGCCTCCTGGCAGGGGCGATCAAGGCCGGTGAGGGCAACACCGGCATCAAGCTCCTCGCAGCCAAGGACGACATCGACCTGCAGGCGCAGCGCGACGACATGAAGTTCATGGCGAAGAAAGACGTCAAACTCGTCTCGGCCACCCAACACATCGACTTCGCAGCCGCCAAGAAAGTTCACCTCGCGGTCGAAGGCGGGGCGAGCATTACCATCGATGGCGGGATCACCGTGCAGTGCCCGGGGACGATTACGGTCCATGCCTCCAAGAAGAGTTTTAGCGGGCCGACATCACTGAGCCGGGAAATGAATACATGGCCGAAGAGCAATTTCGACGACGCCTATGTCGTTCGCAATCCCGCAACGGGCGAACCCTTGGCCAACGCAGCCGTCGAAATCACACGGGGTGATGGCTCGAAACTCAAGGTGCTGACCGATGCTGCGGGAAAGACACCGCTTCAAAAGAGTGACTTTCTCGAAAACATCAAGATCCGTTTGCTGGATTAAGCAAAATGACAGAAGCCAATCCCATCCTTTACAGCAGCGTCGTTGACAAGAACGGCGATCAATACAGCCAGGCCACCCTGACGGCCACCGACAACACGCAAGAAAAAATCGTCCTCGCCAAACCCTACATCATTCCCATTCTGTTCATTCCCGGCATCATGGGCACCAATTTGCGTCAAAAAGGCAGCAAAGCGAAAGCCTGGCGGCCGCCCAATGCGGACTTGGCGGGTGCGGCAGACCTGATCGGCCAACTCTTCAGCCACCTCTTCAAGACCACGGAAAAAAGGGCAGCCGATCTCACCGCCCCCGCGGTCGAAATCGATCCGAGCGGCCCGGTCGATACCGGCGACAGCGGACTGCCCAAGAATGTTCTTGTTGCAAGAGGCTGGGGAAGCTTGATGCGTTCGAGCTACCATCCCTTCATGGGGCAATTGCAACACCATCTGAATCAACTCTCGGTCTATGACTTCCAGCGCTGCGAGGCCAATTTGCAAGAATGGGCCAAGGAGCACGGCCTGGAACCGCCAGCCGACTGGGGCGCCGAAGGCGGCGAGCCGTTAACCCGCGATGAAATCCTGCATGCCGCGAATTACCAATTCGACATCTGGGCGGGCGGCTACAACTGGCTGCAAAGCAACCGTGACTCCGGCGCAGCGATCAAGGATTACATCGAAAAGATCATCCTGCCGTACTACAACGAAGGCAAGGAAGTCGCAGTCAAGGACACGCCCGACGGCGAAGGCAAGAACGAATGCAGCATCCAGCGCAAAAAGCCCGGCCGGCCGCTGGCTGAACAAGTCATTGTGGTGACGCACTCCATGGGCGGGCTGGTCAGCCGTTCGCTGACCGAAATACACCAATGCGACAAAGTATTGGGCGTTTCCCACGGCGTCCAACCAGCGACCGGCGCACCGGCCACCTACAAGCGCATGCGCTCCGGATTCGAAGGCGCGGAACAGCTCTTTCTGGGCCGGAACGCTGCCGACGTGGTGGCGATCATGTCGCAAGCGCCCGGCGGCATGGAACTGCTGCCCACGCGCGATTACAACGATGGCAAACCGTGGTTGAAGGTCAGGGACAAGAACGGTACGGAAATCCTCGCGCTGCCGAAAGATGGCGACCCCTACGAAGAAATCTATAACTCCCCGGCCTGGTATGGCATGGTGCCGGATGCCAACCTGGGGTTGATGACGCCGGGGGGAGAGGGGGGTAACTCAAGCTCAGATGATCAAAGCCCCCGCAAAAATCTAAAAAGAACCATCGACAAGGTCCGCGAATTTCACGAAGCCATCGAGAAGAAATACAAGACCCCCACCTATGCCCACTACGGCGCCCAAGGCAAGCGCGACAAGGAGCAGGAGCGCGGCGGCCTTCTGGGCAGTGGCCTGTTAGCGAGCAAGAATCTCTTTACCTGGGGGGAGGTGGCCTGGGAAGGTGAAGGAGTTTTCAGCCTGACGCCAGAGCAGATTCTTCTCGCTGACGATGACGGCAATGGCGAACTCAAGACCACAAACGGCATCAAGCTGACCATTGGCGAACCGGACTGCCCCGGTGACGGGACGGTGCCGCTGCCCTCCGGGGAAGCGCCGGGCAAGGCGGGGATTGCACTGAGTTTCGCCCACGGGCACGGCAACCCGGGTAAGTGCAACGAGCATTTCAGTTACGACCACCAAGGGAGCTACGGCGACAAACATGGGCGCTCGCTGTATGCCTCAATGTACGCCATCATCAAGATTGCCCAACAGGCGCAATGGCACAAGAAATGAGCAAAGGAACAAGCATGAAAACAGGCTGGAAGATCCACGCCATCGGGCGGCATCTGGTGGATGTACCGGGGGATGCCAAGTTGATTGAGAGTTACAAATTTAATAAGGTTGAAGTAGAGCCGTTGCCGGAGATCAAGACACAAGCAAGGTTTGATCTGCTGGTTTCCGAGCGAGAAAGAGAAATGCGGGCCGTCAAGCCCAAGACGAAGGGCAGCTTTATTGAGCGCGTACCACATGCCAATAGTTCCGTGACACTGATATCGTGGGATTGGAAAGAGGGCTTTACGTTCGACACCTACTTTCGCGCGGGAACAAGTGCGCTGAAATACACAGGCGATGTATCGGATGACCGGAAGCAGGCCGCCCTTGATCGCCGCGAACGCTACGCTCAGGAGTGGCGTGAACTCCGCCCCGGAGAAATTCCCGAAGGCATCGGTTTCGTGGCGGGCGACATGATTCTGGCGGATAAAGAGCTCAATCGAGAAAGCTGGTCTCTTGTTATTCGGCTTGCCAACAAACCGGATGTCTCGCTCGAAATATCCTCTTTCGTCGTCGGCAAGGTCGACCCGAAACAAACTCTGCGCAATCGTGCAGGCGGCATCGTGGCCGGCATGCTTGGCCTGGGGCTGGGGCTGGTTCGCCTGCGCAACCGCGAACGTTCCGTAGGACCGATCTGGGCCGAGGAAATCCTCGTTGCCGGCACGCAAAACGGCAAGCGCAGCTACGGTTTCAAATGGGAAGCGCCGGGCAAGGCCGATTCGCTTGCCGAACCGCAACTCAATATCGAACTCGAAGTAGGCGAAAGCGCCTATACCACCAATGCCCACTCCTTCGCCAATGACGAAGAAGCGCTGGAACTCTGGGATGCCATCGTGGACTCCATTCGTCTGCGACCGGGAGCGGTGTAGTTTCAATGACTATGTTGATTATTCCGACGAGTGGCATGCAAAGGGAGTTTTCCTCTCGTCTCGCTGGGCGGGGATTGCTTTCGATCACACTCTCTTTGCTGCTGTCTTCATGCTGTATTTTCGGCTTCGAAACAAGGAGTACATATGAGTGGCAAGCCCCCTTGCCAGAAAACACTCAGCATCTAAAAAGATGGTGCGAAATTGAAGAAGAAAGCCAAGCCGACCTTGAAAAAAAGCGTTTTGAGGCAATGCTTGCAAAAGAGTGTGCCAAGACAGAACCTTTTGCATCAGTTGAATTTGTGAACCCCAGCACAGGAGCAAACTACGGCCCTTCATTTGCCGAGTCGACGGCCGAGGCGCTCTGTCCAAACTGGTTGCAAAATAAAACAGTCTCTGAGGGCAATCTTTGGCGCTACTGCCGACGATGTTTCATCTCACAAAATGAAAATCGAATGTGCTTTGAAAAAAATGGCCTGAGAAAAGTCAAGGTTCAAACCATTGCCTGCAAACCGATGCGATTGTTTTGAGCCGCCTGGAGTGTGAATCTGATGTTAATCAATAGACAGCGACGGAATTTACTTGCAGTAATAGGCAGTTTGCCGACGTTGTCATTGTCGACATTTATAAGGGTCACACCATCGATTTCTGTAGGGGTGGCTATTACCTATCTGAATCGTGAGGTCTTTATATCACCACATCAACGCATGCGGAGCCTGTCCGAAATTATGTCTCCTCGACCATGGCCGGCACGATCGTGTGTTTCAGGACAAGAGGATCATCCAGGTCATTGAAGCCGTCTTCGCCGACTACAGCGACGTCGCCACTTGGCAATGTACCGACGATGTTACCGGCTTCCTCAGCAACACCCGTCCGCACAGCTTCTGCTTAAAACATGGCGAAAGCCACTACGCCTTGTGCGAGGTCCGGTTGGTGGGCGAAACACACTTCAGTGCCCATCGCTCCGGTAAGGCTAGTGCGTTACTCGAACAGGTTCAGCAGTGAGTCCAATCCGCCGTAATTGATCGCGACATCCGCCTTGGCACGAGTGGCCGGTTTGGCGTGGAAAGCGACGGAGAGGCCGGCCTGGGCCATCATCATCAGGTCGTTGGCGCCGTCGCCGCAGGCGATGACCTGTTCCTTGCGCAGGCCGAGTTCGTTGGTCAGGCGGGTGATGTGGTGGGCCTTGGCGGCGGCATCGACGATGTCGCCGACGACTTTGCCGGTGAGCTTGCCGCCGGAGATTTCGAGTTCGTTCGAGGTGGCGAAGTCGAAGCCGAGTTCGATGCGCAGGCGCTCGGTGAAGTAGGTGAAACCGCCGGACAGGATGGCGGTGCGCAGGCCGGCATTTTGGCAGGCCTCGAGCAGTTCGCGGGCGCCGGGGGAGAGGAGCAGGCGTTCGCCGAAAACACGGGCGAGCACGCGGGCATCGAGACCGGCGAGCAAGGCCAGGCGGCGGCGCAGGCTCTCGCGATAATCGATTTCGCCGCGCATGGCGGCTTCCGTCACCTCGGAAACCTCGGCTTTCTTGCCGGCGAAATCGGCGAGTTCGTCGATGCATTCGATGGTGATCAGCGTCGAGTCCATGTCGAAGCAGATCAAGCCGAAATCGGAGAGTTTCTTGCCGGGCGGTGCGAAGGCCCAGTCCAGCTTTTCGGCTTCAATCAGCGGGATGAGGGCATCGAACTCTGGCGTACGCGTCGCGTCGATGAAGCGGACAACCTGCGGTGGGCGGGGTTCAACGGTAGACGCGCCGGTGGCCGCCAAAATCTTTTCGAGCAGGAAAGTGGGCAGGGCGCCGCCCTGGATGACGAGGTTCATGGATGTGGCTTATCCAGTTTGGATGCTTGAAGGGTCATCTTGAAATGCGCCCTCGTTTGAAACGGAGAAATACGCCGAAGGCCAGCACAGCAAGGATGATGCCGAGCAGGAACTGACCAAAGGCGAGGGCTACTGCCGAGCCGGAAATCAATCCAAAACCGATGGCCGAGTCAAGTAAATTGGCTGCGCCTTCAAAAAGAAACGTGATGCGCTCGCCTAATTTACTTTTCATAGGCCGTCGGTTTGGTAAGGAAAATCAGGACAGGCGTTCCGGCAGCACATCGCGCAGCAGCACGGCGGCGTCGCGGATCATCTTTTCGGTGGTTTCCCAGCCGACGCAGCCGTCGGTGACCGAGCAGCCGTACTTGAGCTGGCTCAGGTCGGCCGGGATGGGCTGGTTGCCGGCTTCGATGTTCGATTCGATCATCAGGCCGACCAGCGCCTTGTTGCCGCCGCGAATCTGGTTGACGACGTCGGCCATGACCAGCGGCTGCAGCTCGGGTTTCTTGGAGCTGTTGGCGTGCGAGCAGTCGACGACGATGTTGGCCGGCAGCTTGGCCTTGACCAGAGCCTGTTCAGCGATGGAAACCGAGACGGTGTCGTAGTTGGGACGGCCGTCGCCGCCGCGCAGCACGACGTGGCCGTAGCCATTGCCCTTGGTGCGGACGATGGCAACCTTGCCGGAGCCGTTGATGCCGAGGAAGGAGTGCGGGCGCGACGAGGACAGGATGGCGTTGACGGCCACGCTGAGGTCGCCGTTGGTGGCGTTCTTGAAACCAACCGGGGTGGATAGGCCGGAGGACATTTCGCGGTGGGTCTGCGACTCGGTGGTACGGGCGCCGATGGCGGTCCAGGTGATCAGGTCGCCGTAGTATTGCGGCGAGATCGGGTCGAGCGCCTCGGTGCCGGTGGGCAGGCCGAGTTCGTTGACCTGGAGCAGGAACTCGCGTGCCTTTTGCATGCCGATGTCGACGCGGAAACTGTCGTCCATGAAGGGGTCGTTGATGTAGCCCTTCCAGCCGACCGTGGTGCGCGGCTTTTCGAAATAGACGCGCATGATGATCTGCAGCACGTCGCCGACCTCGTCGGACAAGGCTTTCAGACGGCGCGCATAATCGAGGCCGGCCACGGGATCATGAATCGAGCAGGGGCCGACGACCACGAATACACGCGGGTCCTTGCGGTCGAGAATCTTGCGCAGCAGGTTGCGGCCGTGGGTGACGGTGTGCGTCGCCTTGTCGGAAATCGGCAGCCTGGCGTGGATTTCCTCGGGGGTGGGCATGGCGTCGAAGGCGCCTACGTTTAGGTTCTCGGTATTTTGGGTCATTTGCTCAGCTCGCGAATCATGTCCTTGACCGCCTGCACCTTGTCGTTCAAGGACGGGCAGTGGCGTAAGAGGGAAATTTTATCCTGTCCGGCTAATTTATAGTTCCGGTTGTTCTGGATCAAATGAATTATCTTGATCGGCTCGATTGGCGGGTTTTTCGCGAACTCGGGGCCGAACTGCAGCGTGATCTGGTCGGTTGCCGCATCGAGCTTCTGGATCAGCAGCGGTTTCACCAGCAAACGCAGGCGGTGAGTGGCGAGCAGCGACTGGCCTTGCAGCGGCAATTCGCCGAAGCGGTCGATCAGCTCTTCCTGCATGGCGTCGATCTCTTCCGCCGTTTCGCAGTTGGCCAGGCGCTTGTACAGCGTCAGGCGCTCGTGCACATCCGGACAGTAGGCATCGGGCAGCAGGGCCGGCGTGCGCAGGTTGATCTCGCTGCTGACGCCAAGCGGCTGGGTTAGGTCGATATTGGCCAGGTTCTTGCCCTGCTTGAGGTGCGCCACGGCGCGGTTCAGCATGTCGGCGAAGACGTTGAAGCCGACTTCCTGCATGTCGCCGGCCTGGTTTTCGCCGAGCACCTCGCCGGCACCGCGAATTTCCAGATCGTGCATGGCAAGGAAAAAGCCGGAGCCGAGCTCTTCCGACATCTGGATGGCTTCGAGGCGCTGCTTGGCCTGCTTGGTCATCGCCTTTTCGTCCTGCACCAGCAGATAGGCATAGGCCTGGTGGTGCGAACGACCGACGCGGCCGCGCAACTGGTGCAACTGGGCGAGGCCGAACTTCTCCGAGCGGTTGATCAGGATGGTGTTGGCGTGCGGGTTGTCGATGCCGGTTTCGATGATGGTCGTGCACAGCAGCAGGTTGGCGCGCTGGCTGGTGAAGTCGCGCATCACGCGCTCCAGTTCGCGCTCGTTCATCTGGCCGTGGCCGATGACGATGCGCGCTTCCGGCACCAGGCCGGCCAGCTTCTCGCGCATGTTCTCGATGGTATCGACCTCGTTGTGCAGGAAATACACCTGGCCGCCGCGCTTCAGTTCGCGCAGCACGGCTTCGCGGATGATGCCGTCGGAGAATTTCGAGACGAAGGTTTTGATCGCCAGGCGCTTCTGCGGCGCGGTGGCGATTACCGAGAAGTCGCGCAGGCCTTCCATCGACATGGCCAGCGTGCGTGGGATCGGCGTCGCGGTCAGGGTCAGCACGTCCACCTCGGCGCGCATGGCCTTCAGCGTTTCCTTCTGGCGCACGCCGAAACGGTGTTCCTCGTCGATGATGACGAGGCCCAGGCTGTCGAACTTCACGTCCTTGCCGATCAGCTTGTGCGTGCCGATGATGATGTCGATCTTGCCCTCGGACAACTCCTTCAAGGCCTGCGCCGATTCCTTGGCGGTCTTGAAGCGGGAAATTTCCGCCACCTTGACCGGCCAATCGGCAAAGCGGTCGACGAAGGTCTGGTAATGCTGTTCGCACAGCAGCGTGGTCGGGCACAGCACGGCCACCTGCTTGCCGCCGGCCACGGCGCAGAAGGCGGCGCGCAGCGCCACCTCGGTCTTGCCGAAGCCGACATCGCCGCACACCAGGCGGTCCATCGGCTTGCCCGACTTCATGTCTTCGATCACGGCGGCGATGGCAGCGGCCTGGTCGGCCGTTTCCTCGAAGCCGAAACCGTCGGCAAACACTTCGTAGTCGTTTTCCTGGAAATCGAAGGCATGGCCCTGGCGGGCGGCGCGGGCGGCGTAAAGTGCCAGCAGTTCGGCGGCGGTGTCGTGTGCCTGCTCGGCGGCCTTGCGCTTGGCCTTTTCCCACTGGCCGGAGCCAAGCGTGTGTAGCGGCGCGGCATCCGGCTCAGCGCCGGAATAGCGCGAAATCACGTGCAACTGCGCCACCGGCACGAAGAGCTTGGCCTCGTTGGCGTAGTGCAGTTCGAGGAATTCCTGCTCGCCGGTGCCGAGGTCCATGCGCACCAGACCCTGATAGCGGCCGATGCCGTGGCTTTCATGCACCACCGGGTCGCCGATCTTGAGCTCGGTGAGGTCCTTCAGCCAGTTGTCGAAACTGGCCTTGCGCGCGGCTTCACGTCGGGTGCGGCGCGGCGCGCCGGCGTAGAGCTCGGTTTCGGTAATGAAAGCGATGCCCGGCAGGGCGAAGCCGGCGTGCAGCGGGGCGACGCTCAGGGCCAGCGGCGCACCGCCTGCGATAAAGCCGGCAAAATCGGCACTGGCGTCGGGTTTGACGCCGTGTTCGCCCAGCATGGCAGCGAGGGTTTCGCGTCGGCCGGCCGATTCGGCCAGCAGCAGGACGCGGCCCTTGAAGCCGGACAGGTGATTCTTCAGCTTGTGCAGCGGGTCTTCGGCTCGGCGGTCGACGGCAATGTCGGGCAGGGCGGTTGTGGCGGCGCCAGCCTTGTTTTCCAGCGTCAGCCGGCCATAGCCCTTGGCGGCGGTGAAGAAGGCTTCGTCGGAAAGGAAAAGTTCTTCCGGCGGCAGCAGCGGGCGGGCCTTGTCGCCTTGCAGCAAGGTGTAGCGCGAGCGCGTTTCCTTCCAGAAGGCGGCAATCGCCCCCGGCGCATCGCCGTGGGTGACGAAAACGGCGTCCTTCGGCAGGTAGTCGAAAACGGTGGCCGTTTCCTCGAAGAAGAGCGGAATGTAGTACTCGATGCCGGCGCTGGCGATGCCCTGCGACACATCCTTATAGACGCCCGACTTGGCCGGGTCGCCCTCGAAGGCCTCGCGGAACTTCTGGCGGAAGCGCGTGCGGCCGCGGTCGTCCATCGGGAATTCGCGCGCCGGCAGCAGGCGCACTTCCGGCACCGGGTAGATGGTGCGCTGGGTATCGACGTCGAAGGTCTTGATGCTCTCGATCTCGTCGTCGAACAGATCGAGCCGGTAAGGCACGGCCGAACCCATCGGGAAGAGGTCGATCAGGCCGCCGCGAATCGAGTATTCGCCGGGCGACACCACCTGCGTGACGTTGGCGTAGCCGGCCAGCGTGACCTGGCTGCGGAATTTCTCAGCGTCGATGCTTTCGCCCTTCTTGAAGGCGAAGGTATAGGCCGCCATGAATTCCGGTGGCGCCAGCCGATAGACGGCGGTCGAGGCCGGCACCAGCAGAATGTCCAGTTCGCCCTGCATGGCCGCCCACAGCGTCGCCAAACGCTCGGAAACCAGATCCTGGTGTGGCGAAAAGGTGTCGTAGGGCAGCGTTTCCCAATCCGGCAGCAGGCGCACGCGCAGGTTCGGCGCAAACCAGGGAATCTCGTCGAGCAGACGCTGCGCATCGGCGGCGTTGGCGGTGACGACGGCCAGCAGCTTGCCGCGATTGCGACCGGCGATTTCAGCCAGCGCCAGCGCGTCGGAAGAGCCGACCAGTGCGGGCAGATCGATACGGGCGCCGGGCTTGGGCAGGGCGGGAACGGTGAGCAGGGAGGATGACGCGGACACTGCGGGGTGGATGGTGTTGCGGGGCTGGGATTATAGCCGCTTCGACCCCTCCGGCCGGACGATGTTCGGAACCGGCCTTGCCCGGCAGTATCGCGCGCTGTCAGCTGAAGTGCGCGCGATGCCGGCTGGCTGCGTTCAGCGTGCGGCGCTGCCCCAGACTTCCTTGCAGGTGGCGATTTCCTCGTCGCTCATCACGGGCTTGATCTGGCAGCGTGCCTCCCAGGCCGCCTGGCGCTGCCGGCGTTCGAGCATGGCGAGTTCGCGATTTTTGAGAACCGCTGCGGCATCTTTGCGTTTTTGCTCTTCCTCGGCACGGAGGGCGGCCTGCTCAAGCAGCTGGCGCCGCTTTTCCTCGTCGGAAGCGATTTGCGCATTGCGGGCTGCGATGTTTTCGGCCTCCGCCTTGGCGCGGGCAGCTGCGCGTTCCTCGCGAATGCGTCGCAGGCTGGGGTCTTCCTCGGTATTGGCGGAACTGCCGTCGGTGCCGTTTGCCGTTGCGTTGCCCTGTTGGTTGTTGTCGGTACGTTGACGGGAGATCGAACTCCTGACGGCACTGCCGACATGGCTGTCGCCGGAATGGCTGTCGCCGGCATGGGAGGGCGACCCCGATGATGCATGAGTGTGCGACGAATGCGAGCGCCCTTTGGCGTCAGCGTCGAATGATAGCGAGACCGCAATGGCAAGAATCGCCGGCACTAGCCCCAGTTTTTTCATACCGCTCCCCTTGAGTTTTGCTTTTTTGAAATGCGGGGGATTTTATATGACGGCGTGAACCCGAATGTGGGCGTATTTCACATTCTGTCTTGGTTCGCCGGTCCTGATCGTGTGGCAGATTCAATATTCCATCGTTCTCGCCCGTGGAATAGTACGAGCCGGATGACGCGTCAATGAAGAAGCCCCCGAAAACGGGGGCTTCTTTTTGGCAAGAACGTTTGCTTGGGGTTCGGGGTTACAGGATGCTCAGCACATTCTCCGGCGGCCGGCCAATGACGGCCTTGTCACCGTTGATCACGATCGGACGTTCGATCAGGCGCGGGTGGGTTGCCATGGCGGCAATCAGGGCATCCTGATCCAGCGCGGGATTGTCGAGGCCGAGTGCCTTGTATTCGTCTTCGCCCTTGCGCATCAGCTGACGGGCATCGGCGAAACCCAGCCGGGCGAGCAGGGTACGCAATTCGGCTGGCGTAGGGGCTTGATCCAGATAGGCGACGATGGTCGGAGAGATGCCTTTTTCCTGCAATAACGACAGGGTTTCACGGCTTTTCGAGCAGCGCGGGTTATGGAAGAGGGTGACCGTCATTGCCTGTCTTACATGCCGAGTGCGTTGAGGAGATCGTCGTGGTCGTTCGAAGCCGGTTGGTCGGCGGCTTTTTTCGGTTGTCCATTGACCTGGGCGAGCAGTTCGTCCGGATCGGGTGCTTCGTCAGCTTCGAAATCGTTCATCTTGATGAACTCGGTGCGGTCCATCGCCAGTTCAAGATAGAAAATGTTGTTGCTTCCAGTGTAGAAAGTCACCCGCCGCGATTCGGGCTTGTCCAGGTTGGTATCGACGCTGAGCATGACCTGCTTGTTCAGGGCGAGCATCTTGGGCTGGTTCTGGGTGATGTGCGTCTGCAACTCGCGGGCAACCTTGCCGGTGAAATCGCCGACGATCTGGTTCATCAGTTCGCCCATGACGTTGCCGACTTCATCGGAAGTATGGGTGGTTGCCAATCCATCCTTGTCCATGCCCATGTGCAGCATGTAGCTCGAATACAGCTCCATGGCCGCCGATGCGGAAAAATTGATGACCACCAAACCGGAGAAGCCGCCGTCGAAGAGTACGAAGCATCCGATATCAGGCTTCAGGCAGGTTTTGGAAATGCGCTGAACCATGCCGGAGTAATGAATCTGGTTTTGCGTGGCGAGCGAAAGAACCTTGGTAACCGAGTTGCAGAGGCTTCTGAGGATGTCTTCGGTGCCGTAGACGGTGGGAGTGTCGGATGAGTTCATGGTTCCGGATCAAGCCAGTAATTGGATAAATGGCATATATAGCACAGTTGTCAGCTTCAATTGTGGGCCATGATCGGAAATCTTCGGGGGTAGCGGCGCATTTTATGAGCGAGAAGGAGCGAACCCTATGTAATTGGGGTATGTCGTCCTCGCTTTTGTCCTGTTGGCAGGGAAATGAATCACGGGTATTTCGAGATGGTAGAATCGCCACCGCCATGCGGGAAGCGATTTCTGCCTGGTCTGATCTGACCCCGCCAAGTATTGAAAAAGGTAGAGAAATGGATACGAAATTGAACACGGAGCGGCGCAAGGAAGCGCAACGACGTCTGTCAGATTTCGGGCCGCCGAAGGGCCTGACGGAGCGCCGGATCAATATCGAGCGGCGGCTCTTCAATTTTGGCGTCGATAGCGCGGGCGGCTGGGGTGTTGTAACGACTTCGAGCGGTTCACGCGGCAATTCCACCACAGGCTGCTGATTGCCGCCCAATACGCTCAGTGCCTTGCGTCGCAGGCCTTCACGGTATCGCTTGCGCTTGTCTCGCTCAACCCGCTTTGTTCAGTGAAATAACCGCAGAGCGGGCACTTGAAACCGGGTGGGCAATTGTGTTCCCGAGCGCACTCGGCCTGTGTTTCATCGGTTAGCACCAGTTCACGAACAGCCTCGCAGCGGGCGAGAGGTGAGTCGAAGTAGGACATTGTGCTTTCTCCCTGAGTGTTCCGTACTTAATTCAGCATAGCCGCTCCCCCGGGAATGTCCATTGCGGGGGCTGGCCATGCCTATGCGGACAGATGTTCCGCGAACCATGCGGCGACCTCGGCCTGCCGATGATCGCCCGCGGCGAGCAGGCGCAACAGGTGCCTGCCGCTGAGATGCGATGCCGCGCGCTGGTAGGCGGCCGATGCCGGTATATCGTCTTGGTCGACCAGCATCAGCAAAGGGGCAGACAGCAGCTCGAGGGCCTGCAATCCTGCCCGGTCGACCAGTCCGCCATGGCAGACCAGAGCTTTGACCTGAATGTCGCGTTGCGCGGCGCAGCGGACGGCGGCCGGCGTTGTATCGCTGCGGGCATGGATACCCAGTGCCAGATCCTGCATGTCGCCGTCGTTGCGTATCAGCTCGAGCACGTCGAGCAGTCGCTGGGCCAGGCGCGGGACGTTCTGTGTGGCATCGGCAAACTGTAGTTCTTGGGCGGTCAGCAGATCCATGGCCAGGATGGCAAATCCGCTTGCCGCCAAGGGAGGTAGTATGACATCGTCTTCGGGGCCGCGGTGCGAGCGGATGGCCAGGATGAGCCCCCTGGGGTTCTCGGGGCGCTCGAGCTGGCCGTGGAGTGAGCCGTGCGGGGTACGAAAGACGATATGGCGGATCATGGAGACAGACGGACAGGTATGCGATGGGGGCCAAAGGCTTGACCGTTGCGCCCCAGGGTAGTTCCGAAGCGACCGGCGATGGCGGTCTGGCAATGCGGGCAGCGGCCTTCGGCAGTCAGGTCGTAGCGATGGATGGCGTACCAGTCGCGGATGATCAGCGGGGCCTTGCATGTCGGGCAACGGGTCGTACCGCCCTCGGGGTCATGGAGATTGCCGGTGAAAACGTAGCGCAAGCCGGCATCCTGGGCGATCCGCCGGGCCTGGGTCAGCGTCGAGGACGGCGTGGGCGGCAGCTCGGTCATTTTCCAGTCGGGATGGAAGGCCGAAAAATGCAGCGGAACATCCGGCCCCAGTTCCTTCATCACCCAGGCGGCCAGGGCGTTGATTTCGGCGGGGCTGTCGTTATGCCCGGGAATCAGCAGGGTGGTGATCTCCAGCCAGCAGTCGGTCTCGTGATGGATGAAGACCAGGGTATCGAGAACCGGCTGCAGGTGGCCGACGCACAGCTGGCGATAGAAGGTCTCCGTGAAGGCCTTGAGATCGACATTGGCGGCATCCATCACGGCAAAGAATTCCCGTGCCGGTTGGCGATGGATGTAGCCTGCCGTGACGGCGACATTGCGGATTCCCCGCTCGCGGCAGGCCAGCGCGGTGTCGATGGCGTACTCAGCGAAGATGACGGGATCGTTATAGGTATAGGCGACGGCGTCGGCGTCATGGCGTTTGGCTGCATTGGCAATTGCTTGCGGGCTGGCGCTGTCCATCAGCCGGTCCATGTCCTTCGAGCGGGAGATATCCCAGTTCTGGCAGAACTTGCAGGCGAGATTGCAGCCGGCGGTGCCAAAGGAGAGGATGGCGCTGCCCGGGTAGAAGTGATTCAGCGGCTTCTTCTCGACAGGGTCGATGCAGAACCCGGACGAGCGTCCGTAGGTGGTCAGCTGCATCTGCCCGTCGACCATCCGGCGGACGAAGCAGGCGCCGCGCTGGCCTTCGTGCAGCTGGCAGTCGCGCGGGCACAGGTCGCACTGAATGCGGCCGTCGGGCAAGGGATGCCACCAGCGACCGGGATGCAGCGTCGGGACTTCGTTCATGGCGGAGCCTCCTTCCATTTCGCAACGGTGTAGCGTTCGAGCCGGATGTCAGGACTCCAGTAGTCGGCGGGCAATCCCGCCTTTTGCTTCAGATGGGCCATGAACAGGGTCGGGCTGGGGAGTTGTTCCCAGACCTGGGGCAGGAAGGTTGCCCGGCGGCTGCCGCAAGAGAGAATGATGCCGTCACGGCCGGGGTGCAGTTGGGCCAGGGCGTCGGCTTCATCGGTGAAGGAGAGTGCCACGGCCGGCGTCAGCAGTGAAACCTCGACACGGGTCAGGGGCAGTTCGTCGGCCGACAAGGGCGAAAAGCGGGGGTCGCGAAAAGCGGCAGCCAGTGCGTTTTCCCGGACGTCCTGCCCAAGGGGGCGCCAGGCTTCCAGGCTGCCGATGCAGCCTCGCAGCTGGCCGCCTTGGGTCAGGGTGACGAAGGTGGCTGCGGGGTCGTGCAGCGCGGGCAGATCCCGGGTCGGCTGTGTCGATTGCCCCAGCCGGGCTGCAATCGCACTGCGGGCCAGGGCCAGCAGCGTATCGCCGAGGTCAGGCATGGGCGTTCGACTCTTCGAACGAAAATGCCGCGTAGCCGACGACGCGGCTGCGCTCCCCGGCCGTGTCGCCGGAATTGCACAGGCCGAGCAGGGTAGGCTTCAAGCCGCGGCGGGCGGCGGCCAGCAACAGGCCATTGATCGGGTAGGCGCCACAGGCCTGCTCAGGACGAATGTGGGTGTCGAGATCAAGGATGTGCTTGCAGGTGTTGCTGTCGACCTGTTGGGCCGTGCCGTAGGGCAGGAAATGGGAAAGATCGGAACTGATGACGATCACCGTTTCCGGCCCGCCCCACAGGATGTCCAGCACATCGGCCACCGCTTCCGGCGAAGCGTGGCCGACAGCCAGCGGCACCAGCGTGAAGCGCGGCAGGAGGCGTTGCAGGAAAGGGAGGTGTACTTCAAGTGAGTGTTCGAAGGCATGTGCCTGTTCGCTGAATACGACCTGCGGCAGCTCGGCGATGCTGGCGATGCCCTGGGTGTCGAGCCGGACACTGCCCAGAGGCGTGGAAAACACTTCGGATTCGGGGAGTGCAATGCCATTGGTGGCAACCCGGTGGGTTGGTCCAAGTAGAACGACGCGGTGGATTTGCCCGGCCCATGGGGCCAGGGCGGCGTAGGCTGCGGCCGCCGTCGCCCCGGAATAGACGTAGCCGGCATGCGGGGCGATCAGCGCCTTGGGATGAAGGGATGCTTCGTGCCGGGCAGCGGCGAGCAGCCGGTCCACGGTGAGCGAAAGCGTTGCCGCATCGCCGGGGTAAAAAGTGCCGGCGACGGCAGCTGGACGGGTTTTGATCACGGCGTATTCCTCAGACGAGCAACAGCCCGCCGGCTATGCCGCCACCGATGGCGAACAGGCCGGGCAAGGCATGGCGGGCCAGCGTGCGCCCGCCGATACTGACGACCAGCCCGATCTTGAAGGCCAGGTTGGCCAGCAGCGCCAGCGCAACGGCGATCACGGCCTCGGTGCTGGCAACCTTTTCAAGGTTGAACATGCGCAGCGTCGACAGCACGCTGGCATCGGCATCGGTCAGGCCGGAAACCAGTGCGACGATATATAGGCCGCTGTTGCCGGCCCTGTCCTGAAGCCAGGCGGAGGCCAGCAGCACCGCCGCATAGAGCAGGCCAAAGGAAAAGGCGGTTTTCAGTTCGGTCGGGTTCTTTACTTCCGGCATCGGCAGGTTGTCCGCCGCACTGAGAATCTTCCAGCCATGTAGCGCCATGGCGACGCCCGGCACGATGCCGCAGGCGAAAACCACGGCAATCGGCTTGGCCAGATGGGGGGCGACGACGCCAGCGACCAGCCACAAACGGATCATCACCATGACGTTGGCGATCAGGATCACGATGGACGACATGCGGACGAAGTCGTCATGCTTGCGGGCATGGCGCGAAAACATCATGGTCGTCGCCGTGGACGAGGCCAAGCCGCCGAAAATGCCGAGCACGGCAGCGCCATGGCGGGCGCCGATGATGCGCAGGGCGAGATAGCCGGCCAGCGCGAGGCCGGAAATGAGTACCACCATCCACCAGATCTGGCGAGGATTGATGGCGTTGTAGGGGCCGAAATCCTCGCTCGGCAGGATGGGTAGAATGACGAACGACAAAACCGCGAACTGGAGGATGGAATTGATGTCTTTCGGTGTCGTACGCTGGCTGAGTTGCTTCAATTCGGCCTTGAAGTAAAGCAGGATGGTGGTAGCGATGGCGAGCATGACCGCCAGCGTGGCGTAGCCGAGCCAGACGGCCGCGCCGAGGCCATAAGTAATGACAATGGCGGCTTCCGAAGTGAAGCCGCGATATTGCTCCTCCTGCTGCGACGAAAAGTTGGAGGCGATCATGGCGCCGGCGATCACCAGCAGCCCAACCGCGAGTAGCCAGTGGCTGCCGGAGCGCTCGTCGAGCAGGGCAAACAGGCAGCCGAGCATGGCGACCAGCGAAAATGTACGCAGGCCGGCGGCCGAGTCCGGGCGGCGCTCGCGCTCCATGCCGATCAACAGGCCGATGCCCAGGGCGGTAGCAAAGGCCTTGACTGGTTCGACCAGTTCGGGGACGACGAAGCTCATGCCATTCCTCATTTTCAGGTGTTCTTCAGTAAAATTAAGCCATGCCACGCCATTACGCAATCGTTCCCGCTGCCGGCAGCGGTTCCCGCTTCGGTGCCGAGAGGCCGAAGCAATACCTCGATCTCCTCGGTCGCCCACTGATCTTTCACACCCTGTCGGCCTTGGTTGCCTGCCCGGATATCGAGCGGGTGTGGGTCGTTCTTGCGCCGGACGACCCCTGGTGGCCGCGCTACGACTGGTCCGAGCTGGGTGCCAAGCTGGAAACGGTTCGCTGTGGCGGGGCAACACGTGCCGAAAGTGTGGCGAACGGCCTGCTGGCGGCGTCCATGGTCGCTGCCGACGATGATTGGATTCTGGTGCACGATGCCGCACGGCCCTGCCTTTCGGCGGCCCAGCTTGACGCCCTGTTTGCCGATCTGGCCCACGATCCGGTTGGCGGCATCCTCGCCGTACCGGTCGCAGATACCGTGAAGCGCGCGGATGCGGATCAGCGCGTGGCGGCGACCGAGTCGCGGGAAGGCTTGTGGCAAGCACAGACGCCGCAGATGTTCCGCTATGGGCTGCTTGGCGAGGCGTTGGCGAAGTGCCGCGCGGTGACCGACGAGGCGGGTGCCGTCGAGGCGCTGGGTCTCAAGCCGAAACTGGTGCGCGGCGACGCCACCAACCTGAAAGTAACCTATCCGGCCGACCTTGCATTGGCCGCCATGATTTTGAGGGCACGCAAATGAATTTCCGCGTCGGACAGGGTTACGATGTCCATCAATTGGTCGAAGGCCGCAAGCTGATCCTTGGGGGCGTCGAGATTCCGCATGCCACCGGGCTGCTCGGCCACTCGGATGCCGATGCGTTGCTGCACGCCATTACCGACGCCTTGCTCGGTGCGGTAGCGCTGGGCGATATCGGGCGCCATTTTCCCGATACCGACCCGCGCTACAAAGGTGCCGACAGTCGTGTATTGCTGCGTGGAGCAGTCGCCTTGCTGGCTGGAAAAGGGTGGCGGCCGGTCAATGTCGACGCGACGATCATCGCCCAGCAACCCAAGCTGGCGCCGCACGCTGCCGCCATGGTGGCCAATGTTGCCGCCGATCTGGACATCCCGGTCGATGCGGTGAATATCAAGGGCAAGACCAACGAACGGCTGGGCTATCTTGGACGGGAGGAAGCGATCGAAGCCCAGGCCGTTGTCCTGGTGGAGCGTGTCGGCTGAGTCGCGGAAGGCTGATCAGGAACGGCCGCCCACGGCCAGGGTTTTTTTTGCCTTGCGGCCTCCCGAAGCGTTGGTCGGGACGCTGGCCGACGTAGCGCGGCATGCGGCCGAGCGTTTGGGGGGGCGCCCGACGCGATGCGACACGATCCACTTGACGCTGGCTTTTCTGGGGGACGTTCCCGTCGACGATTTACCCGTGCTGCAAGCCATCGGCGACAGCGTCCAGTGCTCGCGTTTTACGCTGCGGATCGACCGGTTGGGCTATTGGCAACACAAGCGCCTGCTGTGGGCGGGCATGTCCGACGTGGTGGACGGCTTGCGTGATCTGCATCGTCAGTTGCAGGGGGCGCTTGCCGCATCGGGGTATCGGAGCGATTCGGCGGCACACGGATTCGCCCCGCACATCACGCTGGTGCGCCATATGCCCTCGGGAGGTGCTGATTCGAAGGTGACTGGCGCAGGTAATCTGCATCCGCTTGACTGGCCCTGTTCAAACTTTTTTTTGTTCAAGTCGGACTTGCATTCCTCTGGGCCGGATTACGCTATTCTTCAGACGTATTCCTTGGCTTGAGTGAGCCGGCCTGGAAGTGCGGTAAAAATTCGACATGGCGTGTGTCTGAAGGCTAAAGTTTTTCGGACAAGTGTCGGTAATGGCTAGGTAGGCTGTAAAAAGACTTTTTGGGCGGCTCCGGAAGAGACGGAAATGGCGGCCAGGCAAAGGGGGGCTTTTTGGGGGGTGTTGGGCGTTCGGAAAATACGGCCGTATTGCGTGTCCTGATTGTCGAGTCGGCGAGCAGGGACGGGCAGCGTTTGCTGGATGCGATCCAGGGCGGAACTACGCCCATGGAAGGATGCCTCGTTGCCGATCCGGATATGCTGTCTTCCCGGCTGCAAACCGAGCGCTGGGACGCGTTCGTGTTGTCCTGCACCCTGCCGGAACTGCCTGCCGTTGAAGCCATGGCCCTGTTTCGCGAGCAGGCGCCCGCGGTTCCCGTCATTCTCAGCATCGAACGCGGTGCCATGGATTTTCCCTTCGAACTGCTCGAGAACGGCGCTTGCGACTTTGTGTTCAAGAGCAATCCGTCGCGCCTGTCGGCGGTGATCGAGCGCGAATGCGCGAAAAGCAGCCTTTTGCGCACGGGGCGGGAGGATGTCGCGGGGACGATCGACACGCTGCCATTGGGCGAGGGCATCGCCCGCTTTCAGCAGTTATCCAGCAATCTTCCCGAGTGTTATTGGCTGGCCAATGCCGAGACGCAAGCGATTACCTTCATCAGCGCCGGTTACGAACACATCTGGGGCCGGCATGTCGACGCGCTGTACGCCGACCATAGGGATTGGCTGACGTATGTCCACGACGAGGATCGCGAGCGCGTTGCCGACGCCATGAACGTCCATCGCCAGGGGGGGCTGGACATCCGGTTCCGCGTGTTGCGGCCGGGCGATGGGCTGCGCTGGTTGCATGCCCGTAATTTCCCGGTTCCCAACGAAGGGGGGGAGATACTGAGTGTCGGCGGCGTGGCGACGGATATCACCGGGCAACTCGCCTCCAAGCTCAATCTGTCGTATTACACCCATTTCGACGCGCTGACGGCGCTGCCCAATCAGTGGATGTTCTACGATCAGGTGCAGCGCATGATCGCCTTGTCCAAGCGCAGCGGCTTGTCGTTAAGCGTGATGGTTGTGGACGTCGACCGTTTTCATGAAGTGAACCAGGCCTTGGGTTACTCGGCTGGTAACGAACTGCTGCGGCAGATGGCGGGGCGGCTGTCTGGATCGTTGCGCGAATCGGATTACCTGTGCCGTCTGGAGGGCGATGTCTTCGGGATTCTCCTGCCCGAACTGGTGGATAGCCAGCAGGCCGGCGTGGTGGCCCGGCGCATTATCGAGACCTTGATCATGCCGGTCCGGGTTGCCGGGCAGGATGTATTCGCCACGGCCAGTATCGGCATCGGGTTTTACCCTCAGGATGGGCAGGAGGTCCATGAACTGCTGAGCAATGCCCAACTTGCCGGGGCGCACGCGAAGCAGCAGGGGCGCAACAGTTACCAGGCTTATTCCTCGGGTATGCAGGATCAGGTGCGTGAGCGCATGTTCTTCGAAATCGACCTGCGCAACGCCACGCTGTGCGAAGAGTTCGTTCTGCATTTTCAGCCTAAGGTCAGTTGCGCCGACGGCCGCATTACCGGCGTCGAGGCCTTGTTGCGCTGGCAGCATCCGCGGCGGGGCATTGTCTCTCCCGATCAGTTCATACCTTTGCTCGAAGAGACCGGTCTCATCGTCCAGGTCGGGCGCTGGGTGCTGGAAGAAGCCTGCCGGCACGCCGTTGAGTGGCAGCGGGCGGGGCTGAGCATGCCCAGTGTGTCGGTGAACCTCTCGGCCCGGCAGTTGCAGTCGGAGACGTTGCTGGCCGACGTGGCGACGACCCTGGAGGAAACGGGGCTGCCACCGGCTTGTCTCGACCTGGAAATCACTGAAAGCATGCTGATGCACAATGCCGATACGGCCATTCGCACCCTGTCGGCGCTGAAGAAAATGGGGGTCACGATTTCCCTGGACGATTTTGGAACCGGCTATTCCAGCCTGGCCTACCTGAAACGGTTTCCGCTCGACGCGGTCAAGGTCGATCGCTCCTTTGTCCAGGATATCGCTGCCGATTCGGATGATGCGTCGATTACCCGGGCGGTGATCACCATGGCCCACCATCTCAAACTCAAGGTGGTCGCGGAAGGGGTGGAGACGCCGGAACAGCTGGCCCTGCTGATATCGCACCAGTGCGACGTGATCCAGGGCTATTTTTTCTCGAGACCCTTGCCGGCCGATGAAATGACCGGCTTGCTGCTGGCCGACCAAAGGCTGCCGAGCAATCACCTCAATACCGGTAGCCGCAAACCGATGGCCTTGTTCGTCGCGGTCAGCGGATTCGATGAGGTCATTTCGTGGCTCGGCCGCGAGGGGCATCGCATCTGCGTCGTTCCTGACCTGGCCGGTGCAACGCAGTGGCTCTCGGGCAATCTGGTCGATGTGTTGGTGTGCGGCGCGCCGCGCAAGGGATTCGATTCGGCTGCGCTGATTCGTCTTGCCAGTGAAGTGCAGCCGCGCTGCGAACGGATATTGCTTGCTGACAGCCGCCAGTGGAGCCGCAAGTCGGTTGCCGAATTGAGCGGCTCCGGCCTGGTGCATCGCGTGATTCATCTGCCGGTCGAATTGGATGCGTTCTGCCGGGTGGTCGACGACGCCCTGAACCGCCGGTACATTTCGGAAGAGTACAGTCGCTTGTCGCACGAGGTGGAAGTGGTCGAACGGCAATTGCTTCAGTCCGAAGAAGATCGTCGCCGGTTGTCTGACGAAAACCGGGTGCTCAAGGCTCAAGAGCGGCAGGGTTACCAGATTTTGCAGGAGGTTTTGTCGGCGCTGCCGATCCCGGTGATCGGGGTCGATGCCGGCGGCTTGGTGGCACTGGTCAACGAGGCGGCTATCCGCCGTTTTGCCGGGCGGGGTATCGCGCCAGGTGTCGAGCTTGCCGCGATCATTCCGGAACTCGGCGAATCCCGCTCGGGGTCCCATGTCGTGATCGACGGCATTTCCTATGATTGCAGCTCTCAGCAGATGGGGACGTCATCCCAGGCCGAGGGCCGGCTCTTCTTGCTGAATGAAGCGGCAGGTGAGGCATGAAGGGCGTGATACGGACAGAGGCTGCGCTTCCCGGCATGTGCCTGAGCGAAGCGGTGGTTGACGATTCCGGACGGGTGTTGGTGCCGGAAGGGGCTGTATTGACCGAATCCCTGATTCAAAGCCTGCTGCGTCGCGGTGTATCCGAACTGTGCGTCGATCAGGCGACGGAAGAAGATCCGGCGGAGCGCGAAATCAGGCGCGCCCGGATTGTACGGTCGGTCGCGGTTTATTTTCGCCAGGCCGGCGACGGGGTGGGGAGCCTGGCCTTGCAAGAGGCGATACTGACGTTTCGCATGGGGCGCGGGGAATGAACAAGCTTTCCCACGAAGAAATCGTTCATGGACTGCGGCAATTGCCTGCGCTGCCTACCGTGATCAGCGAGGTGCTGTCATCGTTTGGCAATGACGAGGCGGACATCGGGCTGATCTGCAGGCAAGTCGCCCGCGATCAGTCGCTGACCGCGCGTTTGCTGCGGGTGGCAAACTCCTCTTTCTACGGCTTGCAATGCCGCGTGGCGACGATCAATGAGGCCGTTGTCGTTCTCGGCTTTCGGGCAGTTCGCAGCATGCTGCTGACGCTCAGCGTCAGCAGCGCTTTCGGCAAGCAGGATTGCCCCGGCTTTGAGCCGCGAGCCTATATGCGGCACTGCGTCGGTGTCGGGCTGGCCGCCAGGGCCATTGCCGAAACCACGGGGCGCAACCCCGATCTGGCCTTTGCCGGCGGCGTATTGCACGACATGGGTCAGTTGGCGCTGGCCAGCATCTTTCGCGGGGCTTATGCCCAAGCGCTGGCTTATCGCCGTGAGCACGACATCCCGCTCCTCATCGCCGAGCAGGATATCCTCGGTACCGACCACGTCCTTGTTGGCGGGCTATTGGCTGATACCTGGAATTTTCCTGCCTCCTTGCGTTCGGCCATTGCGGGACACCATACGCCTTCCGCGGCAACGGCGGATTCACTGGCCGACCTGGTTCATGTTGCGGATGCCATTGCCCACGGCCTGGGGCTGGCGGGGGACGACTATGATCTGGTGATGCCGGTCGATTTCACGGCGTGGCAGAGGCTGGGCCTGGATCAGGACAAGCTGGCCAGAATCCTGCCGCGCGTGGTCGATGGCCTGGACGAGGCCAGCCAGGCGTTCAGCGCCTGATCGGCAGCGACAGGCGGGCGAGCAGCCCACCGCCGGGATTGTTCAGGAGCGCCAGGCGGCCATCGTGCAGGCGGGCAATGCGTTCAACGATGGCGAGGCCCAGACCCGTTCCGGTTGCGTTGCTGCGTGCCGTTTCCAGCCGCGTGAAAGGGCGTTTCAGACGGTCCACTTCGCTTTCCGGTACGCCGGGGCCGCGATCGCCGACTTCGATATGGATTTCCTGCGCATCGGACGAAAGGCGGAGGCTGATCTCGCCGCCGGCATATTTGGCCGCGTTGTCGATCAGGTTGGTGACGGCGCGGGCAATGGCCTTCGGACGCAGGCTGACTTCGTCCAGCGCCGGTAGATCGGCGTTGATGTGCCGGCCTACGTGGTTCTGGCGGGCTGCAATGGACGCCAGCAGGGCCGGCAGATCGGTCGGCGACGGGGGTTCGCCGGATTCGGCGCGGGCGTAATCCATGAATTGGGAGATCACGCCTTCCATCTGCTCGATGTCCGATACCACCCCCTGGCGGGCCTTTTCGTCCGACACGCTGAGTTCCGCTTCCAGCCGCAGGCGGGTCAGCGGAGTGCGCAAATCATGCGAAATGCCGGCCAGCACTTCGGAACGTTCGCGCTCGTTGCGCTGAAGGTCGCTGGCCATGGCATTGAAGGCGGCGGCCAGGCGTTTCAGTTCGTCGGCGCCATCCTCGGGCAGCGGCTCGGGTATCTGGCCGCGACCGACCATTTCGGCAGAGCTGGCCATCGCCTTGAGCGGTTTGCTGATGCGGGAGGC
>CALJZP010000283.1 GCA_937983545.1 uncultured Azonexus sp.
TGTCGACCTTGCCGGCGATGGTGTCGAGGCTGTCGATCGCGCCTTGGCGACCGATTATGCGCTCATCCTGATGGACATGATGATGCCCCGCCTGGACGGGCTGGGCGCAACGCGCGCCATTCGCGAAGCGGAGGACGGGCGCCGGACACCCATTATCGCAATGACGGCCAATGCTTTTTCCGAAGATCAGGAGCGATGCCTGGCGGCCGGTATGGACGATTTCATGTCCAAGCCGGTGGCACCCGACGAGCTCTATGCCAAACTGCTGAAATGGTTGCGGAAGCGCGACGCAACCTGATTCCGGCGGTTTGAGCGGCGCCGGGCCGCATGCGCTTGCTGCGGCACACCCTAGCGGATAAAGCCTTTCAGTATCTCGCGGAAAGCCGGTGAATCGGCGTTTCCCAGCCATTCGAAGGCGACCATTTCGCGGCTCACGATTTCGGCGCCGTTCTGGCGCATGCGGAGCAGGGCGAGTTCCTTGTCACGGGGGCGGCGCGAGCCGACCGCCTCATCGACCACGAAAACCTCCCGCTTGGCAGCCAGCAGATCGAGCACCGTTTGCTGGACGCAGACGTGGCTCTCCATGCCGGTGACGATCCACTGCTGGCGTTCGGCGGATGGCGCCTGCAGCAGATTCCCCTCGGCGACGGCGGAGAACCAGGTTTTCTCGACGATCCGGTCTTCTGCCAGGCGGCTGCGCAAACGGGGTTCGGACAGCCCGATGCGCTGCGGACAGTGTTCGGTGGCCAGCGCCGGGATGCCGAGCAAGGCGGCGATGTCCAGTAGCCAGAGCGTATTGGCCAGAACGTCGTCGCCGCCGTCGATGGCGGGCAGCAGGGCGCCCTGGATGTCGACGACGAGCAGGACGGAGCGGGACGGTGTGATCTTCACGGTGCGGGCCTCTGGCTGAATGGACGACAGGTCATCCATCCTCCGCGATATCGCGAAGGGAGACAAGGCGGGCGCCCGACGGGAGGATACTCTCCGGCGGGCGCCGCCCGGCGTTACATGCCGAGATAGGCCGCTCGTACCTGCTCGTTGCTGATCAGCTCCTGGCCGGTACCGGTCAGGGTGATGCTGCCGGTTTCCAGCACGTAGCCGCGGTCGGCGATGGCCAGCGCGGCGAAGGCGTTCTGCTCGACCAGGAAGATGGTCATGCCTTGTGCCTTCAGCGTCTTGACCACGTTGAACACCTCTTCGACCAGCAGCGGGGCGAGGCCCATCGACGGCTCATCGAGCAGCAGCATCTTCGGACGGCCCATCAGCGCGCGGCCGATGGCCAGCATCTGCTGCTGGCCGCCGGACAGCGTACCGGCAGGCAATGCGCGCTTTTCCTTGAGGATGGGGAACATCGAGAACACCTTCTCAAGGTCGTCCGCCACCTGATGCTTCGGTTGGGTGTAGGCCCCCAGGCGCAGGTTGTCCTCGATCGACAGCGGCCCGAACACCTGGCGGCCTTCCGGGCTCTGGCAGATGCCGCGGCGCATGCGCAGGTCGGAACGCAGCTTGGAGATGTCCTCGCCGTCGAACATGATCTGGCCGGCGCTCATCGGCTGCACGCCCGACAGGGTGCGCAGGAAGGTGGTCTTGCCGGCACCGTTGGCGCCAACGAGCGCAACCAGTTCGCCCTTGCGGACTTCGAGGTCGATGCCCTTGAGCGCCTTGATGCGGCCGTAGCAGCTTTCCATGCCCTTGACCGACAGCAGCACGTCGCCGCCGACGCCGGGGGCGGCGCCCGGTTGCAGGGTGCCGGCGCTGTGGGCGCCGAGTCCGATGGATTCCGGGGCCAGGCTGGCAATGCGGTGGAACAGTTCGCGGAACTCGGCCCGTGCCTTGCCGCCGAACAGCGGGTCGTCGTTGTCGAGGAAGGCCTTGTCGATCTCGGCCCAGTCGTCCGCCGTCAGGGCCTCGCGGGCGAGCGGCATGGCGTCCTTTTCCTCGCTACGGATGTGGCCCTTGATACCCTGGGTGTAGTTGCGCAGGGCAGCGGTGAAGGCGGCGTTGCTCTCGCCGCCGCCAGCCGCGGCGCCGAGCTTGGCGCGCAGGTCGCGGAGCAGTTCGGGGCCATTCTTGTGCTCGGCCTGCAGGCGGTCGAGGACAGTCGCAGCCTCGGCAGACCGTTCCCGCAACAGGCGGAACAGGAAGTCGTCCTCCTTGGCGTGATGCGAACGGTCCATGAACTGCTCGATGTAGTCGAAGACCGAGGTGAAGAACGGCGCTTCGATCTTGCCGCCGGCGTCGATTTCGTCGGCAACGAGGTCGAGGGTCGTGGCGATGCGCCACAGGTTCTGATGCTCTTCGGTGATGATGCGCAGGGATTCCATGATCTCTCCTCTTCTTATGCGTGAGCGCCGAGATAGGCGGCAATCACATCCGGGTTCTTGCGGATTTCCTCGCCGGTGCCTTCGGCCAGTTTCTTGCCGTAGTCGAGGACGAGGATGCGGTCGGAGAGGTTCATGACCATCTTCATGTCGTGCTCGACGAGCACGACGGTGACGCCGGAGTCGGCAATCTTGCGCACCAGATGGTCGACCTCGATGGTTTCCTTCGGGTTGAGGCCGGCCGCCGGCTCGTCAAGGAAGATCAGGCGCGGCTTCATGGCCAGGGCGCGGGCGATCTCCAGACGCTTCAGCGCGCCATAGGACATGGCGTCGGCGCGGGTTTCGACATACTGGCCAAGGCCGACGAAGTCCATCAGTTGGGCGGCTTCGTCGCGCAGGTCGCGATCGCGTTTCTTCAGACCCGGGAAACGCAGGGCGGCTTTGACCAGATTGCGGTCAAGACGTAAGTGAGCGCCCACCATCACATTCTCGACGGCGCTCATGTTCATGCAGATCTGCAGGTTCTGGAAGGTGCGGGCAACGCCACGCTCGGCCAATTGGTTGGGCGACTTGCCATGGATGGCTTCGCCGTCCAGCTTGATCTCGCCGGTGGTCGGCTTGTACACCCCGGTGATCAGGTTGAACAGGGTCGTCTTGCCGGCGCCGTTCGGCCCGATGACCGAATAGACGATGCCGGAGTCGATGTTGAAGGTGACGTTCTGGACGGCCTTGACGCCGCCGAAGTGGATGGAGAGGTCTTTGACTTCGAGCATGGACATGATCATTCTCCCTTTCCGAATTTGGCAGCCAGCGTCGGGACGAGGCCCTTGGGCAGGAAGATCATGCAACCCATCAGGATGGCGCCGAAGACCACGGTTTCCCAGCCTTCGAAGGTAGCCAGGGCCTGGGGCAGGGCGGTGAGCAGCACGGCACCGACCAGCGAGCCGTAGACCGAGGCCATGCCGCCGATGACCACCATGGTGACCAGTTCGATGGAGTGGAAGAAGTCGGCGAAGTTGGGGCTGACGAAACCGACGTAGTGCGCCGTGACGCTGCCCATCAGGCTGGCGAAGACGGCGGACAGCACGAAAATCGCCACCTTGTAGCGCACGACATCGACGCCGACCACCTGCGAGGCGACTTCCGACCCATGCAGGGCGCGCAGGGCGCGGCCGAAGGGCGAATCGATCAGGTTCAGCGAGGCCCACACCGACACCGACAGCAGCAGGGCGACGACCCAGTACCACTGTTTGTCGTTGCTCAATTCGAAGCCGAACAGGCCCATGGCCGGTACCGGCATGCCGTCAGGGCCGCCGGTCCATTGCGCCTCGTTGCGCAGGGCGATGTTGATGATGATGCCCAGGCCGAGCGTCGCCATGGCCAGGTAGTGGCCCTTGAGCTTGAAGATCGGACGGGCGACGAGCGCGGCGAGGATGCCGGTGGCCGCCGCGCCGGCGCCCATGGCGAGCAGCGGATGCCAGCCGAAGTGCGTCGGCAGGACCGCCGAGGCGTAGGCGCCGATGCCGAGGAAGCCGGCGTGGCCGAGACTGATCTGGCCGGCGAAGCCGATCAGCAGGTTGAGACCGAGGACGATCACGGCGTTGATCGCCATGCGGATGACCAGGTCGAGATAGAAGCTGTTGGGGACCACGAAGGGCAGCACCGCGAGCAGCGCGACGACCAGATACAGGCCGAAATAGACATTCTTTTTCATGCTTACACCCGATCCGTCGATTTGCCGCCGAACAGGCCGCGCGGCATGAAGAAGAGAATGAACAGGATCAGCACGAAGGGAATGGCGTCCTTGTAGCTCGACGAAATATAGCCGGCGCCCATGGCTTCGAGAATGCCGACCAACAGGCCGCCGAGCACGGCGCCGAGGCCGTTGCCCAGGCCGCCGACGACAGCGGCGACGAAGCCCTTGAGGCCGAGCATGATGCCCACGTCGTAGGAGGTCAGGGTGATCGGGGTGACCAGGATGCCGCCCAGCGCGCCGAGCGCGGCGGACATGGCGAAGCTCATGAACAGTACCCAGCTGGTGTTGATGCCGACCAGTTCGGCCGCCAGCCGGTTGTACGACGTCGCCAGCATGGCCTTGCCTTGCAGCGTGCGGTTGAAGAAGTACCAGAGCGCGACGACGACCACGGCGGTGACGCCCAGGACCCACAGGCTCTGCGGCAGCAGCGTGGCGCCGAGGATCTGGATCGGCTCGTCGCCGGAGAACGGGGCCAGGCTGAAGGTGTTCTTGCCGAGCCAGACCTGGATCAGGCCGCGGATGACCAGCGAGGCGCCGATGGTGATGATGATCAGCGTCACGGTTTCGGCGCCTTTCACCGGCTCGATGGCCAGCTTCTCGACCAGGACGCCGACGATGGCCGGAATCAGGATGGCGAGCATCAAGGCCACCGGCAGCGGCAGGCCGGCCTGGGTGAAGTAAACGGCGAGCATGCCGCCGAGCATGATGAACTCGCCCTGGGCGAAGTTGATCACGTTGCTGGCGTTATAGATCAGCGTGAAGCCGAGGGCAGCCAGCGCATACGTCGCGCCGACCGTGATCCCCGAAAAAAGGAATTGGAGGAACTGGGCTAGCATGATGCGCCTCCCGTTCCGTTGGCCGCTTCAACCGTTGGGGGTTGCAGGGCGGAATTCATGATGGCGGATTTCATGTCTTCTCCTGTGATTATTCTGTTCATCTTCCAGGTGCCGGGTTTTCTGTGGCGAGAGGCCCGGCCTGTTGGTTTTTTTACTAATATGCGACCGATTAAATCACTACGATGTTAGTGAGTCAAGTCGAGGGGCTGCCGCCTTTCAGCGGTGAAGACGCCCCCCTTTGCCGATCGCAACGGAGCCGGAGCGCACCTCAGCCGGGCAACAGGTGGTCGGCATCGGCGACCACTGGTTGTTGCTGGGCGAAGAAGCCTTCGGTGTGGATCAACTCGTCCCTCGCCCCCTGTTTCTTGACGGCGGCAACGCAGGCATCGACGAACTCCGGGCTGCCGGCGGTGAAGATGGTGTGCTTGGAGAGGTCGGGGAAGAGTTGTGGCAGCACGGCGTCGATGCGGCCGTTCAGGAAGCCTTCCTGCTGTTCGCGGGTCAGCGTGATCTTGTAGTCGAAGTTGCGGTGCTTGGTCCGCCACCAGGCCATCATGCCCAGGCTGTAGATGTCTTCCTTGGTGCGTGCGGAGAAGAGCATGGTTACCGGCTTGCGGAAGCCGCGGCGCAGGGCGGCCTCGGCCAGCGCCAGCACGGGCGCGAGGCCGGTGCCGGCGGCGATGCACAGCACCGGCGTGTCGACCGACGGGTCGCCGATGAAGGTGCCGTAGGCGCCGGAAACCTTGACGCTTTCGCCAATGTTGAGTTGATCGTGAATCCAGTTGCTGGTCACACCGCCGTCGGCGCGGGCCACTTGCAGCACCAGTTCGCCATCCGGGCGGGGGGCGTTGGAAATCGAATAGGCGCGGGCTGGAATGTCGGCGCGCGGGTTGCCGATGGTGACGTACTGGCCGGGCCAGTAGCGGATCGGCTGGCCGACCGGGCGCAGGCGCAGCTCGACGACGCGGGCGGCGATCTGCTTCTTGTCGGTGACCACGAAGAGGGCGTCTTCGCGCGGGGGGAAGAGCTTGGGTTTGGCATCCTCGGTGCCCCACTCGATGGTGAGCTCCTCGGAAATCGGCTTGGCCATGCACATCAGCCCGTAGCCCTGCTTGCGTTCGTCCTGCGACAAGGCCATGTCGAGCACCATGCCCTGGTCGAACTGGCCTTGCGTGACCTTGACCTTGCATTCGCCGCAAGCGCCGGCGCGGCAGTTGTTAGGCAGTGCATAGCCTGCCTTTTCCAGTGCCATCAGCACGGTGTCGCCGTAGGCGCAGTCGACCGACTTGCCGGACGGTTGCATGATGATACGAGCCATTTTGTCTTCCCCTGTGGTATTGGTTTCTCTGTTGCGGCAAGGCCGACGCCCTTGTTCGGGGCGCCGGCCGGAGCAAATCATCTGGTTTTTTGGCTTAGAACACCGGAATGATGTCTTCCATGTCGATGTCGGAGATTTCCTGACCGGTGATGCCGACTTCCGGAATCGCCGGGAACGGGATGTTGTAGCGGTCGAGCACGCCCTTCAGGTTGATCATCGCATTCTTCCAGTTCTGCAGCTTGGCCTCGTAGGTCGGGATGCCGAAGCCGGCGCCGCGGGCAACTTCCTCGGCTTCACGCTGGTTGGCGATGAAGTCGGCCGGCAGGTCCCAGAATTCCATCGGCGGCTCGAACAGCACGGCGGACAGGAACAGGTAGCCGGCGCGGATCTGCTTGGTGACGACGGCCTTGGTGGCTTCGTCAAGACCCGGGTAGTCGCGTTCCATGACAGCCATGCAGATCGCCATGTGGCGGCCTTCGTCGCGGCCGATGTTCTTGAAGCCTTCCTTGAACACTGCTTCGCGGGAGTTGTCGTACATCTGCTTGAAGATGGTGGCAGCGGCAATTTCGCCCATCAGGAAGGAGCTGAACAGGACGGCCAGGTCGTACTTGGGCACGGCCTGCTTGTAACCGTTCCAGTAGCGGCCGCCGTTGAAGTACAGCCACTGCACGTTCTTCTGCAGGCGCTTGCCCAGTTCGGTCTTCGGCTGGTAGGTCAGCGGGTCGGCGTGACCGAGCAGCTTGGTGATGGCCAGGCCGCACATGATTTCGTGGTTCTGTTCGTCGCGGGTGACGGAGAAGAAGCACTTGCGGACCGGATCTTCCTCGTGCACTTCATAGGTCTTGATCAGCGCTTCGGCGAAGACCGGGGGGGCGGAGGCGTCGAACACCGACAGCAGGCTCCACCAGTAGGCGATGGATTCGCGCTCTTCCCAGGTGTAGCTGTCGACGTCCAGCGTATCCCAGGGCAGCTTTTCCGGGTCCCAGTTCTCGCGCAGCGCGGCTTCCCAGACTTCCTGCAGCTTCTTGGTCTTGCTGTTCCAGGACAGCGGATAGATGTTCGGCTGCGGGGTAGCCGGCGGGAATTCCATCTTGTCTGCAAAACGTTCCTTGTTGCTTGCCATGTCTCACTCCTTATAGGGCTTCGTCATCAATTCGGTAAGCCAATCCGGTGTCCGGGTGGCGTGAGGTGAATAATGATACGTTGCTGTGTTGTTAGTCAACAATTTTTGTATCAAATAACGAAATAATTTTCAGGGAACCAATTCTGGATTTTGAAACTCAAAAGATCAAATGCTTTTTTGTTGGTAGAAATTTGTTGATTAAAAAGACAAATTTTTGCTTTTGGAAACTGATTCTGCAAAATGGAATTGCAAATCGTATCGTTTTTTACGATACTTTCAATTGACTGACTGCAATATAGTTCGTATCGTGTGTTTGGGTTGGCGTCATCGCTGGCGCCTTCGTTCAAGAATAAGCTTCACCAAGGAGATACCGATGTCCCACCCCCTGCTCGAGAAACACCGCGCTACGCTGGATGGCGCCCTGAATGCCATTCGCACCCGCGGTTACTGGTCGGCCTACAACGAGATGCCGAGCCCGAAGACCTATGGCGAAACGGCCGCCGACGACGGCAAGAAGGCTTTCGAGGCGCATCTGGGCAAGCAGTTCGTGCTCGACCAGCCGGGGCAAAAGGGCTGGGCCGGTGGCGAGCAGTCGCCGTACGGTATCGACATGGCCGTGCAATATCCGGTGTGCGACCACGAGGCGCTGATCGCTGCCGGCCGGCAGGCCATGGTCGGCTGGCAGCAGGCCGGTTGTGACGGTCGCACCGGCATCTGTCTGGAAATCCTCGATCGCCTGAACAAGCAGAGCTTCGAACTGGCGCACGCGGTCATGATGACCACCGGCCAGGGCTGGATGATGGCCTTCCAGGCCGGTGCGCCGCACGCCCAGGATCGCGGTCTGGAAACCGTGGCCTACGCCTATCGCGAAATGAGCTTCGTGCCGACCGAAACCGTATGGGACAAGCCGCAAGGCAAGAACCCGCCGCTGGTCATGAAGAAGCATTTCGAACTGGTTGGCCAGGGCGTCGGCGTCGTTGTCGGCTGCGGTACCTTCCCGACCTGGAATACCTATCCCGGCCTGTTCGCCGCGCTGTCGACCGGCAACGCCGTCATCGTCAAGCCGCACAGCAATGCCATCCTGCCGGCTGCCATCACGGTCCGCACCATCCGCGCCGTGTTGGCCGAAAACGGCATCGACCCCAACCTGGTGACCCTGTGCGTGGCCGCCGACCGCGGCACGACGCAGAAGCTGGTGACCCATCCTGCCGTCAAGTCGGTCGACTTCACCGGCGGCAACGTCTTCGGCCAGTGGTTGGTCGACAACTGCCGCCAGGCCCGCGTCTATGCCGAACTGGCCGGCGTGAACAACATCGTCGTCGACTCGACCGACGCCTACAAGCCGATGCTGCGTAACCTGGCCTTCACGCTGTCGCTGTACTCCGGCCAGATGTGCACCACCTCGCAGGCCATCTTCGTGCCGGCCGGCGGCATCGAGACGGAGGACGGCCACAAGTCCTACGACGAGGTTTGCGTCGACCTGGCCAAGGCCGTTTCCGGCTTCCTCTCCAAGCCGGAAGTCGCCCATGCGGTGCTCGGCGCCGTGCAGTCGGCCGATACGCTGAAGCGCATCGAGATGGCCGATAGCGGCACGCTGGGCAAGGTCGTGCTGGCCTCGACCAAGCTGGAAAATCCGGAGTTCCCGAAAGCCACCGTGCGTACCCCGGTCCTGCTCGCCTGCGACGCAGCCGATGAGCATGCCTACATGGAAGAGCGTTTCGGCCCGATCAGCTTCATCGTCAAGGTCGCCGACACGGCAGCCGCCATCGCCCTTTCCGAGCGCATCGTGTCCACCCACGGCGCGCTGACCGCCGGCATCTACTCGACCAAGCCGGAGGTGATCGACGCCATGACCGCCGCCACCCTGCGCTCCAAGGTCGCGCTGTCGATCAACCTGACCGGCGGCGTATTTGTGAACCAGTCGGCTGCATATTCCGATTACCACGGCACCGGCGGCAACCCGGCCGCCAATGCGTCCTACGCCGATGCCGCCTTCGTCGCCAACCGCTTCGTCGTCGTCCAGCGCCGTTACCACGTCTAAACGCATGCATAAATCTACTGCGCCCGCCCATCCCGGCCCTGCGATGCTCGCCGTACTCCAGTACGACTGCGCTTCTTGGGCCGGCCTGAACGGGCTCGCTGCGATTTCTGCACGCGTTTTGGAGAAATGAATGAACTTTGAAAACATCACTTTTAGCGTTGAGGCCGGCATCGCCCGCCTGACCCTGAACCGCCCTGACAAGCTGAACAGCTTCACCGGCGAGATGCACGCCGAACTGCGCACCGCGCTGGATCGGGTGCAGAGCGAGCATTCGATCCGCGTGCTGGTGCTGACCGGTGCCGGCCGCGCCTTCTGTGCCGGCCAGGATCTGGCCGACCCCGACATGGCGAAGATCAACGGCCGCATGCCGGACATCGGCAATGTCGTCGAGCGCAACTACAAGCCGCTGGTCATGCGCCTGCAGAACCTGCGCGTGCCGACCATCGCCGCGGTGAACGGCATCGCTGCCGGTGCTGGCGCCTCGGTGGCGCTGGCCTGCGACCTGGTGGTGGCGACCAAGTCCGCCTCCTTCCTGCAGGCTTTCTCCAAGATCGGCCTGATCCCGGATACCGGCGGCACCTGGTTCCTGCCGCAGCGCGTCGGCATGGCCCGCGCCATGGGCCTCGCCCTGCTCGCCGACAAGCTGTCGGCCGAGAAGGCCGCCGAATGGGGCCTGATCTGGGAATGTGCCGAGGACGCCGATTTCGCCGCTCGCATCGATGCGCTGGCCAAACAGCTGTCGACCCTGCCGACCAAGGCGCTGGTCCGTACCCGCCAGGCCATGCACGCCGCACCGGGCCATACCCTGGAGCAGCAGCTCTCCTTCGAAGGCAGCTTCATGCGCGAACTGGGCTGGAGCCCGGACTACGCAGAGGGCGTCCAGGCCTTCATGGAAAAGCGTGCGCCGAATTTCACCGGAGAGTGAGCGCGTGAGCCACACACCCCTACCCCAACAGGCCGTCATCGCGGTGGTCGGCACCGGCGCCATGGGCGCCGGTATCGCCCAGGTCGCCGCTCAGGCTGGCCACGTCGTCAAACTGCTCGACAACCGGCCGGATGCCGCCGCCAAGGCTGTCGACGGCATCCGCAGCCAGTTCGCCAAGCTGGCCGACAAGGGCAAGCTTTCGGCCGAGGCCGCCCAGGCGGCCGGCGAGCGTCTGGTCGCCGTCGAGCAACTCGCCGATCTGGCCGATGCCGCTCTGGTGGTCGAGGCCATCGTCGAGAATCTCGAAGCCAAGCAGAAGCTCTACGCCGACCTCGAAGCTATCGTCGGCGCCGATTGCATCTTCGGCACCAACACCTCGTCGATCTCGGTGACGGCCATCGGCTCCGCACTGCAGCGCCCCGAGCGCCTGGCCGGCCTGCACTTCTTCAACCCGGCGCCTCTGATGGCGCTGGTCGAGATCGTTTCCGGCCTGGCGACCGATCGTGCCGTGGCCGACACCCTGTTCGCCACGGCCAATGCCTGGGGCAAGACGGCGGTGCACGCCAAGTCGACGCCGGGCTTCATCGTCAATCGCGTCGCCCGGCCGTACTACGCCGAAGCGCTGCGCATCGCCCAGGAAGGCGCCGCCGACTACGCCACCATCGATGCCTGCTGCCGCGAGGCCGGCGGCTTCCGCATGGGGCCGTTCGAGCTGATGGACATGATTGGCCACGATGTCAATTTCGCCGTGACCAATTCGGTCTGGCGCGCCTTCTACAACGACCAGCGTTTCCTCCCGTCGCTGATCCAGCAGGAACTGGTCGACGCCGGTTTCTACGGCAAGAAGAGCGGGCGCGGTTTCTACGATTATCGCGAGGGTGCCGTGAAGCCGGTGCCGCAGACCGAGGCGCCGCAAACGCCGGCCGGCAAGATCACCGTCTACGGCGAGTGCGATATTGCCGAAGCCATGGTCGATCGCCTGCAGCACAGCGGCCTGTCCTTCGGGCGGGCGCTGGCCTCCGACGGCCGCCTCCTCGAAATCGGCCGTGCCGTGCTCTACATCACGGATGGGCGTAGCGCCACGCAACGCGCCAGCCAAAGCGGTGTCGCCAACACGGTATTGATCGATCTGGCACTCGACTACGCCAAGGCCACGCGCCTGGCTGTCGCCGCTGCCGAGCAGTGCGACCCCACCGCCATGTCGGCAGCGGTCGGATTGTTGCAGGCGGCCGGGTTTGCCGTGTCGCGTTTCCTCGATGTGCCGGGGCTGGCCGTCATGCGCACCGTCGCCATGCTCGCCAACGAGGCGGCCGACGCAGTCAATCAGGGCGTGTGCACCGAAAAGGGGGCCGATCAGGCCATGCGTCTCGGCGTCAATTACCCGCAGGGCCCGCTGGCCTGGGCCGATCAGGTCGGCGTCGCGGCGATCCGCGACGTGCTGGCCAATCTCGGCACCAGCTACGGCGAGGACCGTTACCGCATCTCGCCGCTGATCCAGCGCGCCGTATTCGCCGGAAGGAATATCCATGACTGAACACAAGCTT
>CALJZP010000284.1 GCA_937983545.1 uncultured Azonexus sp.
CCTGCTGGAGGATTCCAGCGCCGCTTTCCAGGAACTGGGCGGCGCCTACCTGGCAGTAACCGGTGGCGCAGCCGCCCTGGAAACCACCTGGATCGAGGCCATTCACGACGTCGACCTGGACGATCTCAACCCCGAGTCCCTGTGGCTCTTCCGGGTGAAGTCCTTCGGCCCGCTGCTGGTGGCGATGGACAGTCATGGCGGCAATCTCTACCGGGAGGTTGCCGACCAGGCGAGGGAAAGGCGGGACGAGGCCTTGGCGCTGGCAGGCGTCGCCGCATGAGACGCCTGCAGACCGACATCCTCATTCTCGGCGCAGGCGGCGCCGGCCTCCTGGCTGCCTTGCATGCCTCCGATGCGAATCCCGACCTTTCGATCACCGTCGCCAGCAAGGGCCTGCTCGGCAAATCGGGCTGTACCCGCATGGTCCAGGGCGGCTACAACGTTGCCCTGGCCGCCGAGGACTCAATCGAGCGCCATTTCATGGACACCATCGATGGCGGCAAGTGGCTGCCCGATCAGGAACTGGCCTGGACGCTCGTCAACGGTGCGGTCGAGCGCATCCACGAACTGGAAAACCGCTGGGGCTGCTTCTTCGACCGCAACGCGGATGGCAGCCTGCATCAGAAGCCCTTCGCCGGCCAGACCTTCGACCGCACGGTGCACAAGGGCGACCTGACCGGCATCGAGATCATCAACCGCCTGGCCGAGCAGGTCTGGAGCCGCGATATACGACGCCTCGAAGAACACCGTGCCGTCGAGCTGATCCGCGACCGGGACGGCCAACGCCTGGCGGGCGTGCTGATGATCGACATCCGTCGCGGCGAATTCGTCTTTATCCAGGCCAGGGCCGTGTTGCTCGCCACCGGCGGTGGCCCGACCATGTACCGCTTCCACACGCCGTCCGGCGACAAGAGCTGTGACGGCTTGGCCATGGCGCTGCGTGCCGGGCTGACCCTGCGCGACATGGAGATGGTGCAGTTCCACCCGACCGGATTGCTGGCCGGCCCCGATACCCGCATGAACGGTACCGTCCTCGAGGAAGGCCTGCGTGGCGCGGGCGGTTACCTGAAGAACGGCGATGGCGAGCGTTTCATGGCCCATCACGATGTCCGCGGCGAGCGCGCCACGCGCGACATCGTTTCGCGCGCCATCTACGCCGAGATGCTGGCCGGCAGCACGTCGCCCAATGGCGGCATCTTTCTCGAAATGGCGCATCTCGGGCCTGAACTGGTCCGGCGCCAGTTCAAGGGCATGGTCGAGCGCTGTGCCGACTGCGGCTTCGATCTTGCCGGCGGCCGGGTGGAAGTGGTGCCGACAGCCCATTACATGATGGGCGGGCTCTGCTTCAGGCCCGATGCCAGCACCGAACTGCCCGGTCTCTACGCGGCCGGCGAGGATACCGGCGGGGTGCACGGTGCCAATCGACTGGGCGGCAATGGCGTGGCCAATTCCACCGTCTTCGGCGGCATTGCCGGGCGCACGATGGCGGCGGACGTCCGGGCCGGCGCTGAATTCCAGGTCCCCGATGAGGATGCCATCGCCCAGGCGGTCTGCCGGGCCCGGCGTCCCGTCGGCAAGCCTAAGGGAAATCTGACTGACCTGCGCGAAACCTTGCTGGAGACAATGTGGGACAAAGTCGGCATTTTCCGCAACGAAAAGGACTTGCGCTCGGCGCTCTCCGACCTCGACGACCTGGCTGAACGTTTAGACGGCTGCGGCATCGGCGGCGGCAGCCTGGCATTCCATCCGACCTGGCACGACTGGCTCAATCTCGGGAACCTGATCGCGGTCAGCCGGGCCATCGCCACCGCCGCGCTCGAGCGCGACGATTCCGCTGGCGCCCACTGGCGTCAGGATCACCCCGCATCTGCTTTGCCCGCCGATGCCGCCTTCGTCTGGCTGCGCAATGCGTCGGGCGGCCTCCTGGCCGGCCGGCAAAGCGTCGCCTTCAGCCGGGTAAGTCCCGGGAAAAGCTTATTGGGAGCCCTCTCTTGACTATCGTCATCAGCGAATTCATGAATCAGGGAGCCGTAGACAGCCTGGCTGCCCGTTTTTCCACCCATTACGATCCCTCCCTGGCGGACGATCACGAACGTCTGAGAGCCTTGCTGGCGAACGCGCGCGCCCTGATCGTGCGCAACCGGACCCAGGTTCGCGAGGAATTGCTCGCCGCCGCGCCGGCACTGAAGATAGTCGGTCGCCTCGGGGTCGGCCTCGACAACATCGATGTCGAGGCCTGCCGGCAGCGCGGCATCGAAGTCTTCCCGGCGACCGGCGCCAATGCCCGCGCCGTCGCCGAATACGTGCTGGCCATGACCCTCGTCACCCTGCGCGGCGCTTACGCCCGCAGCGACGACGTGGCGGCCGGGCGCTGGCCCCGCCCGCAACTCTCCGACGGCCGCGAAGCCCAGGGCAAGACGCTGGGGCTGGTCGGCTTCGGCGACATCGGCCGCCTCACCGCAAGACTGGCGCGTACGGTCGGTCTGGAGGTCGTCGCCCACGATCCCCTGCTGGAGAGCGACTCCCCCGTGTGGCGCGAACATGGGATACGGCCGGTGTCGCTTTCCGGGCTCCTTGACACGGCCGACGTGGTGTCGCTGCACTTACCTCTGGCCGAACAGACCCGCGGTCTTTTCGACCGCACTCGACTTTTCGCCATGAAGCCCGGTGCCATCCTTATCAATACCGCCCGCGGCGGCATCGTCGACGAAGCCGCGCTGGCCGAGGCGATCCGTAACGGCCATCTGAGCGGCGCCGCCATCGACGTATTCGCCGCAGAACCCCTGCTGGCGGGATCGCCGCTGGCCGGTCTGCCGAATGTCTGGCTCACCCCCCATATCGCGGGCCTCTCGGTGGAGGCCAACCAGCGGGTAAGCACCTTGATTGCCCAAAAAGTGAGCGATGCCCTGACCACACAGCAGTTCGAAAGGATTCAATGATGGCCAACATCGCCTGGAAGGAATTGGAAGCCCTGGCTAGCCGGGCCCTGGAAAACGCCGGCGCCGCCCCTGAGGCAGCCCGGTCCACGGCCCGAGCGCTGGTCTTGGCCGACGCCAGCGGCCTCGCCTCCCACGGTGTGTCCCGCGTTCCCCTGTACTGCGCCCATCTGCGGAACGACCGGGTAGACGGCAAGGCACAACCCAAGGTCATCGCCCGCAAAGGCGCCACTTGCGTGATCGATGCCGCCGACGGGCTGGCTTATCCGGCCTGCGACCTCGCCGTCGAGGAAGCGGCCCGCCAAGCCCGGAACTTCGGGGTCGGTCTGGCGGCCGTCGTGCGCAGTAATCACTTCGGCGCCGCCGCCGGCCACCTGGAGCCCCTCGCCTCTGCCGGTCTGGTTGCCCTGGCTTTTGGCAACTCGCCTGCCGCCATTGCCCCCTGGGGCGGCAAGACGCCCTTGTTCGGCACAAACCCCATTGCCGCCGTGTTTCCTCGACGGGGAGCGGAGCCGCTTGTGATCGACCTCTCCCTGTCGGAGGTCGCACGCGGCAAGCTGCTTGTGGCTGCTCAAAACAAACAGCCGATTCCGCCCACCTGGGCCCTGGACCGTGACGGCAAGCCGACTACCGACCCGGCCTCCGGACTGGAAGGCAGCATGCTCCCCGCCGGCGGGATCAAGGGCGCCATGCTGGCGCTGCTGGTGGAGCTTCTCGTTGGTGCGGTGGCCGGTGCAGCCTTCGGTTATGAAGCAGACTCCTTTTTCTCGGAAACCGGCAACCGGGCTCGTATCGGACAGCTTTTCCTGGCAATCGACCCCGGCGCCCTTGCCGGTAGTGAGGTCTACCACCAACGCCTGGAGACCCTGATCGCGGCAATGGCGGCAGAAAGCGGAGTTCGGCTGCCTGGCAGCCGACGGGAAAAAGCCCGCGAAGCAGCCCGCCTGAGCGGGATTTTCGTGCAGGAGCCGCTCCTCTCGCAAATTCACCTTCTAACAAATCCTTGACCAGAGTATTGATCTGACCTTGCCCCAGACAGCTCATGCAATCGGCCGTATCGTCAGCGGCCAGTTCCTTATTCGAGCAGCGTTAAATAAATAAGGAAGAAATTTGTATTTAGTGGATAGCGGACACTCATTGAAACTAGCCTGACACGTCCAATATCAAAGGGAGCTTCATGAAACGTCATTTCTTCAAGAAGGCATTGGGTATCGCACTGGGCCTCACGGTCATCTCGCTACCAAGCCTCGTTCATGCTGAATACAATCCGAAAACATTACGGATCGGATTTCAAAAATCCGCCAGCCAACTGACCCTGTTGAAAGCTCAAGGGGCCGTGGAGAAACGCCTCACTGAGCAAGGTCTCGAGGTGAAGTGGGTCGAGTTTCCAGCCGGGCCGCAATTGCTTGAAGGCCTGAATGTCGGTGCCATCGACTTCGGTTATGTGGGCGAAGCACCGCCGATATTTGCCCAAGCTGCCGGTGCAAATTTTGTCTATGTTGGTTATGAAGCGCCCTCACCGGAGGCGGAATCCATCCTGGTGCCGAAGGATTCGACGATCAAGACCGTTGCCGATTTAAAAGGCAAAAAAGTCGCCCTGAACAAGGGGTCCAACGTTCACTACCTGCTCGTCAAACTTCTTGAGAAGCATGGCTTGAAATACGCGGATATTCAAACTGTCTTCATACCGCCAGCTGACGCGCGCGCTGCCTTTGAGCGCGGTAGCGTGGATGCATGGGTAATCTGGGATCCATTTTCCGCTGCTGCAGAAAAGCAGATCGGTGCGCGCGTGCTGGCCGACGGTAAAGGCGTAGTCAACAATTACGCGTTTTTCCTTGCCGAGCGCGAATTTGCCACCAAGCGCCCTGACGTCATCAAGCTCGTGTTTGAGGAACTACAGAGACAAGGCCAATGGATCAACAAGAACTACAAAGAAGCTGCAGCGTTAATTGCGCCGCTACAGGGTCTGGATCCAGCCATCGTTGAACAAACACTCCGCCATTACAGCAACGACGTCAGGCCGATCACCGATGCCGTTCTGGCGGAGCAACAAAAACTAGGCGATACTTTTTTCGACCTGAAGCTTATTCCGAAAGCAATCAAGGTAAGAGAAGCGAGTATCGCTCCAAAATAGCTCTAACCGCACTAATAGCGGCGGTATGCATTCCATTGCACATCGCCGCTATTCACTCGAGACGCCGACGCTTTCCGGATTTCCGACGCTAAACTTCCAGCAACTTCAAGCGCTGGATTTTTCCAGACGGTCCCTTGGGAAGCTCGGCAAGGAAGCGAAATACCCTGGGCGTCTTGAATGGCCCTAATTTTTCGGCGCAATACTGGCGTAGCTCAGCCTCGGAGCACACCACCCCGGGCCTCAAGATCACTCCGGCCAGAATATTTTGGCCATAGTAGCTATCGGGGACCCCGACGACAGCCGCTTCAAGTACCGCCGGATGATGCAGCAGCACCTCATCGATTTCGCGCGGCGCAATATTTTCGCCGCCTTTGATGATCAATTCCTTCAAACGCCCGGTGATGAAATAGAAACCGTCGGCATCGCGGTAACCGAGATCGCCTGTTCGCAACCAGCCATTTCCGGCAAATGCCTTTTCCGTTTCCTCGGCGCCCTTGTAGTAACCAGCCATGACATTCGGGCCGCGTATCTGGATTTCACCGGGAACGCCATCGGGCAACGGCTGTCCGGTTTCAAGATCGACCGTACGCGCTTCGTTGCCAAACGGAAGTCCGGGACTGCCAACCTTGCGTTCTTCGGAAACGAAGGGGTTCGTAAACACCGGGGCTGCCGTTTCGGTCAGGCCCATTGTTTCGATAACGCCGATCCCGAAGCGTTCCTCGAAAGCACGGTGATGTTCTGGCGGCAAGGGGGCCGAAGCCGATCGACAAAAGCGGATCCTGGACAGATCAAGACCTTGCGGCAGAGGTGCTTCCAACAGATAAGCAATCATCGTCGGAACGACGTTGATCCACGTACAGCGAAATTGGTCGGCCAAGTTCCAGAAACTGCCGACACCAAAGCGCCGGGGCATGACCAAGCTACCGCCATGCGTCAGCGGTGCCAGCACGGTCACAATCTGGGCGTTGATGTGATACATGGGCAACACGGCGAGCACACGATCATCCGGCGCCAATCGATGGGCTCCACTGACAAAGCCAGCACCTGCCGTCACATTGCCGTGAGTAAGCAGCACACCTTTGGGGCGTCCCGTCGTGCCTGACGTATACATCAGTAGCGCAGGGCTATCTGAGAGAGGTGCCGGCACGGACCAGTCACTAACAGGCATCTCATCATCAATACCCTCCCGATCCGGGTCGACCTCGACTACGGCGATCGGCCGGGCAACGTGTTTGAGCGCTTGGCGCAGACGCTCCGCGTGATCCGGACCAACGAAAATCAGTTGGCAATCCGAATGTTCCAGAACGTAGGCCAGTTGTTCGGCTTGGGCGAGCAAACTGAGGGGCGTTGCAACATAGCCGGCGGCCATGCTCCCGACAAAAAGGCGATAGACCTGCAAGCCGTTCGGCAGCAGCCAGGCAATATGGGCGCCTGGCTGCAATCCCCGCCGGCGGAAATAATTCGCGAGACTGCGTGATCGCTCGAGTAGGTCGCCAAAATTGAGCGTACAGCCGGTCTCTGGCGCAATAAAGCAGGTTTGCCGGGGCCTGATCGCTGCCTGCTTCTCCAGCAACGTTCGAACGGTTTCCCCTGACGTTACGATAGGCTCACCGGCCATAGCGCTGCCAATACTCGCCAAGTAATTCCGTTTCAGTCGGCACGCGTTCGGGTATCGGTCGAACGATGCGCGTGATATTCAGGAAATGACGGACATTCAGATTTTCGGAGAAACCGTTTCCACCCCAGGTGCCGCAGCCCATCGAAAGCGAGAACGGCAAACCGTTATCAAAGGAACCTCCGACCGCAAAGCAATGCACTTGATCGACAACGACCCGGCAGACGGGCAATTCCAGCCCCAGGCGTAGCACCTGACCGGCTGTCGCGCCATGTACGCCGACAGAATGCCCCTTGCCCTGAAAATCGTAGATACGGCGCACCAAATGCAACGCGGCATCGAAATCCGCCACCCGGTAGACGGTGAGCACGGGCGACAACTTCTCGCCCGAGAATGGAAAATCAGGACCGACGCCCTCCTCTTCGACCAGCAAAAACCGGGGTGAATCACCAACTGAAGCTGACAACCCGGAAAGTGCCGCGATATCGGAAGCTGACTGTGCCACCACGGCCGCTGCCAGCTTGCCGTCGGGAAACATGGCTTGGCCGAGTGCCAGCTTCTCGGCTGCCGAAAGAAGCACCCCACCCTGCTCCCGCAGCGCTTCGAGCAGGCTCGGCCATGCATCGCCCACCACCACCAGACTGTTTTCCGAGGAACAACTGGTAGCGTTATCGAAGGTTTTCGAGGTGGCAATGCGTGCTGCGGCTGCTGCGGTGTCGGCACCGGGCAGGACGATGGCCGCAACATTGCCGGCGCCAACGCCCAAAGCCGGCGTGCCGCTGCGATAGGCCGCCTTTACATTGGCCTGTGAGCCGGTGGCCACCACCAGATCGGCCTGACGCATGAGTTCGGCGACCAGCGCCTTAGAGCCTGGCGGCGGCAATTGCTGGACGAGATCCAGCGGCGCACCGACCTTGGCCAGTTCGGCATGAACGAATTCGAGCAGGCGTGTACAGGTGGACGCACCTTTCGGCGATGGCGCCAGGATAATCGCATTGCCGGCCTTGAGTGCGTTGATCAGGTTGTTGGCTGGCGTTGCGCCCGGATTGGTCGATGGCGTAATGGCGGCCACGATGCCCACCGGACGGGCAATTTCTATAATTCCGGCAGCTGCATCTTCAGCGATGACACCCACCGTCCTCGCACCGTGCAGATCGCGCAGCAAGCCCAGCGTCTTGCGATAATTTTTGCGAACCTTGTCTTCGATGACCCCGAGGCCAGTATCGCGAACGGCCAACTCGGCCAGTTCGCGGTTGCGAGCAGGTTCGAGGATCGCCCAGGCTGCCGCCGCCACCGCCTCATCGACGCGCGACTGCGGCCAAGTGGCAAATTCGCCCTGAGCCGCTCTGGCCTTGGCAAGCAGCCCGGCGACGATGGCCTGCTCGCTCACCTCAAGCCTTGGCGCTGTAGGCGGCGTATTTTGCAAGCAAACGGCGCGGCGGCTTGAATGCATCGCGACGGAACGGATCACCGAGCGCCTGAGTCAGACGCAGGTTGATGACGGTCGGCCGGTTGGAAGCAATGGCCGTTTGTAGCGCATCGCCCACCTGATCTTCATGTTCGACCGTAATGCCGGCGGCGCCCATGGCGACCGCCACATCGGCGAAATTCGGATTTTCCAGTTCGGTTCCGAGGAAGCGGTTGTCGAAGTAGTCGATCTGGTTGCGCTTCTCGGCACCCCATTGACCGTTATTGAATACGACGGCAACGGCCGGGATGTTTTCGCGCACTGCTGTCATGACTTCGGCCAGGCTCATGCCCCAGGCACCGTCGCCGATATAGGCAATCGATGGACGATCCGGACGGCCAACCTTGGCACCGAGTGCCGTCGGGTAGGCGTAACCACAGTTACCGAAGGCCATCGCGGCAAAAAAGGAATTCGGCTCGTCAAAATGCAGGTAGCTGTTGGACACAGAGCAAACGTTACCGATATCGGTCGCTACCATGGCATTGGCCGGCCGTGCCTTGGCCAATGCAGCTAGCGCCCGGCGTGGATCGACCCTGCCCGGCTCATTGGCGCCGGCCTGGGCCTCCAGCGTGGCCTGCCACTTGGCCCTTTCGGCAGCAATCAGCTGCACCCGCTCGCCATTGCGTGGCCGCTGGCCGGCAATCTGGCGCAGCTCCTCAACCAGCGCTGCGGCACTGGCCCGCGCATCGCCGTTGATTGCCAGTTCGACCGGGCGCACAAGACCGAGCACGCGCAGATCGGCGTCGATCTGGATGATCCTGGCCGTCTTCGGCCAATAATCGAGGCCATATTGCGGCAATGTTCCGAATGGTCCAAGACGTGACCCCAGGGCCAGCACCACATCGGCCTTTTCGATCAGCCGCATGGCAGCCTGCGAACCCTGGTAGCCAAGTGGACCGGCTGCCAATTCATGACTGGCGGGAAAGGTATCGTTGTGTAGATAGGAATTGACTACCGGCGCTGTCAAATACTCGGCAAGCTCCTTCAATTCGCTGGAGGCACCAGCGAAAGCAACCCCACCACCAGCAACAATGACTGGAAACTTGGCATCTGACAGTATTTTCGCCGCCGCTCTGATCGCTTCACGATCACCCGGCCCGCGGCCGATGGCAAAGGGTTGCGGGATGGCGGTCTCGATTTCACCGTAGAAATAGTCGCGGGGAATATTGATCTGCACCGGGCCGCGTTCATGCGCGGCGTAATGGAAAGCACGACCGGTCAGTTCGGCGATACGCGACGGGCTATTGACGTGCGTTTGCCATTTGGTGATCTTGGAGAAAATCGGCAATTGATCGGTTTCCTGAAAACCGCCCAGGCCGGCGGTCAGACTGCCAGCCTCCGGTGTAATCGCCACCACCGGTGAATGGGCCCAGTAGGCGGCGGCAATCGCCGTCACGAAATTGGTGATGCCTGGACCATTCTGTCCGATGCAGACGCCATGCCGCCCAGTTGCGCGAGCATATCCATCGGCCATGTGAGCTGCATTTTGTTCGTGCGCAACGGAAAGAAAGCGAATTCCGGCCAGTGGAAACAGATCGTGCGCATCCATATAAGCCGACCCGACGATCCCGAACACATCCTTGACGCCATTGGCGACCAGGGTTTCCACAAATGCCTCGGAAGGCGTCATCTGCTGTTTGCCTGCTGACATGCTAATTCTCCGTAAATGATCGGAGGATTCTAGGATGTGCCAGACAGGCAGCTAACGAAGAATTGCTGCTTAGCTTATTCGCCGACTCACATGCATCTCGCCCGATCGGTTTGACGCTTCAATCCAAGAAGCGCACACAGGGCAATCAGCGACAGCGTTACTGTCAAATATAAACCGGCCATCGCGCCGCACCTGGTCATCACCAGTGAAAACGCGAAGGGTGCCAACGCCTGCATGATGCGTTGGGCGACCGCCAGTTTCCCTTGCACCACGCCATAGCCCTGTGCTCCGAAAATGGATAAGGTCAGGGTTCCCTTCGCAATGGTAATCAGCCCATTCCCTGCGCCGTGCAGGATAGCGAAAAGCATGGCCGCACCGGGGAGTCCGGATACTGCTACAAAGAGTATCCCGGCAAGCGGATGCAGGGCGGTTGCGACCCTTGCCGTGAAGAGTGGATCCAGCTGGAATTTATGCGCCACGATGAATTCACCGAGGCGCGCCATGACCTGCGATGGGCCAAGCAGCGCAGCGGCAGCAATTGCAGCGGACGAGCCGACCCCTGCCGACAAAAGGAACAACGGCAAATGGGCTGCCATGGCTGAAGTAACAAAAGCCGTCGCTGCGCCGAATAGGGCCAACAGCATGAAATTTCCATTTCTCTCCCTGCACCTCTCCTCTTTACCCTCATACGCATCTCCAACTTCGTCGTTGAGTGTGTCAATTTTGGACAAATTGGGGATGAAGAAGAAATTCAGCGGCAAGGCGATGAGTAGATGTGCCGCTGCCCAGGTTAGGCAGGCGACTTGCCAATCCCAATTGGCAATCAAGAAACTGCTCAATGGCCAGCCGACGGTACTGGCGAAACCACCCACCAGCGTGATGCCGGTAATCGGCCTGCGGGCGGCCAATCCGTGCTGGCGTACCAGCGCGGCAAAGGCTGCATCATACAGACCGAGCGCCATCCCGATACCGATGATGCCCCAGCCAGAAAACATCGCGCCTACAGAAGAAGAGCATGCGAGCACGACCAGCCCGCATGCCTGAATCAGATTTGATCCACAAAGCACTAGCTGCCCGCCATGCCGGTCGATGATCCGACCAACAACGGGGGCGAGGATGGCCATGATGGCCAGCGCACACGAATACGCCGCAAAAATCCACGAGGCTTCAATCCCAAGGCTAAGCGCCATTGCACTGGCCACCACGGCCGGGAGATAGGTCGAGGAGGCCCAGGCAATCGTTTGTCCTAAACCGATGGCCCCAACCTGGAGAGCATCTCCTCTATGCACTGCGGCTTACCCAGACTGCGGTGTCATGGTAGGCAACCCCCGCTGCCGGAAACCCCGGCTCTGCACTGACCAGGGCATTGATGCCAATGCCTTCGATGAATGCCTCGTTTGGCCACTGGCTCTCAACGATCACGGTATCCACCTGCATGCCGGTTACCGAACGGGCGTGGATTAGGATTGAACCCAGTGCGTTTCCCATACGAACCACGTCGCCATCGGCGATTCCCAGCCTTGCGCACGCTTCTGGATGGATAAGCAGACTCGGCCGGCCCTCCAGCCGCTGAGAACTGGCGGTTTCGGTAAATGTGGAATTCAGAAATTGTCGGGCCGGAGCTGCAACGAGGCGAAATGGCCTGTCCGGCATCACGATGTCATTTACCGCGAGGTGGTCGGGAAACGGCGGCATCACGGCATGATCGGGGCCACATTTTGACCAGTCCGGCATAAAGTGAAAACGCCCGTCCGGCTGCGGAAACCCGTTCAGGAAATGTGCTTCGGCAAAAGATGGCCCGCAGTCCAGCCAGCCTTGGGCCAGCAATTCGTCAGCACCGGGCCTGCCGGAAGTGCGCAGCACCGTATCGGCCAGCGGCCATTCGTCGAGTGAAAAGGCGGGGTGCCGAATACCAAGGCGCTCGGCCAACTGGCCGATAAAAACGTGATTGGAACGGCTTTCTCCAACCGGCGGAATCACCCGCCGCGATGCCTGCAGGAAAGTGTGTCCGGAAGCCTGGTAAAGATCGTCATGCTCGAGAAAGGTCGTTGCGGGCAGAACGATATCGGCCAATCTCGCCGTATCGGTCATGAATTGCTCGTGCACGCAAACAAACAGATCATCGCGTAGCAAACCGCTACGAACCGCAGCACTGTCTGGTGCGACAACGGCAGGATTTGTGCTCTGGATCAACATGGCGGTAACCGGTGGCCCCTCGCCGATGTCACGGGGGTCACCGGCCAGCACGGCACCGATCCGTCCCATATCCAGTTGCCTGGCCGGCGGCGGATTGGCATCGAGGCCATGCAGAAAAGCCACGTCCAGACCATAGAGCCCGCCATTGCTGAAAAGAGCTCCGCCGCCAGGGTGCTGCCAAGCACCGGTCATTGCAGGTAGGCAGCTGACCGCATGCATCGACGCCGAACCGTTGCGCTGGCGGGTAAATCCATAACCGACCCGAAGATAGCTACGGGAAGTGGCTCCGTACAAGCGCGCGAAACAAACAATCTCTTCAACGGCAAGACCGGTGATCGCTGCAGCCCAAGCGGGTGTCCGAGTTGCCAGATGGGCTTCGACTGCCGGAGAGAAATCCGTGTATTGGGCCAGATAGTCTCGGTCAACCAGGTTTTCGGCCAGCAGGATGTGCATGACGGCACACGCCAGCGCTCCGTCTGTCCCCGGCCTTAAGGCGAGATGAAAATCCGCCTTGGCTGCCGTGGCGGTGCGATAAGGATCGATGACCACGACCTTGGCATGACCTTCGCGTCGAGCCTTCTGGACCCAGTGCATGAAATTGATCTGGGTATGCACGGGATTACCTCCCCAGATCACAATCAGGTCGGATTGAAGCACTTCGCGCGGATCGACACCGCGCTTGGCGCCAACCCCGGCCAGCCAGCCAGGATCTGCCAGCGCGACACAGAAAGTCTCAAGTTGGCGCGACCAACCAGCAAGATGCCCTAAACGCCGAATTGCACCGCGCTGGATAAAACCCATCGTCCCGGCATAGTGATATGGCCAGACGGTCTCCGGCCCATGCCGCTCGGCCGCTTGCATCAAACGCTCTGCGACCATATCAAGCGCATCGTCCCAGCTGATCTGCTCGAACTGACCGCTCCCTTTTTTGCCGATGCGGCGCAGGGGCCGCTTCAATCGCTCCGGGTGATGTACGCGTTCTGCATAGCGCGCCACCTTCGCACAGATCACTCCGTCGGTATAAGGCTGGTTGGCACCGCGTACCCGACCGACCCTATTTCCATCAGATAACTCCACCTCAAGAGCGCAAACGCTCGGGCAGTCGTGCGGACATACTGAGTGACTGGTTCTATTGACTATCAAGACGGATGACCAATATTTGAAAACACAATTCTCTCGCGAACCAAGTGCAACGAACGATTGCATTTTTTATTTGTTTAGAACAATTTCGTTGTTCAAAAGCTCCAGGTTGGGCACTACGCTGCATTTGCTGCCAAGGTACAAACGAAAAAGGAGAATAAATGCCTTTCGACCAGCTTTTTTGCTACTTCGAGGAATGGAACGAGCGCAGCTCAACGTTGACCCAGCATTTGACGCTGAACAAAGAAAGCGCCACCGGAAATTACATGGGTATGCGCTTGTACAGCGTTTTCCAGCCTCTTTTCAATGCAAAAAAGCAGACCATCTTTGCCCATGAGGCCTTGCTTCGCGCATGTGATGAGAAGAACCAGCCCCTCTCACCCGCTGCGGCCTTTGCCATGCCCGGAACAGGCAATGAGGTTGTCTATTTCGACCGCCTCTGTCGCGTACTTCACGCCTTGAATTTTGTCCTTCAAGCGCCCAAGAATGCCGAACTTTTCCTAAACGTCAGTGGCCGCCATTTGCTCAGTGTAGGCAGTGAGATTCATCAAGGAGTTTTTGACCGACTGCTCGAACTCTGTGGATTGAGGCCTGAGAAAGTAATTCTCGAAGTGCTGGAAGCCAAAGTCGATGACATTGCACAGCTAAACGATGCAGTCGAAGCTTACCGGCATCGCGGATATCGCGTGGCTATTGACGACTTTGGTTGCGAACATTCGAATTTCGACCGCTTGTGGCGACTGACACCGGACATCGTGAAACTGGACCGCTCACTGATTGTTCAAGGCACCGATAACAAGCGCGCCAGGAAAATGCTACCGAAATTGATCGAAATCATCCATGAACTTGGTGCAATAGTTGTTTGCGAAGGTATCGAAAACGAGGACCAGCACTTGCTCGCCGTAGATGCCGGAACCGACTTGTTGCAAGGCTATTACTACGCCAAACCGTCATCCAAACTGATTCATGGGATGGCGAAAATGAATTCCCATAACGAGCATCAGCACTTTCACACAGCATGAACCGGACAACGTTTGACTATATCGTGGTTGGCGCAGGTTCTGCGGGATGTGCGCTGGCTAATCGCCTGAGTGAAAATGGTCGTTACACCGTATTGCTCATCGAAGCCGGGCCTCCTGATCGTTCCCCCTGGATCCATTTGCCCATCGGCTATGGAAAAACGATGTTCCATCGCACCCTGAATTGGGGACTGCATACGGAGACCGAGCCCGGCATGGACAACCGCCAGCTCTATTGGCCGCGTGGTCGATGCCTTGGAGGATCCAGTTCAATCAATGGGCTGATTTATATTCGTGGCCAGGCCGCAGACTATGATCATTGGGCGGCATTGGGGAATGATGGATGGGCGTGGAAGGACGTCCTGCCTTATTTCATGCGTGCCGAAGCCAACATCCGCGGCGCAAATAGCTTGCATGGAGCAGATGGACCACTCCGCATTTCAGACGTTGGCTCCCGCCATGAACTGATGGAAGCGATCATCGCAGCTGGCGAATCACTCTCCATTCCACGGAATGACGACTTCAACGGTCCAAGCCAGGAGGGCATCGGGTATTTCCAGTTGACCACTCATCGTGGATTGCGCTGCTCTTCGGCGACGGCGTATCTCAAGCCAGCACGCCGGCGAAAAAACCTGCATATCATCACCAATGCGCAAGTCACCCGGCTCGAGTTTTCACAAGGTCAAACAACGGGCATTCGCTATCGCCACCTTGGTCAGGAGTGTCGAGCGTCGGTTAGCCGTGAAATCATTCTGGCAGCGGGGGCAGTCCATAGTCCTCATTTGCTAGAACTTTCCGGCGTCGGGCATTCAGACCGTCTACGGTCGCTTGGCATTCCCGTGCATCATCATTTGCCAGGGGTTGGCGAAAACCTCCAGGACCATTTGCAGGTGCGGCTGATGTACAAAGTCAAGAAACCCATTACGACCAACGATGATCTGCGCAGCCTTTTCGGACAGGCACGGATTGGCCTTCAATGGCTGTTCAAACGAAGCGGGCCGCTTGCGATTGGTATCAATCAGGGCGGATTATTCACCCGCGTATTGCCGGAATCCAAAACGCCGGACGTGCAATTCCACTTTGGCACCATTTCCGCTGACCAGGCGGGAGCAAAGCCGCATCCTTGGTCGGGATGTACATTTTCCGTCTGCCAGTTGCGCCCTCAGTCCCGCGGACATATCCATCTTCGGTCGAGCAACCCATTGCAAGCTCCAGCCATCCAACCCAATTACCTCGAAGACGAGACGGATCATCGAACCATCGTTGGCGGACTCAAGCTTGCCCGAAAACTGGCCCGAACCGAAGCACTGTCCTTACTGATCGGCGACGAATACCGACCAGGTCAAGACATCGAAACCGATGACGAATGGCTTGGTTTCGCACGCCAGTATGGAGCAACCATTTTTCATCCCGTCGGCACCTGCAAAATGGGACAAGATAAAGAGTCAGTGGTCGACCACCGCCTGCGCGTGCATGGCGTTCCGGGGCTTCGCGTGGCTGATGCGTCAATAATGCCCACACTGGTATCTGGAAACACCAATGCACCCGCAATCATGATTGGTGAAAAAGCAGCGGAGATGATCCTGGCCGACGCAGGCTGATGATTTACGCCTCACCCGGCGGCTAACGCCAGAAGCGTTGATCCGTGACGGCTGCTATTCACATGCGATAGTCGCGCATGCATAAATCATCAACCAATCAACACATAAGCTTCTAAGTATTTCATCGTTTCTGTTGATGGATGTGGCCGCTAGGATACCGCCCATGAGCGATATCAAAACCCTCCGTCGCGTGCTGCGCGAAAGCCGCACCCTGGCCATCGTCGGCCTCTCCGCCGACTGGTTCCGCCCCTCCAACTTCGCTGCAAAGTACATGCAGGAACACGGTTACCGGATCATCCCCGTCAATCCGAAGTACGACGAAATTCTGGGTGAGAAATGCTACCCCACGCTATCGGCGATTCCCGTACCGGTTGATCTGGTCGATGTATTCCGCAAGCCGGCTGACACCCCGGACATCGCCCGCGAAGCGGTTGCCATTGGTGCCAAGACTCTGTGGCTGCAGATCGGCGTGATTAATGACGAAGCACGCCAAGTCGCCGAAACCGCCGGCCTGACCGTGGTCATGGATCGTTGCGTCAAGATCGAATATGCCCGCCTTTTCGGCGGCCTTAACTGGTTTGGGGTCAATACCCGACTGATTTCTTCCCGCCGGCCGACCTGGCTACCTCACTGAAAGCGCTCCATGGCTGATCATGAATACGGGTTCGATACCCTCTGCCTGCACGCCGGCCAGATTCCGGATGCTGCCACCGGCAGCCGTGCCGTACCTATCTACCAAACATCGTCCTATGTCTTCGACAGTCCGGACCACGCGGCCAGCCTGTTCAACCTGCAGACATTCGGCAACGTCTATTCGCGCCTCTCCAATCCGACGGTCGCCGTGCTGGAGGAACGGATCGCTGCCATCGAAAATGGCCGGGCAGCCGTAGCAACCGGCAGCGGCATGGCGGCTCAGATGATCGCCCTGCTCAATATATGCGAGGCTGGTGACGAAATCGTCGCCGCACGCACCTTGTACGGTGGCACGCACACCCAACTCGATGTCAATTTCCGCAAGCTCGGTATCAACACCGTCTTCGTCGACTCGGACGATCCGGAAAACTTTGCCCGCGCCATCACGCCAAAAACCAAGGTGATCTATGCCGAGACGATGGGCAACCCATCGCTCAATGTGCTCGATATCGAAACGGTGGCCAGGATCGCCAATCAGGCCGGCCTGCCGCTGTTCATCGACAACACATTTGCAAGCCCGTTTCTCTGCCAGCCATTCAGATGGGGCGCCGCCATTTCGCTACATTCGGCGACCAAATTCATCGGTGGCCACGGGACGACAATGGGCGGCATCATTGTGGAGTCCGGCAAATTCCCGTGGGACAACGGCAAGTTTGCAACCATGACCGAGCCATCGCAGGGCTATCACGGCGTGCGCTTCTACGAAACCTTCGGTGATTTCGGTTTCACCATGAAATGCCGAATGGAAGGACTGCGCACCTTTGGCCCCGCGCTTTCCCCGATGAATGCCTTCCTGCTGCTACAGGGGGTCGAGACCTTGCCTTTGCGCATGGAACGCCACTGCAGCAACACACTGGCCGTCGCCCGCTTTCTGCAGGACCACCCTAAGGTGGCATGGGTCAATTACCCGGGGCTGGAAAACAATCGCTATTACGATCTGGCAAAAAAATACCTGCCCAAAGGCGCCGGCGCCGT
>CALJZP010000285.1 GCA_937983545.1 uncultured Azonexus sp.
GAAAACAGCAGCTATCCGCAGCATGCGCTGGATGCCTTGCAACAACTGCGTGCCCGCCACGTCGCCAGCTATATCTATTGCCTCTCGGTGCCGCCGTCGCTGGAGGCCATCGTCAACCTGCAACGGGCCGGCGCCAATGTCTGCATTCCGGCCGAAGACCAGTTGAGCGACATTCTCTCGCGCATTCTCGATCTGGTGGAAAGCCGCGAACAGGAAATCCATCGCGTCCTGATCGTCGAGGACTCGAAGACCGCGACCGCACACGTCCAACGCGCCCTGGAACTGCACGGCATCGACAGCCGCGCCATCAACACCCCGCTCTCCCTGTTGCAGGCCTGCGCCGACTACCGCCCGCACGCCATCCTGATGGACATGTACATGCCCTTCTGCACGGGTGTCGAAGCGACGCGCGCCCTGCGCCAGATTGCCGAATACCAGTCCATACCGGTCATCTATCTCTCCGGGGAAACCGACATCGGGCAGCAGGTCGAAGCCCTGCGCCTGGGCGGTGACCAGTTCCTGACCAAACCGGCCAACCCGATCATCCTCAGTGCCGTAGTCAAGACCAAGATCGACCGCTACCGCGAGATGTTGCGGTCCGGCCGCCATGACGGCCTGACCGGCCTGCTCAACCACACCGCCGCCAAGGAACAGCTGGAGCACATGCTGCGTCGCGCCCTGCCGGCCGGCCATTTGACGGTGGCGATGCTCGACATCGACCGCTTCAAGTCGATCAACGACAACTACGGACACCCCGTGGGTGACCAGGTCATCCGCAGCCTAGCCTGGCTGCTGCGCGGGCGTCTGCGCAACACCGACCTGGTCGGGCGCTATGGCGGGGAAGAATTCATTGTCGCCCTGAGCGGCGTCGATGCCGGCCAGGCGATGACGCTGCTCGACCGTATCCGCGAAGATTTTTCCCGCCTGCCCCATGCCCATGGGCACGGAGCGCTCTACGCCAGCTTCAGTTGTGGAATTGCCGCCCTGCCCGCCTACGGCACGGGAAGCTCACTGATCGAAGCGGCCGACGAAGCGCTCTTGCAAGCCAAGCGCGATGGGCGAAACCGGTTGGTCGTCGCCAACCGCCACCAAGCGGAACGCTAGGCGTCAATCACCAGCGTGCAGGTGGAAGAGGCGGGCCGCTGCCGCCTGAAGATCGGCACGCTCGCCGGCATCGGCCGCATTCAGCGTCTGGGTGGGCGCGTGCAGGAACTTGTTGGTCAGGCGATGCGACAGGTGATCGAGCACCTTCTCGGGGTTTTCACCCTTGGCCAGCAGCTTCATCGCATGCTCCATCTCGTGGCGACGCATGCGTTCGGCCGAATCGCGCAACGAACGGATGACCGGCACGGTATCTCGTGACTCCAGCCAGCCGAGAAAATCCCTGACCCGGTTGGCAATGATGTCCTCGGCCTCGACCACGGCCGCCTGTCGCGATTCCAGGCCGCTCTCGACCACCTGCGCCAGGTCGTCGACGGTATAGAGGAAAACGTCGTCGAGCCGGCCGACCTCCTCTTCGATGTCGCGCGGCACGGCCAGGTCGACCATGAACATCGGCCGGTGGCGGCGCGCCTTGACGGCCCGCTCGACCATGCCCAGACCGATGATCGGCAAGGGACTGGCGGTACAGGAAACCACGATATCGTGAGCGGCCAAATGCTCGCCCAGTTCGTCGAGGCGAATGGCGGCCCCCCCGTACTGCTCGGCCAGGGCGCGACCGCGCTCGATGGTGCGGTTGGCGATGGTGACCTGTTTCGGTTTTTGCGCGCAGAAATGGGCGGCGCACAATTCGATCATCTCGCCGGCCCCGATGAACAGGATGCGCTGCCCGGAGATGGATTCGAAAATCCGCTCCGCCAGGTGCACGCCGGCAGCCGCCATCGACACGATGTTGGCACCGATGGCCGTGGTGCTGCGCACCTCCTTGGCGACGGAGAACGAGCGCTGGAAGAGCTTGTGCAACTGGGTGCCCAGCGTGCCGTTTTCCTCGGCGGCGCGCACCGCATCCTTCATCTGGCCCAGAATCTGCGGCTCGCCGATGACCATCGAATCGAGGCCGCTGGCCACGCGGAAGGCGTGGCGGATGGCCTCCGGCTGGTTGTGGGTATAGACGTAGGGCGCCAGTTCGTCGCGTGGGACCTGATGGTAGTGCGCCAGCCAATCGATGACCACATCGGGCGATTCGGCCGCGCAGTAGATTTCCGTCCTGTTGCAGGTGGACAGGATGGCGACCTCGCGCACCGGTCGTTCGCGGGTCAGGTCGGACAGCGCATGTCCCAATTTGTCGGCGCCAAACGCCACCCGCTCACGGATGGCGAGCGGGGCAGAATGGTGGTTGATGCCGAGGGTAAATATCACCGGATACGGTTGGTGTGCGAACGGAGTGGGGGCCGATTATAGCACCCGCCCCTTACCGCCCGATTTGCCCCGGATCAGAACAGGAAGGGCTGCTTGTCGGGACTGGCCTGCGCTTGTGCGTCGGCACCGAAAACCCGCATCTGGCGCGGCCTGAACCAGACCGACTGACCAACCGCCAGTTGCAGGGCCTCGTGACGTTCGCGCGAGAGTTCGACCTCGACGATTTCCTGACCGTGCAGCAACTCGACCCGAACCACCGGCCCGATCGGATGCACGTGCTGCACGGTGGCCTCCAGGCTGCCTTCGCTGGCGACAGACGTAATGTCGATATCGTGCGGCCGGACAAAAGCGGTCGCCTTTTCCGGCGTTTCGCAGCGCTCGACCTCGGCATACCCCCCTTGAACCCGGCTGTGGAAGACGTTCACATTGCCGAGGAACTGATAGACGAAGGGCGAGGCCGGGGCGGAATAAACCTCGTCCGGCGAGCCGATCTGCTCGATCCTGCCGTGGTTCATCACCACGACACGGTCGGCGACCTCCAGAGCCTCTTCCTGATCGTGGGTCACGAACACCGACGAGATGTGCATGTCGTCATGCAGGCGGCGCAGCCAGCGGCGCAACTCCTTGCGGACCTTGGTATCGAGCGCGCCGAAAGGCTCGTCGAGCAGCAGCACCTTGGGTTCGACGGCCAGCGCCCGGGCCAGCGCGATACGCTGGCGCTGGCCGCCGGAGAGCTGCGACGGATAGCGGTCGGCCAGCCAGTCGAGCTGGACCAGGCCGAGCAGTTCCATGACGCGGCGCTTGATCTCGGCATCGGACGGCCGCTCCTTGCGCGGCTTGACGCGCAGGCCGAAAGCGACGTTCTCGAACACCGTCATGTGGCGGAACAGCGCGTAATGCTGGAAGACGAAGCCGACGTTACGGTCGCGGGCGTGCAGGTGGGTCGCCTCGGCGCCGGAGAACAGGATGTCGCCCTGATCGGCCGTCTCCATGCCGGCGATGATGCGCAGCAAGGTCGTCTTGCCGCAGCCGGAGGGGCCGAGCAACGCGACGAGTTCACCGGTCGGGATGTCGAGATTGATGTTGTCGAGCGCGACGAAGTTGCCGAAGCGCTTGGAGATGTTGCGGATTTCGATGCTCATGAGGTTTTCTCGCCGGGGAGTTCAGCGTTCAGCATGTCGGTTTCGGCCTTCATGCGCCATTCGACGACGGTCTTCGCCACCAGCGTCACCAGCGCCAGCAGCGCCAGCACCGAGGCGGCGGCAAAAGCGCCGATCGCGTTGTATTCGTTGTAGAGGATTTCGACGTGCAGCGGCAGGGTGTTGGTTTCGCCGCGGATGTGGCCGGAAACCACGCTCACCGCGCCGAACTCGCCCATCGCCCGGGCATTCGACAGGATCACGCCGTACAGCAGGCCCCACTTGATGTTGGGCAGTGTGACCCGCCAGAACATCTGCCAGCCCGAGGCACCGAGCGACACCGCCGCCTCCTCCTCGTCCTTGCCCTGCGACTGCATCAGCGGGATCAGTTCGCGGGCAATGAAGGGGAAGGTGATGAACAAGGTAGCGAGGATCATGCCCGGCACGGCGAAGATGATTTTCAGGTCGTGCGCCGCCAGCCACTCGCCGAAATAGCCCTGCGAACCGAACATCAGGATGAAGATCAGACCGGCGACCACCGGCGATACGGCGAACGGCAGGTCAATCAGCGTAATCAGCAGGCTCTTGCCGCGGAAGTCGAACTTGGCGATGGCCCAGGCCGCCGCCACGCCAAAGACAATATTGAAGGGCAGCACGGCCAGGGCGATGACGATGGTCAGCCAGATCGCCGAGCGGGTTTCCGGCTCCTTCAGGGCGTCGAGATAGATCGGCAGCCCCTGCGCCAGCGCTTCGACGAAGACCGCGACCAGCGGCAGGCCGAGGAAGAAGAACAGGAAGCCGAGGCCGACAGTGAGCAGCAGGATGCGGACCCAGGCCGGTTCCTGCGTGGCGCGCGTCAATTTGTTGGCACTCATGCTTCACCCACCTTTGCCTTGCCGGCCGACACTTCCAGCGGCTCGCTATTCTTGTGCCGGTTGGCGGCCCACCACTGCAAGGCGTTGATGACCAGCAGCAACACGAAAGAGATGGCTAGCATGACCACGGCCAGCGCCGTCGCACCGAGCACATCGTACTGTTCCAGCTTGGAGATGATCAGCAGCGGCACGATTTCGGAAATCAGCGGCAAATTGCCGGCAATGAAGATCACTGAGCCGAATTCGCCCAGGGCCCGTGCGAAAGCCAGCGCGAACCCGGTGAGCAGTGCCGGACCGATAGCCGGGAAAATCACCTTCACGAAGGTCTGCCAGCGCGAGGCACCCAGCGATGCGGCGGCTTCCTCGACTTCGGTTTCGATATCCTCGATTACCGGCTGCAGCGTGCGTACGACGAAGGGCAAGGTAATGAAGGTCAGCGCCACGACGATACCCAGGGGCGTATAGGCGACCTTGATGCCCAGCGGCTCAATATGGCTGCCCAGCCAGCCGTTTCCGGCATACAACGTAGCCAGGGTGATGCCCGCCACCGCGGTCGGCAGCGCGAAGGGCAGATCGACCAGCGCATCGACGAAGCGCTTGCCGGGGAAGGGGTAGCGCACCAGGATCCAGGCGACGATCAGGCCGAAGAAAGCATTGATCGACGCAGCCATCAACGACGAGACGAAGGTGACGCGAAAGGCGGCCAGCGAACGTTCGCCGAAGGCGATGTCGAGAATCTGCCCGAAACCGAGTTCGGATGCCTTGAGGATCATGCCGCCCAGAGGCAGCAGGATGAGCAGGGAGAGATAGACCAACGTGTAACCCAGGGCCAGGCCGAAGCCGGGCAACACGCGTTGGGATTTAACGGACATAGCAACTCATTTTTTGACCGATGGTTCTGAGTGGATGCTGCAAAGGCAACGGCCGGGCAACCCCGGCCGCCAGGACGCCAAGACGGCTGGCTTACTTGCCTACATAAATCTGATCGAAGCTGCCGCCATCCTTGAAATGCGTGGCGAAGGCCTTGTTGGCGCCGCCGAACACCTCGTCCACCGTGAACGTCTTCACCGCGGGGAAAAAGTGGGCATATTTCTTCAGCAACTCGGCATCGCGCGGGCGCAGGTAGTTCTGTGCGGCATTCTCCTGGCCTTCCTTGGACCACAGGTACTCAAGGTAAGCCGTCGCCTGCTTGCGCGTTCCCTTCTTGTCCACCACCTTCTCGACGACGGCGACCGGGAACTCGGTCTGCATCGTCAGGCTGGGATAGACGACCTCGAAATTGCCCTTGCCGAATTCCTTGGCGATCATTTCAGCCTCTGATTCGAAAGTCACCAGCACATCGCCCAGGCCGCGCTGCATGAAAGTCGTCGTTGCATCGCGCCCGCCGGCGGCGAACAGCGGGGCATTCTTCAGCAGCTTGCCAACGAACTCCTGCGCCTTGGCATCGCTGCCGCCCGGTTGCTTCAGCGCCCAGGCCCAGGCCGACAGATAGGTGTTGCGACCGTTCCCGGTATTCTTCGGGTGCGGCAGGATGACCTGGACTCCGGGGGCGGCGATATCCGGCCAGTCCTTGAGTGCCTTCGGGTTACCCTTGCGGACAATGAACACCATCGCCGACGTATAAGGCGAGGCATTGTTCGGGAATTTTTTCGCCCAATCCTTGGCGACAAGACCCTTCTCGGCCAGAAACTCGATGTCGTTAGCCTGGTTCATGGTCACCACATCGGCCTCCAGGCCATCGGCCACCGCACGCACCTGCTTGGACGAGCCGCCATGCGACTGCTTCAGGTCCAGGCTTTCGCCAGTCTTGGACTTCCAGTACTTTTGGAAAATGGGGTTGTAATCCTTGTAGATATCGCGCGCGACATCGTAGGACGCGTTCAGCAACGTTGCGTCGGCCAGCGCAGCACCGGCGACCAGGCCGAGCAGAAGGGTGGCAATCGATTTACGAAAATGGGTCATGGTTCACCTCGCTTTGGATAGGCGCCAATTTAGCGAAGTCATATATAACCGCAAAGACATTTTTTGAATTTACTTATCACCAAACAGCAGAACAAGGCAGGCTGCCGCTGGCGCCACTATTCGCCACGGGTGCGAGCGGCTATCATTGAGGATTCTTCAAGCCGCCGACAATCAAGATGCGCGCCACCCTGCCTGCCATTCTCCTGCTTTCCGCCCTGCTCGCCGCCTGCTCCACCAAGAGCACCATTCCGCCGAGCACGCATATCGCGCAAAGCGGCCCCTTGCGCGTGCACCCCGGACTCCTGGGACAGCCCGTACCGGCCGAATTGCAGCAGGATGGCCAGATGCTCAAGATGGCATCCCCCGCCCCGGTCGAAGCCGACAAGCCGATAAAGATCGACCCGGTCGGCCTGCGTACCCAACGCAGCGTCTACTTCGACCTGAACAATGCCGACATCAAGGCGGATTACGACCCGGCACTTCGCGCCCATGCCCGCTACCTGGCCGATCATCCCAAAGCCCGCGTGCGTATCGAAGGCAATGCCGACGAACGCGGCAGCGCCGATTACAACCGCAAGCTGGGCCTGAAACGTGCCGAAAGCGTACGCTCGACGCTGGTCTCCCACGGCGCCGGCGAAAAGCAGGTAACGGTCAAGACCCTGGGCGAGGCAAAGCCGAAGCTGACCGGCCACGATGAAAGCTCGTGGGCGGAGAACCGCCGGGCCGACGTGGTTTACGAAATCGAGAACTGATCCGCCGTTGCGGCGGGCCGCATGGCCCGCCGCTCAGTTGTCGAAGTGGTAATACCGCTGGTTCAGCCAGGCGGCGACGCTGCCCTCCTCTTCGGGGAACCAGCCGGCGCCGACCTGGGCATTGCAAGCCGACACCCGCTGCAGCAACTCCAGTTTGTTGGACAGCATCCGGCCGTCACGTGAATACATCTTGCTCCCGTCGCCGCCGTACATCCGGACATGGCAGCTGACGCAGCCCTTCTGGTGCAGCTCGGGTGCCGCCTTCAGGTCGACCTTGCCCCACGGCGCCTCGGCCATAACCGTGAAAGGGGCCAGAAGCAGCCAGGAAAGTGTGCGAAAGATGGTCATGGCGTCTCCTCGGGCGCGATGTCGTTGTTCAGAAACTGGCCGCCTCGGCTTCCAGGTAGGCAAGACTGACATACTTGCCGATATTCGTCTCGAATCCCCGCGTTTCCCGGGCGCGCGAGGCAACCCGCGGGTCGCGCAGGACCAGTTCCTTGGCCGCTTCGAGCGGCAGCCCCTCCTTGACCGCCTGTTCGCAAGGCCGGTAGATGCCTTCGAACAGAGCCTTGTTCCAGGCCAGCACGCCGGCTCCGGGCTCGCCGTGTCCCGGCAGCCAGATCCGGCTGGCCACCTCGCGCTCGAACTGCCCGTAAGCCTTGAAGGTACCCAGAAAAGAGCCATCGTCCATGTTGGCAATGCGCCGGTCCATGGCTACATCGCCGACGCAGGTCAGTTTGTCTTCAACCACTTCGACGCACAGGTCGTACGGCGTATGGGCCGTGCCGTAGTGATGCATGCGCAGCGTCACATCGCCGTAACGCAGCTCGGCTCCGTTCTCGAGCGGGAGGCGCGGCGGAACCACCCGTGTTCCCATCGTTGCCTGATTCGTCCATTGCTCGAGCAGGGTCCGCCACATCTTGCCTTGGACGCCCTCGATTTCGCGTATCGTCCCCGGATGGGCATAGATCGGCAGGTCGTTGCCGTAGGCTTCGACAAAGGCATGATTCCCCAGCCAGTGATCGCCGTGATAATGCGTATTGATGACCGCCACCACCGGTTTCTTCCATTGCTTCCCGAGCTGGCGGATGGCCATTTCGCCGATCTGCACGGAAGCACCGGAATCGATGACCACCAGACCCTTGGCGGTATCCACGAAGGTCAGGTTGCACATCATGCCCTGATTCTCCGGGGTCGGAAAACCGTCCGGCGAAAAGATCATCCAGACATGCGGCGATAGCTGACGCAGGGGATGATCGCGCACGGCCGGCCCGCGTACGAAATCGTCCACTTCCCGAGCCAAGGCGCCAATGCCCCGCCAGGGTGCAAATTCGGCCGCCAATAAACCGCTTAGCGCGCTAGCCGCCCTGATGAAACCGCGACGTTCCATGGATGTCTCCTCTTCAAGCGTTGCCGCCCCTCTGGCGGCAAAGCAAAATACCGTTGCCGGGGGGACAGTGCGCCATTGTTTGAAAGGCAAGTGTAAGCTAATTATTATTTGATAATATATTTACAATCATCATCTCGGGGAATATTTTGGGAACCTTCATTTGCCGCCTGCTGGGAGCAGGCCTGCTCGGCATTTGCCTGAGCGCACCAGCCGTCGCCAATGACCAGGCACGCGCCGAGGAAATCGTCAGCGGCCGCTGCTTTCTGTGCCACGGCATGAACGGCGAATCGGCCAGCGCCGTGTTCCCTCGCCTGGCCGGGCAGCATGCCGACTACATCGCCCGGCAGCTGGCTGATTTCAAATCCGGCAAGCGCGCCAGCGACACGATGAAACCCCAAGCTGAAGAATTGACGCCGGGCGAAATGAAGGCCCTTGGCGCTTATTTCCAGAACAAGGTGGTCGGCCCCCGCCCGGCCCGGGACAAGGAACTGCTGGCCGTCGGCAAGTACATTTTTGACCGCGGCAACCAGTTCAGCGGCCTGCCCGCCTGCGGCAGCTGCCACGGCGCCAAGGGGCTGGGCACCCCCCAGCTCCCCCGCCTGGCCGGCCAGCATCCGCGCTACATCGAGGACCAGCTCAAGCAGTTCAACAAACGGGAGCGGACCAACGACAACGCGATCATGCACACCATCGCATCCAAGCTGAGCGAACTGGAAACGCACGCCGTCGCCGAATACATCGCAACGCTGGACTAGCCTGTTTCAGGCTCCATGCAAAAGGCCGCCAACCGGCGGCCTTTTGACTGCTGCACACGCTGCATCGGCATGTCCGAGACAAGCCCGCAAGCGATCACGAGCGTCGATACAGCTCGAACCCGGAAATCACCGCTTCCAGCTGGCGAGACGTCAGCAGCAACTCATCGGTCGCCTGTCGCGCCGAGCGTGCTGAACTGGCGTTCTGTTCAATCAGGTCGGTAATCTGCTGCATGCTGACAGCCACCTCCTCGCTGGCAACGCCTTGCTGGCGTGCCGCATCGGAAATCTGACCGGCCATCTGCGATACGGTCGTCGAAGACTGCGTAATCCCCTCCAGCCCGGCCACGCTGTCGCGCAGCTTGGCAATGCCGTTCTCGACTTCGTTCGCTGCCAGATCCATGCTCGACACCGCCTGCGCGGTAACGCTCTGGATTTCGTTCACCGTCACGTTGATGTCGGCCGTCGAGGCAGTCGTCCGCTCGGCCAGCTTTCGAACCTCGTCGGCGACGACGGCGAAGCCCCGCCCCTGCTCCCCGGCGCGCGCCGCCTCGATGGCGGCATTCAGGGCAAGGAGATTGGTCTGGTTCGCTATATCGGCAATGACGCCGGTGATATCGCCGATCTTCGCAATCGACAAATTCAACTGGGCAATGGTCTGGTTCGAACGCGTCACCGCGTCGACGACGCGAGAGGTAGCCTCCATGCTCTCGCCGATATTGGCGTTGCTGGCCACCACCTGGGATTGCGAATCGCGTGCTGCCGAAGCCGTATCGGCGGCATTGGCCGCAACCTCCTGAACCGACTGGCTGAATTCCTCGGTCGCCGCGGCAACGCCTTCGACACTGGCCTGCTGCTTCTCCGACTGCGCCGAGACGTTGCGCATCTGCACTTCAAGCAGGTGACTGCGCTGCTCGATCGCCCGCGAGGCCATGCTGATTTCATCCAGTATCGCCCTGAGGGTTCCCTGCATCGTCGCCAGGTTGCACATCAGGCGCCCCGCTTCATCCCGTCCCGAAATATCGATTTCCTCGGTGAGCTTGCCTTCAGCAATGCTTTCAAAATACGAAATGGCCCTGCGCAATGGATTGACGATGGCCGACACCAGCAATGCACCGCCGACCAAGGCAATCACGGCCGCAAGAAGGAGCAGCCCGATACTGAGATTGCGTACCGACTCGTAATGCGCCTTCGCCTCGCCATGACGAGCCTCGGCATCGCTGGCCAACTGCTGTATCAACGCGTCTCCTTCACGCTTGAGGTCGGCATAGAGCGGATTGATCTTGAGCAACAGAACCGAATTGGCTTCGGAGAACTTGCCCTCCTTCAGCAGGCCGCGCGCCACGCTGACCCCCTCGCTCGAAAAACGCTCACGCGCTTGACCGAATTTCTCGAGCAGCGCCTTGTCACGTTCGCTCAACGGGAGCTTTTTCAGTGCCTCCAGTTCCGCATTGATCGCCTCGCGATTCTTCAAGGTATTTTCGATATGCAGGTCGAGCGGGTGATCGTGCAGTTTGGCGTTCGGATTGGCTGCGTCGTGCTGCAAACCCAACATGATCTGCGAGCGGTTGTCGGCCAGCAGGTAAAGCATCTTGTTGATGCTGTTCGACGGCAACAGATTCTCTCGATAGACCACATTCAAGTCATTATTCGATATGGCCAGGCTACGCAGGCCGACGAATCCCACGATGCTCATCAACACGAGCAGAACCCCCAAGGCCGCCCACAAGCGCTGACCGATCGCCAGGCTGCGCCGGCCCGTCGCCGGCAGCTTCCCCGCAACACCGGTCTTGCGGTAGAGCGCGTCGGCAGCGGCTTTTTTCTCGGCCGACAACGGCGTGCGAACCGACATGTAACCGGTGGTCTGGCCGTTTTTCTTGAGCGGAACGACGAAGGCCTCCACCCAATAGAAATCGCCATTCTTACAGCGATTCTTGACCGCCCCGCGCCACGGCAAACCGGATTTCACCGTCCGCCACAGATCCTCGAAAGCCGCCTGCGGCATGTCCGGATGGCGGACGATGTTGTGACTGCTGCCGATCAGTTCGCTGCGCGTAAAGCCGCTGATCTCGACGAAGCCATCGTTGACATGCGTGATGACACCTTTCAAATCCGTTCTGGAAACCAGATATTGATCGGGAGGAAAGGGGATTTCCCGCTGGGTTACCGGCTGATTATTTTTCACTCTTCTCTCTCCAAAGCGGGATCACAAAAATTCAAAAAATGATTGTACTAACCGAACCCAAATGTAAGCAACGCCAGCCTACAAATCTTTAAAAATAGGCCAATTCGAACCTCCATCCTGCCGTATGAACGAGGGCTCCTCGCAGCAGTGAGCGCTTTAAAATAAAAGAGGCCGCGACTGCGGCCTCTTTTTCTCTCGGACGACTTGTCAGCGCTCAGGTCAACATGTCTGCCCAGATGTTCTGGGCCCAGCCCAGCGCGATTTTGCCTTCCAGTTCGTTACGCGCCGCCGACACGCCGCCGGCCCCCTTGACCGGCTGCACGGTCCTGGTTGCGGCGTCATACTGGTGGACGGACGAAACGTGGATGACGTTCTTGCTATCGACGAAGCTGTAGCAGGTATTCATCACCACCGGTTCCGGGTTGGGTTCCTGGCCGGACAGCATGTTGAGGATCGCGGCGGCGGCCAGTTTGCCGTGCTGGTTGGCCATGTGGCCGGACTTGGGCATGGTCGGCGCCGGGAAGATGGCGTCGCCCAGCACATGGATGCCCGGCGTGCTGGTCGATTCCATGCTCAGCCAGTTGATGTCCACCCAGCGGTTGTTGACCAGCTTGATGCCCGACTTGTGCGCAATGTCGCCGGCACGATGCGGCGGAATGATGTTGAGCACGTCGGCCTTGAATTTATCGAACTCGAGGACGGCGGTATTGCTGCCGACATCGACATCCTTGACCTCGCTGTTGTTGCGGTACTCGACAATGCCCTTGTAAAGGTCGCTCCACGCCTTGGTGAACAGTCCCTTCTTGGAAACGACGTCCTCGTTGGCATCGAGGATGACGACCTTCGACTTCGGCTTGCTCTGCTTGAAGTAGTTGGCCACCAGGCAGGCACGCTCGTACGGTCCCGGCGGGCAGCGATATGGCGCCTTGGGAATGGAAATGGCGTAGACGCCGCCATCCTTCATCGACTCCAGCTGCTTGCGCAGCGCGACGGTCTGCGGACCGGCCTTCCAGGCATGCAGCACCTTGGATTGGGCTTCGGCGCCCTTCAGGCCGGGAATCTCGTCCCACATGAAATCGACGCCCGGCGACAGCACCAGACGGTCGTAGCTCAGCGCGCTGCCGCCCTTGAGCGACACGGTCCTCTTGGTTGCATCGACGGCGACGACATCGTCCTGGATCACGCGCACGCCCCACTTGTTGCGCAACCCTTCGTAACTGATCGTGATGTCTTCCATCGTCTTCTGGCCACCGATGACCAGGTTGGAAATCGGGCAGGAAATGAAGGTCGGATTGCGTTCGATCAGCGTCACCTGGACACCGCCTTCGCTCCACATGCGCAGGTACTTGGCCACCGTGGCGCCACCGTAGCCGCCGCCGACCACGACGACATGGCCGCTGGCCTTGCCGCCGCCGGCACAGCCGTACAGGGAAGCCATCGCGCCGGCCGCCGCACCGACTTTCAGGAAATCACGTCTTTTCATCAGCATCATGGCGGTCTCCCTTATTTTTGCGCGGCGAAATAGGTGGCGATCAGGTCGAGCTGGGCATCGGTATAGCCCTTGACGATCTGATGCATGATCGAGGCCGGCTTGTCCCCGCTCCTGAAATCGGCCAGCTTCTGCAAGGTCTTGTCCTTGGGAATACCGGCCAGCCCATCGATGCCGGAACCCTTGACGGCATTGCCGTTGGTGCCGTGGCAGTTGGCGCAGGTGGCGGCCAGGTTGCGGCCGAGGTTGGGGTCGGCGGCGTGCGCGGCGCCGGCGGACGCCAGCAGACAGGCTGCGGCAAGAGGTACGAACATTTTCATCGGGACATCTCCTTCCTCATCGTGATGTTGTTTGTCATATAGCCGGAGTGCTGTTTTTTGCCGTAACCAGCATCGTACAAAGGTTATGAGCCTTTCGCACAAAAAGCATGCTGCGTCGCAACAATATTAGTAGTTGACTATATAAGTACGCAGTTATACATTGATTCTTGATCGAAATCAAAAGAACAGCATGGACGAAACTCTGCAGGTCTTCGAACAGGTAGCGCATTACTTCGGATTGCTCGCCGACCCGACCCGTTTGCGCATTCTCTCCTGTCTTTGTTCCGAAGAACGTCCCGTACACGAGGTCGTGGAAAAGATTGGCCTGACGCAAGCCAACATCTCGCGGCACTTGAACATCCTGTATCGCGCCGGCGTGGTCGAGCGGCGGCGGGACGGGAGTTCGGTCTATTACCGGGTCGTCGATCCCAATTTCGTCGACATCTGCCGGACGGTCAGCATCACGGTGGCAAGCCGCGATCTGGGCGACGAGCTGGGTGTCGGAAAGTGATTAGCAGTAACTGACTCACAGCGTGGAGGGGTGTTTCCAGATGGGTGATATCACACAACAGCCGGGGCGTTTGCGGCCCGCTCCGGAGAACTTCCTGTCGGAAGATCAGGTCAAGGCCGTTGGCGCCGGGCGCCGCGACTTCCTGCGCAAGAGCTTCATGGCCGCCAGCGCGGCCATGGCGGCACCGTTGGCCGCCCGCGCCAGCGAAGGCGATCCGAACATTCTCAATCTGCCGGCCTGGAGCACGTCGCTGGGCCAGCCGGTGGCGACCACCCCGTACGGCATGCCGTCGAAATTCGAAAGCCAGCTGGTTCGCCGCGAATCGCCGGGCCTCGCCCGCGTCGGCGGCGCCTCGGTATCGTTTGCGCCGCTGCAAGGGCTGTTCGGCATCATCACGCCGTCCGGCCTGCACTTCGAGCGCCATCACCAAGGCTGGCAGGATGTCGACCCGACCCGCCACCGCCTGATGATCAACGGCTCGGACGACTCGCTGCTCAAGAAGCCCAAGGTCTACACCATGGATGAGCTGATGCGCATGCCCTCGGTGTCGCGCATCCACTTCATCGAATGCGGCGCCAACACCGGCCTCGAATGGGGCAACGTCGCCGTGCCGACCGTGCAATACACACACGGCATGCTCTCCTGCTCGGAATTCACCGGCGTGCCACTGAAAACCCTGCTGGAGGATTGCGGCGTCGACACCAAGAAGGCCCGCTACGTGTTGGCCGAAGGCGCCGACGGTTCGTCGATGACGCGCACCATCCCGATGGAAATGGTCGAATCCGGCGAAGTCTTCGTCGCCTACGGCCAGAACGGCGAAATGCTGCGTCCGGAAAACGGCTACCCGCTGCGCCTGGTGGTCCCCGGCGTGCAGGGCGTGTCCTGGGTCAAGTGGCTGCGCCGCATCGAAGTCGGCGACCAACCCTACGCTACCAAGGACGAGGCGGTTCACTACATCGACCTGCTGCCCAACGGCCTGCATCGCCAGTACAGCTCGATCCAGGAGTGCAAGTCCGTCATCACCACGCCGTCGGGCGGCCAGACCCTGGTCGACAAGGGGTTCTTCAACGTCTCCGGGCTGGCCTGGTCCGGCCGCGGCCGCATCAAGCAGGTGGATGTCTCCTTCGACGGCGGCATCAACTGGCAGAGCGCCCGCCTCGAAGGGCCGATCCAGAACAAGGCGCTGACCCGCTTCAACATCAACTGGGTGTGGGACGGCAAGCCGGCCATCCTGCAGTCGCGCGCCATGGACGAGACCGGCTACGTACAGCCGACATACGGCCAGTTGCGCAAGGTGCGCGGCACCAAGTCGATCTATCACAACAACGCGATCCAGTCCTGGAAAGTGGTCGAAAGCGGGGAGGTCACCAATGTCCAGGTTCTCTAAATCGATACTGGCGGTTGCGCTCGGGATGAGTGTATTCGGCAGCGCGTCGGCCGTCGACAACTTCCACGGCGTGGGCCGCCAGGCCACCCCGGCCGAGGTCAAGGCCTGGGATATCGATGTCCGCCCCGACTTCAAGGGCCTGCCCAAGGGCAAGGGCAATGTCGAGCGCGGCAACGAGCTATTCGAAGAAAAGTGCGCGTCCTGCCACGGCTCCTTCGGCGAGTCGAACGAGGTATTCACGCCGCTGGCCGGCGGCACGACCAAGGACGACATCAAGACCGGCCGCGTCAAGGGCCTGTCCTCGGGCGAACTGCCGCAGCGCACGACCTTTACCAAGGTCGCCACCATTTCGACGGTGTTCGACTACATCCAGCGTGCCATGCCATGGACCGCCCCCAAGTCGCTGAAGCCGGACGAGGTCTACGCGATCCTCGCCTACCTACTCAACCTGCAGGAAATCGTGCCGGCCGACTTCGAACTGTCGGACAAGAACATCGCCGACGTGCAGAAGCTGCTCCCCAACCGCAACGGCATGACCACCGACCACGGCCTGTGGCCCGGCGCTTCGGCCAAGAAGGGTGGCATCGGCAACGGCGGCGTGCCGGACGTGAAAAACGTGGCCTGCATGAAGAACTGCAAGCCCGAGGTTCAGATCGGTTCGACCCTGCCCGATTACGCCCGCACCGCCCACGGCGAGCTGGCCGACCAGAACCGCAACTTCGGTCCGGTACGCGGCACCCGCACGCTCGGCCCCGAAGCCGCCAGGAAAGCAGCCGATGCCAGCACGCTGGACCTCGCGACCAAGAGCGGCTGCATGGCTTGCCATGGCGTGAAGAACAAGATCGTCGGTCCCGGCTTCAACGAAGTGGTCGCCCGCTACCAGGGCCAGCCCGATGCCGAATCGCGGCTGATCGCCAAGGTCAAGGCCGGCGGCCAGGGTGTCTGGGGTTCGATCCCGATGCCGCCCAACGCGCACATCAAGGATGACGACCTGAAGACACTGGTCCAGTGGATTCTGGCCGGCTCGAAGTAATTCCAATTTCTACAGAGGAGAAGTCATGAACAATCAACGTCGCACCGTACTCAAATCCGGCTCCGGCGCCGCCCTGCTGGGCATGCTGGCCGCCGCCGGCATCATCACCCCGGGCATGGCCCTGGCCGACTGGAACAAGGCAGCCTTCGACGCCAAGAGCATGGCCGATACGCTGAAGGCGCTCGGCGCCGGCTCTCCGGCCGACAGCAAGGACGTGCAGGTCACCGGCCCGGACATCGCCGAAAACGGCGCCGTGGTGCCGGTGGGCGTCGCCTCCTCGCTGCCGAACATCAGCATGGTCGCCATCCTGATCGAAAAGAACCCCAATGCGCTGGCCGCCACCTTTACGCTGCCCGAGGGCACCGAAGCCAACGTCCAGACCCGCGTCAAGATGGGCCAGACCTCCAATATCTACGCCCTGGTCAAGTCGGACGGCAAGTTCTTCATGGCGACCAAGGAAATCAAGGTCACCCTGGGTGGCTGCGGCGGCTAAAAACGGGGTCAAGGCTACTGCGCTCGGCATAGCTGCGTTGCGCCCGGTCGTCGTGCAAATTGCACTGTCTCCCGGCCGCGCCTTGCTCTGCCATCGCTCGCTACGCCTTTCCTTCCGTTTCACACTTACTGAATTTAGGAGAAACAAATGGGCAACCCAATGAAAATCCGCGCCGCCAACAAGGACGGCGTTACCGAAGTCAAAGTCCTGGTCAGCCACGAAATGGAAACCGGGCAGCGCAAGGATGCCAACGGCGCCATCGTGCCGGCCTGGTTCATCACCGAACTGGTTGCCAAGCATGGCGACAAGACCGTGCTGAGCAGCGAATTCGGCCCGTCCGTGTCGAAGAACCCCTACCTCGCCTTCAAATTCAAGGGCGGCGCCAAGGGCGACAAGATCACGGTGAGCTGGAAGGACAACAAGGGCGACAGCCGCTCCGACGAAGCCACCATCGGCTGATCGTCGTTCGAATTGCGGCAGCGAAGCGGCAGAGACCGCCGCTGCCGGCGCAGTACCTACCCCTCTGGAGGAGTCACTCATGTTCCACCGTTTCATCAGAACGCTGGCCAGTGCGGCGCTACTCGCCGCTTTCGCCAGCCCTGCCCTGGCGCAGGACAGCAAGGTCGCCGACGAACTGGCCAAGTATCGTGAAGCCCTGGCCGACGGCAACCCGGCCGACCTGCTCGAAGTCAAGGGCGAAGGCCTGTGGTCCGAGAAGCGCGGCCCCAAGAAAGCCTCGCTCGAGCAATGCGACCTCGGCCTCGGCCCGGGCAAGCTCGAAGGCGCCTACGCCAGCCTGCCCAGGTATTTCAAGGACACCGGCAAGGTCATGGATGTCGAGTCACGTCTCGTGCATTGCATGGTGACGCTGCAAGGCTTCACGGTCGCCGAGGCGACCAGGAACTGGTACTCCAAGCCCGGCACCGAATCCGACATCGAAGCCTTGGTGACCTTCATCGGCGCCAAGTCGAACGGCAAGCCGATCAACGTACCGGCAACGCACCCGGAAGAGGCCAAGATGGCCAAGATGGGCGAGTACATCTTTTACCGCCGCTCCGGCCCGCAGGACTTCTCCTGCTCGATCTGCCACGGCCAGGAAGGCAAGCGCATCCGCTTGCAGGAACTCGGCAACCTGACGACCAAGGATGGTTCCGGCACGGCCATGAAGACCTGGCCGTCCTACCGCGTGTCGCAAGGTGCGGTGTGGACCATGCAGCGCCGCCTGATCGACTGCATGCGTCAGGCCCGCTGGCCCGAGCCGAACTATCTGGCCGATTCGATCATCGCGCTGGAAACCTATCTGCAAAAAACCGCAACCGGCACCGTGATGGAAACGCCGGGCATCAAGCGCTGAACGGGGAGACGACCATGAAACTGAAAACCAGCCTCGTCACCACGCTCGCCCTGGCCCTGTCGCTTCCAGCGTTCGCCCAGAAGGCCGTCGAAGCGCCGGGCGGAAAATTTGCCAAGGAAGCCGAGCAGATGTTCCGCACCTCGTTCCGTGCCGACAATCCGAAATACTGGATGACGCGCCTGGAGCAGGACGACACGATGAAGACCTGCCTGCAATACCGCGACAACCCGCCGCGCCCGATCGGCCAGAAGCTCGAAAGGCAGAACGCCGCAACCATCCGCTACCCGGTGGACGGCAAGCTGATCGGCGACTGGAAGGAAGGCGAGAAGCTCGCCGCGGTGGGCACCGGCGGCCACATCGGCTTCATCCAGCCTGATCCGGCTGGCCGGGTGCGGGGCGGCAACTGCTACGCCTGCCACGAACTGGCCAAGAAGGAAGTCGCCTACGGCACCATCGGCCCGAGCCTGCACCACTTCGGCAAGATTCGCGGCAACGCGGAGGAGATCGTCAAGTACGCCTACGACAAGATCTACAACTCCAATGCCTTCACGGCCTGCACCAACATGCCGCGCTTCGGCCTGCACAGCTGGCTGACCCCGGAGCAGATCACCCATATCGTGGCCTTCCTGATCGATCCGGAATCGCCGGTCAACAAAGATTAACTTGCGTGATTAACCCGACGGCTTCGGTCGTCGGGCTTTTTTGCACAACGAGAATACAACGCCAAGGAACACAAACATGAGCATGAATCGTCGGGAATTCCTTCAAGTGATGGCCGTCGCCGCCGCCGGCGGCATGTCGCTGCACAGCGATTTCGCCCTGGCCGAAAAAGGTGCCGCCAAGCTGTATGACCTGCCGAAATTCGGCAACGTCAGCCTGCTGCACATCACCGACTGTCATGCCCAGCTGCTGCCCATCTATTTCCGCGAACCCAACGTCAACCTTGGCTTCGGCGACCAGTTCGGCAAGGTGCCGCACCTCGTCGGCGACAACCTGCTCAAGCACTTCGGCTTCAAGCCCAACACCATCGAGGCCCACGCCTATACCTACCTGAATTTCGAAAAAGCCGCCCAGACTTACGGCAAGGTAGGCGGCTTCGCCCACCTCGCCACCCTGGTCAAGCGCATGAAGGCCAACCGCCCGGGCGCACTGCTCCTCGACGGTGGCGACACCTGGCAAGGCTCCGGCACGGCGCTGTGGAGCAACGCCCAGGACATGGTCGATGCCTGCAAGGCGCTGGGCGTCAATGTCATGACCCTGCACTGGGAGTCGACCTACGGCGAGGCGCGCGTCAAGGAAATCGAGGAAAAGGATTTCGCCGGCCACATCGACATCGTCGCCCAGAATGTCAAGACAACCGACTTCGGCGATGCCGTCTTCAAGCCCTTCGTGATGAAGAAGATCAACGGCGTGCCGGTCGCCATCATCGGCCAGGCCTTCCCCTACACGCCGATCGCCAACCCGCGCTGGCAGACCCCGAATTGGAGCTTCGGCATCCAGGAAGACAACATGCAGAAGACCGTCGACGAGGCCCGCGCCGCCGGTGCGCAGGTCGTCGTCGTGCTGTCGCACAATGGCATGGACGTCGACCTGAAGATGGCCTCCCGCGTGCGCGGCATCGACGCCATCCTCGGCGGTCACACCCATGACGGCATGCCCGCCCCGGTCGTCGTCAAGAATGGCGGCGGCCAGACCCTGGTCACCAACGCCGGCTCCAACGGCAAGTACCTCGGCGTCCTCGACTTCGACGTGAAGAACGGCAAGATCGCCGACTTCCGCTACAAGCTGCTGCCGGTCTTCGCCAACCTGCTGCCGGCCGACAGGGAGATGCAGGCCCTGATCGACAAGGCCCGCGCGCCCTACCTGTCGAAGCTGAACGAACAACTGGCCGTCACCGAAGGAACCCTGTACCGCCGCGGCAACTTCAACGGCACCTTCGACCAGGTCATCCTCGATGCGCTGATGGCCGTCAAGGATGCCGAGATCGCCTTCTCCCCCGGCTTCCGCTGGGGCACCTCGCTGCTGCCCGGCCAGCCCATCCTGATGGAGCATGTGCTCGACCAGACCGCCATCACCTATCCGTGGACCACGGTGACCAACATGAGTGGCGAGATGATCAAGACCGTGCTGGAAGACGTCTGCGACAACCTGTTCAACCCGGACCCGTACTACCAGCAGGGTGGCGACATGGTGCGCGTCGGCGGCCTGCAATGGACCTGCGACCCGACGGCGAAGATGGGCAACCGCATCCAGAACATGATGCTCAAGGGGCAGGCGATCGATCCGGCCAAGACCTACAAGGTCGCCGGCTGGGCGCCCGTCTCCGAAGAGGCGAAGAACGCCGGGGCGCCGATCTGGGAGGTCGTTGCCACCTATCTGCGCGACATCAAGACCGTCAAGCCGGTTAAACTCAATCTTCCGACGCTGAAGGGGTCAGCGAACAATCCGGGGATTGCATAAAT
>CALJZP010000286.1 GCA_937983545.1 uncultured Azonexus sp.
GATCTGGCTGGCGCCTGCACCGGCAAGCGAGGCAGCGTAAACATCACCAAAGTGGGTGACCGAAGCCTTGTAGCCGACCGTACTCGAGTTGGCAATGTTGTGGCTGGTCGCGTCGATTGCCTTGGAAGCAGTGTTCAGGCCGCTCAATGCTTGTTGGAATGCCATTGCTGTTACCCCTTACAGAATTTGCTGGACGTCCTTGAAGGCCACATCGCCCAAGGAACCCAAATCGAGGATGAATCCGTCTTTGCTGCGAGTAACAGCAGAAACCGTGCCAATTTCCATTGCCTTGGCATCGATCTTCTTGCCGCCCGCCGTGGCAGCAATGGAGAAGGTGTACTTCCCCTCCTTCATGGCATTGCCCGCATCGTCCTTGCCATCCCAGGAGAAGTACATGATGCCGGCTTCCTGTGCCCCCAACTCTTTCGACTGAACGATCTTGCCGCTGGCGTCCTTGATGGTCAGCGTCACTTTATCGGCGGCGGCGGCCAGCGAGGCACCGCCGAAAGCCGACTTGCCGGCAGCGAGCGGCAAACTGTTGCCGGCAACCATCACATTCTTGCCGATGATGCCTGCCGCCTGCAGGCCCTGCGCCTCGTTATAGCCGCTCAACAACTGCGACAAGGTCGCGTTGAGCTTTTCGATGCCATTCACCGTATTCAACTGGGCAAGCTGGGTGGTGACCGCTGCGTTATCCATTGGATTCAGCGGATCCTGGTTCTTGATCTGCGTCATCAGCAGCGTCAGGAAGCGATTCTCCATGTCTGCTGTCGTGCTGGTCGTCGTTTTCTTGCCACTGTTGCCGTTGATGGCGGAAAAGATGTCGGCAGCCGTATTCGATTTCGTATCGGTGACGCTGGTAGCCATTTTTACTCTCCTGTACGAGTCTTAGCCCTGGGCGATCTGCAAGGTGCGCAGCATCATGGCCTTGGCGGTATTCATGACCTCGACGTTGGTCTGATACGAACGCGAGGCAGAAATCATGTTGGTCATTTCCTCGACCACATTGACGTTGGAAAAAGCGACATATCCCTTGTCATCGGCCGCCGGGTTTTTCGGGTCGTACACCATGCGCGGCGGCGAAGCATCGTCGACCACCTGGCGCACCCGAACCCCCTTGGAGAGATCGCCGGCCCCGCCCATCGGCGTTGCTTCGAACACGACCTGCTTGGCCCGATAGGGCTTGCCGTCCGAAGAAACGATGCTGTCGGCATTGGCCAGATTGGAGGCCACGGCATTGAGACGCATCGATTGCGCCGTCATGGCGCTGGAAGAAACCTTGAATACGTTGAACAGGCTCATCTATTGTCCCTTAGGCGTTGTTAGAAGCCATGGCACTGCGGATACCCTTAAACTTGTCGCTGATCAGCTGGGTCAGGATTTGGTACTGCATGGCGTTCTCGGCGATCTGCGTACGCTCGACATCCATGTCCACCGTGTTGCCATCCACCGCCGACTGGGTTTCCTTGCGGTATTGAAGCACCGCCGGCCCGCCGGCCGAACCGCCCGCGATATGGCCGGCCGATGTACGCGCCAGCGCCACACCGCCGGCTTGCATGCGGCCACTCATCGCGTTTTGCATGGCAGCCTCGAAGTTAAAATCGCGCGTCTTGTACTGCGGGGTATCGGCATTGGCAATATTCGATGCCAAAACCTGGTGACGCTGGGCACGCAGATTGAGTGCCTGACTGTAGACGGAAATGCTTTGTTCGATGCTTGCCATGATGGACTCCGGATGCTCGGTCGGTAATTAGCACGCTCCGTGCCATGGCAATCACACGGCAATTTGCCGGCTTCCCGGCAAAGTCTTCGGCAATTCTTGCCGGAAGGCATGCAGCATCCTGATTGCTCAGGCAAAATGTACGGATGATCCGATCCTTGGCATTCCTGTTCTTCCTGATTTCCACCTCCATCGGCCATGCGGCGGAAACCGATCTCGTCGTCGAGACGGCCGAACGTTATGTTCGACAACAGACGCAGGGCTTGCCGGGCAAGGTTCAGATTAGGATCGGTACGCTCGATGTCACCCGCCTTCCCCCATGCACCGCGCACGAAGCTTTTTCGCCATCCGGCACCCGGCTCAGCGGCAAAACCCATGTTGGCGTACGTTGCCTGGGGCCTGCGATCTGGAGCGTTCTGGTGCCAGTACAAATTGCCATCACCGGCAACTACGTCACGACCGGCCGCCCTCTTGCTGCCGGTCAAACCATTGCCGCCGGCGACCTGATCGTCAGCACGGGCGATTTGACCACCATGCCCACCGGCATTCTCGGCGACCCGCAACTCGCCATCGGCAAGACCTTGCGCAACTCGCTGGGTGCCGGCCAGCCCCTGCGCTCCGACCAGCTTGTCGCGCCACTGGTCATCCGGCAAGGGCAGACCGTCCGTGTCATTTCGACAGGCCCGGGTTTTGCTGTCACTTCCGAAGGGAAGGCCATGAACAACGCCACCGAGGGGCAAATTGCACAGATCCGGATGGCTTCGGGACAAACCGTCAGCGGCGTGGCGAAAGCTGACGGTAGTGTAGAAATCTCTTTTTAGGCTAAAGTTCTGTCTCGAATGGTCGTTAATAGGATTGAGTAAAAAGTTTTGAGATGATCACCATGAAGATCGACAACAGTTACAAGCCCACGACGACCGGCATTCCGAGCAAGCCATCGACGACCCAGACGGCCGTCGCGACGCCGGCGCAAGATGCGGTCAGCCTCAGCCAGGTGGCAGGCAGCCTGAATGCGGGCGCCAACCAGCCCCCGGTCAATACGGCGCGTATCCAGGAAATCAAGCAGGCCATTTCGGAAGGTCGCTTCAAGATCAATCCGGAGGCTATTGCCGACCGCCTGATCGAATCGACCCGCGACCTGCTGAACCGCGACGGCAAGCTTCAGGCCTGATGTCCGACATTGCTGGCATCCTGGCTCGGGAAATCGAACTGGTTTCCCGATTCATCTCGCTGCTCAATGACGAACAGGACAGCCTGAAAAAGGCTGATGCCGATGCGCTGCAAGCGATCACCGCAGAAAAGAGCCCGCTGATTGCCCAAATGAACAGCGCCGAAGGCGAGCGCATGGCTGCCATCGGAGCAGCCGGGCAGCCCGGCACCAAGGCCAGCATGCAGCGCTGGCTCGACGACAACGCGGCAGATGCCGCGGCTGCAACAAGCTGGCAGCAACTCCTCGAACTGGCCCGCGAGGCCAAGGCATTGCACGACCTCAACATCCAGCTGGTCGACATGCACCTCAAGAATGCCACCGAGGCGCTCGCCATCCTCACCCAGCCGCCTGAGTCCTCGAGCCTCTACGGAGCCAGCGGCCAGACCATGAGCAGCTCCGGCAGCCGTATCGTCGACTCGGCCTAAACGGCCTGGATAACCGGCCTATTGGGCCGGACGCAAATCCTTCACTTCCGTCGGTTCCTCCGGACGGTTTGAGTCGATCAGGATGCTGACCCGGCGATTCCTGGCCCTTCCCTCCAAGGTCGTATTCGTTTCCAAAGGCCGTGTTTCGCCATAGCCAATGGCGGTCAGACGCTCGGCCCCGACCCCCCCTTCGTTGAACAGCCTGAGCACCGTCGTGGCCCGCATGGCGGACAGCTCCCAGTTCGACGGGAATTGAGCCGTGGCGATCGGTATGTTGTCAGTATGTCCCTCGATCGTGATCGGGAAATCGGAATCTGCCAAGACCTGGGCGATGGCCTGCATAGCGCTGACCGATGCCGGCTGCAGCCTGGCCTGCCCGGCCGGGAAAAGAATACTGTCGTTGATCTCGACCGTGACGCCACGACTGGTTTCGAGCAATTTGACCTTCCCTTGGGCAATCAAGGGTTGCAGCACATTCTTGATGTCGTCGGCCACATTCCTCATCTTTTGCCGCTGCTCGCTCTTCTTTTCTTCCGTCTTCTTCTGGTCGGGAAGCTTGTCCGGCTTGGCAATCGGCTTGACCGGCATGAGCGGTGCGCCCTGGATGGTCGCAATCGGTTGCCCACCGGGTTGCCCGGTCGTATTCTTGAATGCGTTGGTCAAGGAATTGGAGAGCACCTTGTATTTCCCCTCATTCACCGATGAGATGGCATACATGACCACGAAAAAGGCAAAAAGCAGCGTAATGAAATCGGCGTATGAAACCAGCCAGCGCTCGTGGTTCTCGTGCTCCTCCTCGCGCCGCCGCCGGGCCATCAGTGGAGATAACCCTTGAGACGACCTTCGATGATGCGCGGGTTGTCACCCACCGCGATCCCGACCAGTCCATCGACCAGCATTTCACGGGTCGCCACCATGCGGCCAATGTAGTATTTCAGCTTCCCGGCAATCGGCAGATAGACCAGGTTGGCCAGGCCAACACCATAGATCGTGGCGACAAAGGCAACCGCGATCCCGGCCCCGAGCTTGGTGGGATCGGACAGATTTTCCATCACGTGGATCAGCCCCATCACCGCCCCGAGAATGCCGATGGTCGGCGAGTAGCCTCCGGCCGACTCCCAAATCTTGGCGGATTGCCGCAATTCATCTTCGTAGGTATCGATCTCGACTTCGAGCAACTCGCGGATACGCTCGGGGTCCGCACCATCGACCAAAAGCTGCAGGCCGCGCTTCGTGAATTCGTCCTTGACGCGCGGCATTTGGTTTTCCAGCGCCAACAAGCCTTCGCGACGCGAGAGCTGGCTCCACATCAGAATTTGCTCGATGAGGCGCTTCTGCTCGATCACCGGCGGAACCCAAACCCACTTCACCATCTTCATGCCGCGCCTGAAAACATGAATGGGGCTCTGCAACAACACGGCGCCCAACGTACCGCCGAGGACGATCAAAAGTGCGGTCGGCTGGACCAGAGAGCCAACATGCCCACCCTCAAGATATTGGCCGCCAATGATGGCAAACAACCCGATGGCCAGGCCGGCCAGGCTGATCTTATCCACCCGCGCGCTCCTTGCGTCGCTTGGCGGCCTTTGGCACCTCACCGGCCATCCGGGTACGCAATCTGGCGATCGCCTGGCTGTGCAGCTGACAGACGCGCGATTCGCTGACCCCCATGACTTCGCCGATTTCCCGGAGATTGAGGTCCTGCTCGTAGTAAAGCGCCATCATCAGCTTCTCGCGCTCAGGCAGATCGCCGATGGCGGACACAAGCAACGCCTTCATGCCCTGATCCTCGAGTATCGCAGCCGGATCGGCATTATTGTCGGTGAAGTGACGCTCCAGGAAGTCGTCGTCATCCTCGCCCGAGAAATCCTCGAAATAGACGAGTTGGTGGCCACGCGCATCGTGCAGCGTTTTTTGATAATCGGCCAGCGAAAGACCCAGCGCCTCGGCCAGTTCGCGTTCCGAGGGCGCTCGCCCGTGTTCGTGCTCGAGTTGATTGATCGCCGTTTCGATGCGCCGCAATTCCCGCCGGAGGTTCCGTGGCAACCAGTCGTTTTCCCGGAGGCCGTCAAGCATGGCTCCCCGCACGCGCTGCGTGGCATAGGTTTCGAATTGCGCCCCGAAACCCTCCTGGTAGCGGTCGATGGCATCCAGCAGTCCGATCATCCCGTTCTGGACCAGATCATCGAACTGAACGCTGGGCGGCAAGCGCGCCATCAAATGATAGGCGACACGCTTCACCAGCGGCACAAAGCGCTGAACCAGCTGTTCCCTGTCTGGCTGCCCTGCAGCGGTATACATCAGGCTCGTAATACGTTGGGAGTTATGCGTTGGCTCAAGTGTAGCAGTTGCTGCATGAACTGTTCGACTCCGCCTGCTTCGCTTTCGCTGCGCTGCCAATACAGCATGTCCGAGGCGATATCGCGAAACGCCGCTGCCGAGGCTGAATCCGGCGCCTGCACCAGCACCGGACGACACAACTGAGCAGCCAAGCGCAGCGACTCGTCGAGCGGAACCGCGCCGGCGTAATCCAAGCGGGCAATACCCCGCTGAGCGGCGACCTGCGCGATATTCTCGTAAATCGAGCGGGCATCAGGCTGGCTGCGCACCTTGTTCACCAGAATGCGGAAATGTTTCCGTGAAAAGGCATGGCTCACCTTCTTGATCAGCGAATAGGCCTCAGTGATCGAGGCGCTGCTTCCGGAGAGGACGACGACCGCCTCCTGAGCCGCTATGCCAAAGGGAGAGAAGCCGTGGGGATGCGCCATGCTGGCATCGACCAGAATCACATCGACCGGCCGATCAAGGCCCGACATGGCATCGAGCAGGGTTTGCTGCTGATGCAGGGACAGGCGCCCCAGTTTCTTCACCGCGCGGGCCGCCGGTAAGACGCGAAGGCCGTGCATCGGCTGCAGCAAGACTTGCGACAAGGGCAATTCACGCTGCACCACATTAAGCAGGTCGCTGCGCGCGACCAGGCCAAAGGTGGAAGCAATGTCGTCACCCGGCGCATGCTCGTCGATGATCAGGACTTCCTTGCCAAGGCGAGCCAGGGCCACGCCGATATTGGCGACGGCAACACTGCGCCCGACGCCTTCGCAACCAGCGACGAAGGTGACAACCTGAAGCTGCTGCCCCCCCCCGAGAAGACGACGCAGGCCGGCAGCCTGGTCGACGCGAAAGTCAGCCACGACGTCCTCCAGCCGCAACCATGCCGGCATTGGCCATCATCATGGCCGGCTCGATCCCGTCATACTTGTGCGGAGAGGCTTCCGGCACGTCCTTGAAGGCACGGTGCAGCAGGTAGCTGCGATTAGGGAGATGGATATCTTCCGGCACACGCTGCCCGTTCGACACATAGAGCAGCTTGAGGCTGTGACGCATGATGACATCGAGCGCCGTGGCAAGGCTGGCTGCTTCGTCGATCTTGGTCAGGATGCAACCGGCCAGCGAATCGCCGGCATAGGCGCGGACCACGTCATCCAGGGTGTCGCCGCGCGCGGTCGAATTGAGCAGCAGGACCCGCTGAACATCGCACCCCGCCAACATGTCGGTCAATTCGGGAACCAGCTTGTCCTTCTGGCTCATGCCCATGGTGTCGATCAACACCATGTGCTTGTGCTGCAACTCGTTGAGCGTCTGGCGAAGCTCCGTCGCATCCTTGACCAGATGCACGGACACCCCCAGGATGCGCCCATAGATACGCAACTGCTCGTGCGCACCGATCCGGTAGCCGTCGGTCGTTACGAGCGCCACCTTGCTCGGCCCATGGCGCAGCACGCAGCGCGCGGCCAGCTTGGCCGTCGTCGTGGTCTTGCCAACACCGGTTGGCCCGACCAGTGCGTAGACACCGCCCCGGTCGACAATGTCGTTTTCGTTGCCCAGCGTCATCAGCGAGCGATCGGCAGCGCCCTTGACCCAGGCCATGGCTTCGACGGCGCTCATGTCCACCGGCAGGTCGGACAACAGATCGCGGGCGAACTGCGGCGAGAAGCCGGCATCGAGCATCTGGCGAAGGATGTCGGTCTTCACCGGCTCCGAACGCGCCACCTCGCCCCAGGCAAAGCCTGCCAGATGCTGCTCGACGATCTTGCGCAAGGAACGGATTTCCTCCATGACCTCCATCGGCACGACCTCCGCCTCAGCCCGGCGCGGCGCGGCAGCCGGCTGCGGGATCGCAGCCGCGGCGGGTGCGGCGGCTGGTGCCTGGCGGGGCTGTACGGGCGGCTGTGATGGGCGAGTCATTTCCAGATTACGCAACGCGCCGGTCTTGGGAATACCGGCATTGACCGTTGCGGCCGGCTTGGCGAGGAAAGCATGATTCGCCGTCGGCCGGGTCGCCTGTTGCGGCGCCGAGGGCACCGCCACTGGTGGTGTCGGCTGCGAAATCCGGGCGCGAGCCGAATTGAGTACGACCCGGTAGTCGTCCTCGGCATCGATCCTGGGCTGCGGACGTTGTTGTACAGGAGCGCTGTCGGCGACCGGCGTCGGTACGATCATGGCCATGTCCCGGGCTGCGACAGCCATGATCTCCACGCCACCGGGAACGCCCCGGTTGGAAAGGATGATGGCATCGTTACCCAAGGTCTCCTTGACCTTTCTCAAGGCATCCCTTGCGTTGGCGGCGATGAATTTTCTGACGTTCATGTTCTACCTCCGATGATCGAGGTCACCTTGATAATTCGGGCTTCAGGCACTTCATTGTGCGAAAGCACCTTGAGTTGAGGAATGGTGCGGCGCAGGAACCTGGAGAGCAGCAGACGCAGGCTTCCCGGAACCAGCAATACAGCGGGCAAGCCCAGGCTTTCCTGGCGCCCGGCGGCGGCGGCCGTCTCGCGGATCAGGGTATCCGCCAGGCCCGGCTCGAAACTGGTGTTCTCCGAACCGCCGGCGACAGCCTGGGTGAGCAGGCGCTCGAGCGTCGGGTCCAGCGACATGACCTGCATTTCGCCGGTGCCCGGGAAAAGCTGCTGGACGATGGCACGGCCCAGCGCGGTACGCACCTGGATGGTGAGATCGTCCGCATTCTGGGTCCGCGTCGCATGGTCGGCGACGGTTTCGATGATGGTCCGCATGTCGCGGATATGGACACCTTCCTCAAGCATGCCTTGCAGGACTTTCTGCAAAGTTCCGAGGGGCAGGATCTTGGGTACCAGATCCTCGACCAGCTTGGGCATTTCCTTGGCCAGATGATCGAGCAATTGCTGCACTTCCTGGCGCCCCAGCAGCTCGGCCGCGTGCGTCAGGATGAGGTGATTCAGATGTGTGGCGACGACCGTCGACGCATCGACAACGGTATAGCCGTACGCCTGCGCCTGATCGCGCTGCGCCGCATCGATCCACGTGGCCGGGAGGCCGAAGGCCGGATCCTTGGTGCTGACGCCATTCAATGTTCCGGCAACGCGCCCCGGATTGATCGCCAGATACTGGCCGGTATAGGCCTCGCCCTGGCCGATCTCCACGCCCTTGAGCAGGATGCGGTAGGTATTCGGTTTCAGCTCCAGGTTGTCGCGGATATGGACCGGCGAGACGAGGAAGCCGACTTCCTGGGCGAATTTCTTGCGGATGCCGCGGATGCGGCGCAACAGCTCGCCGTCCTGAGATTTGTCGACCAGCGGAATCAGGCGGTAACCGACTTCCAGGCCGAGCACATCGAGCGGCGCCACGTCGGCCCAGCTTGCCTCGAGTGCTTCCTGCACCGGGGCCGGAGCGACTTGCATGGGGGTTTCGACGATACGCTTCTCGCGCTGCATCATGGTCCAGGAGAACCAGCCAAGAATGGCAGCAAGGAGCAGGAAGACCAGATTGGGCATACCCGGAATGAGACCCAGGAAACCGACGATGGCGGCCGTGATTGCGATCACCTTGCCATTGCGGAACATCTGGCTCATGACCTGCTGACCGACATCGCGATCGTCCGACACGCGGGTCACCACCATACCGGCGGCGATGGAAATGATCAGTCCCGGAATCTGTGCCACCAGGCCGTCGCCGATCGTCAGCAAGGTATAGTTCTTGGCCGCCTGGGCGAGTTCCATGTTGTGCTGCAGCACACCGACGATCAAACCGCCGATCACGTTGAGCAGCATGATGATGATGCCGGCGACCGCGTCGCCGCGCACGAACTTCGACGCACCGTCCATCGAGCCGAAGAACTCGGACTCACGGGAGATATCGGTCCGGCGTTTGCGCGCCTCTTCCTCGCCGATCAAGCCGGCGTTGAGATCGGCATCGATGGCCATTTGCTTGCCCGGCATCGCATCAAGCGTGAAACGCGCGGAGACTTCGGCAACCCGACCGGCACCCTTGGTGATCACGACAAAATTGATGACCACCAGGATCAGGAAGACCATGATACCGACGGCAAAATTGCCGCCGACCAGAAAATGGCCGAATGCCTCGATCACCTTGCCGGCGGCATCCGGGCCGTTATGCCCCTCGAGCATCACAATCCGGGTCGAAGCGACGTTCAGCGACAGGCGCAGCAGGGTTGTCACCAGCAGAACCGTCGGGAAAACCGAGAAATCAAGCGTTTTCTGGGTATTGACGGCGACCAGCAGGACAAGCACCGAAATCGCGATATTGAAGGTGAAGAACACATCCAGCACGAACGCCGGCAGCGGCAACACCATCATCGCCAGGATCATCAGGATCAGAACCGGCGCAGCCAACTGGGTCAAATTAAGACGCCCCAGCAGGTTCTGCATGCTCATCGACGAGGCGGCCATTTAGCTCGCCTCCGGCACAAGTTCCGGCGGCACCGGCAAGTCACGCGGCGGCACCGGATAGGTGCCCCCTGCCTGACGCCAGTTGGCCGCTCTTGGTCACGTCCATTCGCACGCCGTGCCGTCCGAAACGCTGCACCTCGTCCAGGGCCACCGTCTCCTCTTGCTCTTGCTCGATGTAGCTGAACGACACGCTATCGAACTGCACGTGGCCGCGCGGTTGGGGCAGGGCCACGGCGTCCGGCTTGTCCTGGATCTCTACCGGCAGGTCCAGCACCTCAAAGACGCGCTCAAAACTGAC
>CALJZP010000287.1 GCA_937983545.1 uncultured Azonexus sp.
CGCCTGGTCAACATGACCGCATTGGCTGTCGTGGAGTCGACCGAGCGCTGATCTCGCCGTTGTCGGATACACAAAAAAGCCGCCGGGCAACTGCCCGGCGGCTTTTTTCATTCTGCGGTGCAGCGTTCAGTCCGCCAGGGCGTTCAGCAGCTTGCCGTGAATGCCGCCAAACCCGCCGTTGCTCATGACCAGGATGTGATCGCCAGGTTGCGCGGCCAGACTGACCTGGTCGACCAGACGATCGATGTCGTCCTCGACGATGGCTCGTGTCCCCATCGGTGCCAGGGCTTCGCGGGCATCCCAGCCGAGGTTGGCGCCGTAGCAGAAGACGGTATCCGCTTCGCTCAGGCTATCCGGCAGCTGGGATTTCATCGTGCCCAGCTTCATCGTGTTCGAACGCGGTTCCAGTACGGCAAGAATGCGACCGCGCCCGATCTTGCGACGCAGGCCGGCAACCGTGGTGGCGATGGCGGTCGGGTGGTGGGCGAAGTCGTCGTAAACCGTAATTCCCCGCACGATCCCTTTGACTTCCATGCGGCGCTTGACGTTCTCGAAGCGCGACAAGGCATCCAGCCCCTGTGCCGGCGTCACGCCGACATGGCGGGCGGCGAGCAGGGCGGCACAGGCATTGGCGCGATTGTGATCGCCGGAAAGATCCCAGCGCGAGCGGCCGATCAGGCCGTCCGGGCCGTGCAGAACCAGTTCGCCGCGTGCATCGTCGCCGCTGACCCGATAGCCGTTCGGGTCGTTGAAACGTTCGACCGGGGTCCAGCAGCCGCGTTGCAGCACGCGCTCCAGGCTGGCCTCCGCGGCGTTCGAAATGATCAGCCCGGATTGGGGGAGTGTGCGGACAAGGTGGTGAAATTGCGTCTCGATCGCCGCTAGATCACTGAAAATGTCAGCATGATCGAATTCCAGGTTGTTCAAAACAGCCGTCCTGGGGCGGTAATGGACGAATTTCGAGCGCTTGTCGCAGAAAGCGGTGTCGTATTCGTCGGCTTCGATGACGAAGAAAGGGGTATCGCCAAGACGGGCAGAGACGCCGAAATTGAGCGGTACGCCGCCGATCAGGAAGCCGGGTGCCATGTTGGCATCTTCCAGTATCCACGCCAGCATCGAACTGGTCGTCGTCTTGCCGTGGGTGCCGGCGACGCCGAGTACCCAGCGCCCCTGCAATACATTCTCGGCCAGCCACTGGGGGCCGGAGACGTAGGGCAGCCCCTTGTCGAGTATGGCTTCGAGCAGCGGGTTGCCGCGCGAAACGGCATTGCCGATGACGAAGATGTCCGGCTTGAGTGCCAGTTGATCCGCAGCGAAGCCTTCGATCAGTTCGATGCCGGCATCCCGCAATTGGTCGCTCATGGGGGGATAGACGTTGGCATCGCAGCCGGTGACCTTGTGCCCCGAGTCGACCGCCAGTTGTGCGATGCCGCCCATGAAGGTGCCGCAGATACCGAGAATATGAATGTGCATGTCACAGAGACCCGTTAGAATGGGGGCGATTTTACCTTGATCGAGTCCCCATGACCCGTCCTGAACGGCAACGCCAGAGTCACGGCACCCGGGCCAGTATCGCCAGCGCCGCAGCCCGTCTGATGGCTGAGGATGGCATTACCGACTTTCATCTGGCCAAGAAGAAGGCGGCCCGCCAGCTAGGGCTGCCCGAGCATACGCGGTTTCCCGATAACGCCGAAGTCGAGGCCGAGTTGCGCGCCTATCGCAGCCTATATCAGGGTGACGGGCATGCCGCGATGCTAAAGGCGATGCGCCACTCGGCGCTCGAATTGCTCGAGCTGCTGGCCCCATTCAATCCCTATCTGGCCGGCTCCGTTCTCGAAGGAACCGCCGGCGAACATTCGCGCATCGATATCCTGCTGTTTGCCGATAGCGCGAAGGAGGTCGAAATCTTTCTGCTCAACCGCGGCATCGATGTCGACCATATCGAGCCGCGAAACGAGCGCGTCGAAGCCGTTCTGGTAATGGAAACGGACACAGTCGACGCCAATCTTGTTATTATGCCGCCGCATCTTGAGCGGGTGAGTTTGAAGTATCGTGATGGGAGGCCGCGCGACCGCATACGCGCCGACGCGCTCAGGGTCCTGATTTCGGAATAAACTGGACAAAATGCTGCGATTTGCGGCAAACTTGCTGCCATGACGAAGCGAAAATCATCTTCCAAGTCAGCTGACAAGATACGCATCCTGGTCATGCACGGGCCCAATCTGAACCTGCTGGGCACCCGTGAGCCGGAACATTATGGCCGTGTCACCCTCTCGGATATCAACATGGCGCTTGCCCGGATGGCCGAAGGGGCGAACGTCGATCTGGAAACGTTTCAAAGCAACCATGAGGGTGCGTTGATCGAACGCATTCATGCCGCCCGTGAACAGGGCGTGCGGGCGATCATCATCAATCCGGCTGCCTACACGCATACCAGCGTGGCGCTGCGCGATGCGCTTTCTGCCGTTGCCATTCCCTTTGTCGAAGTGCATTTGTCCAACGTGCATGCCCGCGAACCTTTCCGGCATCACTCATATTTTTCCGATCTGGCCATCGGCGTCATTTGTGGCCTGGGTCATGAGGGCTATCTGCTGGCTCTCGAATACCTGCTCAACAAGCTTCATATCGAATAGCCAGGCTTCGGCCGGCTGCATTTTGCGTTCTGCGAACGCAACAAAAGGAGTACTTCATGGATCTGCGCAAACTCAAAAAACTCATCGACCTCGTTCAGGAATCCGGCATCTCGGAACTGGAAGTGACCGAAGGCGAAGAGAAAGTGCGTATCGCCAAGCATGTCGGCGCCGTCGCCGCCGCCCCGATGCAACAATACATGATGCCGGCTGCAATGCCGGTTGCCGCTGGCGGCGCACCTGCTGCCTCGACAGTCAATCTGGATGACGAAGATGAATTGCCGGAAGGTCACGTGGTCAAGTCGCCGATGGTTGGTACCTTCTACCGCTCTCCGTCGCCGGGTGCCGATGCCTTCGTGCAGGTCGGCCAGACCGTCAAGCAGGGTGACACCTTGTGCATCATCGAAGCGATGAAGCTGCTCAACGAAATCGAAGCCGACGCGTCCGGCGTCGTCAAGGCCATCCTGCTCGACAATGGCGAACCGGTCGAATTCGGCGAACCGCTGTTCGTGATCGGCTGAGACAGCCGCCATGTTTGAAAAAGTCCTTATTGCCAACCGGGGGGAAATTGCCCTCCGTATCCAGCGCGCTTGCCGCGAACTGGGCATCAAGACGGTTGTCGTGCATTCCGAGGCCGACCGCGAAGCCAAGTACGTCAAGCTGGCCGACGAGTCAGTCTGTATCGGTCCGGCTGCTTCGTCACTGAGCTACCTGAACGTGCCGGCGATCATTTCGGCGGCCGAAGTAACCGATGCCCAGGCCATCCACCCGGGCTACGGCTTCCTGTCCGAAAACGCCGATTTTGCCGAGCGCGTCGAAACCTCCGGATTTGTCTTCATCGGTCCGAAGGCCGAAACGATCCGCCTGATGGGCGACAAGGTGTCGGCCAAGGACGCCATGAAGGCGGCCGGCGTGCCCTGCGTGCCGGGTTCCGATGGCGCTCTGCCGGAAGACCCCAAGGAGATCGTCAAGATCGCCCGCGCCGTCGGTTATCCGGTGATCATCAAGGCCGCCGGCGGTGGCGGCGGTCGCGGCATGCGCGTCGTGCACACCGAAGCCGCGCTGGTCAACGCCGTCCAACTGACGCGCCAGGAAGCCAACAGCTTCTTTGGCAATCCGGCGGTTTACATGGAAAAGTATCTGGAAAATCCGCGTCACGTGGAAATCCAGGTGCTGGCCGACGAATTCAAGAACGCCATCTACCTCGGCGAGCGGGATTGCTCGATGCAGCGCCGCCACCAGAAAGTGATCGAGGAAGCACCGGCCCCGCACATTCCGGCCCGCCTGATCACCCGTATCGGTGAGCGCTGTGCCGAAGCCTGCCGCAAGATCGGCTATCGTGGTGCGGGTACTTTCGAGTTCCTGTACGAGAATGGCGAGTTCTACTTCATCGAAATGAACACCCGTGTTCAGGTCGAGCACCCGGTGACCGAAATGATTACCGGCGTCGATATCGTCCAGGAGCAGATCCGCGTCGCTGCAGGCGAGAAGCTGCGCTACAAGCAGAAGGACATCGCCTTCCGCGGCCATGCCATCGAATGCCGCATTAACGCCGAAGATCCCTTCACGTTCGTGCCTTCTCCCGGCAATATCGAGTTCTATCATCCGCCGGGCGGCCCCGGTATCCGCGTCGATTCGCACATCTATCAGGGCTATCGCGTCCCGCCGCACTACGACTCGATGGTCGCCAAGGTGATTTCCTATGGCGATACCCGCGAACAGGCTATTCGCCGCATGCGTATCGCGCTATCGGAAATGAGCATTCAGGGTATCAAGACCAACATCCCTCTGCACCAGGAGTTGATGCTCGATGCCCGCTTCGTCGAGGGCGGTACCAGCATCCATTATCTGGAGCACAAGCTGGCGGACAAGAGCGAGGTCAAGGCGTAAGCGATGTCCTGGCAAAATGTCAGCTTCCTGACCGATGCCTCGCACGCCGAGCCGATGTGCGACGCC
>CALJZP010000288.1 GCA_937983545.1 uncultured Azonexus sp.
GGTCTTCGGGCATTTCGAGTTCAGAACTGAGTGCAAGAAGTTCGAAACTCAGCGAGAACCGACAAACTCAGCGAGAACCGACAATCTGAAAGCCGCCTTGTCTCTGACTTTAATGTCCTGTCCCCGACTTTAATGTCACGGAACACAACCCGCGTTGAAACTTTTTCAGGAACTTAGCACTCTTAGACTGCGAGTGCTAAAATGAGTATGAACCTTGAAGGAGGACTTAACGCTATGACCCACGCCTTGGCTCTTCCCATCCCCTCGACCGTCGGGAACATCGACGCCTACATTCAGGCGGCGAACCGTTATCCGATGCTGTCCGAAGCGGAGGAAATCCAGCTGGCCGAGCGTTTCCACAACGAAGGCGATGTGGAGGCGGCGCGTCAGCTCGTTCTGTCACACTTGCGCCTCGTGATCTCCATTGCCCGAGGCTATCTCGGTTACGGCCTGCCGCATGCCGACCTGATTCAGGAAGGGAATATCGGCCTGATGAAGGCCGTCAAGCGCTACGACCCGTCACGCGGCGTGCGTCTGGTGTCGTTCGCCATGCACTGGATCAAGGCCGAGATTCACGAATACATCCTCAAGAATTGGCGCCTGGTCAAGGTCGCCACGACCAAGGCGCAGCGCAAGCTGTTCTTCAACCTGCGCAGCCTGAAGAATGACTACGAGGGCGTCGACACCCTGTCCGGTACGCAAGCCGCCGAGGTTGCCGCTCGTCTGGGCGTCAAGCAGGAAGAAGTCGTCGAGATGGAAACCCGGCTGTCCGGACGCGATCTGGCGCTGGAAGGAAGTCCGGACGACGGCGACGAAGCTTTCGCGCCCATCGACTATCTGGCGGACTCGCGCTACGAACCGACCCGGGTTCTGGAGAACAAGGCGCTGGCCTATCAGCAGAACGAAGGCCTGCATGCCGCGCTGGACGGGTTGGATTCGCGCAGTCGCCGCATCGTCGAGGCACGCTGGCTGAACGAAGGCGAGGCGGCAACGCTGCACGAACTGGCCGCCGAATTCAACGTATCCGCCGAGCGCATTCGCCAGATCGAGGTCAAGGCGCTGCAGAAGATGCGCGGCTTGCTGGCTGCCGCCTGAGAAGCCGAACCCGAAAACAGAAAGGGAGCCGTGGCTCCCTTTTTTTACGCCGCTTGATCAGTTCTTTTTCTTGGCTGCCTTGCCCTTGCTTTCGGCGAGGTTGCCCTTGAAATCGTTGTCGACCAGCGGCGGTGCATCGACTTGCGGCACGTGGCACTGGACGCAGTTGTGGCGGGCGGCCGAGGCTTCCGGCAGGACCTTGCCTTCACGATCGCGGAAATGGCTGTCGCCGATCTTCGGCGCCTTCTTCTTCTGGTAATTGGCGGCGCTGTGGCAGGTCAAGCACTGATTTTCCTCGAGCGTGATCTCGTCGAAATTTTCGACCGCATGGGGAATAACCGGGGGCTGTTCCTTGAAGGTACGCGCCACCTTCTCCTGTCCTCCTGGCTTGCCGCCCAGATATTTTTTGGCCTCGGGCGCCTGATCGACGGTGGCGACATCGCTGCCGCGCATCGGTTTTGGCGCCTCCTGGGCGAAGGCCGGCGATGCAAACGCCCAACAGGCGACGGACGCCAGAACGGCACAGGACAGCTTCAGGGTGTGTTTCATGATGGGCGCTCCTCCTCTAAGACTCGATCATCACTTGGCTCCGGGCTGCACCCCGATGGAAGCAGTTGGAACCGGGTTATTGCTGCGTAGTCCGAAGTTGAATACATCCTTCGAACAGACATCGATACAACGTCCGCAATTGGTACAGTTGGCGGCCAGTATCACCGGCCCGACACCCTTGCCCTCGCCTTTGAGGGCGGGGCGGATGACCTGCGGTTCGGGACAGACTTCAAAGCAGTCCATGCAATCGTTGCAGGCGCTGCGTTTGCTGGCCGAAATCCGCACCGGACTCCACTTGCCGAGCAGGCCGTAAAAGGCACCCACCGGGCAAAGCCGGCCGCACCAGCCGCGCGTCATCACGAACAGGTCGAACAGGAATATGGTCAGGACGACCATCCAGGCACTACCAAGTCCGAAGATCAGGCCGCGATGCAGCATCGACACCGGATTGATCAGCTCCCACAGCACCACGCCTGTCACGGCCGAGGCAACCAGGGTCATGCCGAGAATCCAGTAACGCGTTTTGGCCGACAGGCTGCTGGCGCCCTTGATGCCCAGCCGGTCGCGCAACCAGCCGGCGGCATCGGTCACCATGTTGATCGGGCACACCCAGCTGCAATAAACGCGGCCGCCAACCAGGAAATAGAAAGCGACGGCGATGGCAACGCCGATCAGGCCCAGCTTTTCAGGCACATGGCCGGCCATCAACGATTGCAGCGCGACATAGGGATCGGTCAGCGGCAGCACGTTCAGGGTATAGCTGTAATTCAGGTTGCCCTTGACGATCCAGATGCCGGCCAACGGCCCGATCATGAACAGTGCGAGGATGGAAAGCTGCGACAGGCGGCGCATGATCAGCCACTTGTGGGCGCCCAGCCAGCCCTTTGCCTCGATCGCTTCGGCGCCGATACGCTTTTTGTGGGAAGGCTGGCTCATGGCTTGCCTCCCAGACCGGGCGGCAGGCTGGGAATCGTCACCACCTCCTGGCCGGACATACCGCGCATGGCTTCAGTCTGGCCCGATGCCGGATCGTAATGCCCAGGCAGGCGTGCGCCTTCCGGCAAGCGGTCGGGCAGGTCGATCATTTTCGATTCGTCAATCAGCGAATGGCCGGCCTTCTTTTGCTCTTCCCAACCCAGGCGGTAGTGCTTGCCAAGTTCGCCCTTGGCCAGCTTGGGCGGCAAAACGCGGATGGCCGCCTCCTCCAGGACGCAGGATTTCTCGCATTTGCCGCAGCCGGTGCAGTGCTCGGAATGTACCGTGGGCAGGAACATGGCATGTCGGCCGGTGCGCTGGTTGGGCACCATGTCCAGCGTGATCGCCTTGTCGATGACCGGACACACGCGATAGCAGACATCGCAGCGCAATCCCAGGAAATTGAGGCAGGTTTCGTGATCGATCAGAACGGCCACGCCCATCTTGGCCTTGTTGATATCGGTCAGGCCGTGGTCGAGCGCCTTGGTCGGACAGGCCTTGACGCAAGGGATGTCGTCGCACATTTCGCACGGGATGTTGCGGGCGGTGAAATACGGGGTACCGGTCGCCACCGGGGCTTCCGGTTTCGCCAGTTCCAGCGTGTTGTAGGGGCAGTCACGAACGCACAGGCCGCAGCGAATACAGGCGCCGAGAAAATCGCTCTCGGGCAACGCACCGGGCGGACGCAGGGCGAGCGCCGGCAATGCTTTCGATTGCTTGGCGTAAAGGCCCAACCCCAGTCCGAGCATGCCGACGCCGCAGACCATCTTGGCGGAATCGAACAGGAATTGGCGGCGGGCCGCGCTATTTTTTGGGGGTGTTGCTGTCATCTCTCATCTACTTTGCAGTTCAGCCAGCGCCGGATGGGCCCCTTTTCCCATCCGGTACCGGCACTCCCTGATTGCCTTGTTGTCGCTTTACGCCTTCACCACCTTGCAGGCGCACTTCTTGTAGTCCGTCTCTTTCGAGATCGGACAGGTCGCATCCAGCGTCAGCTTGTTGATCAGCCGATGCTCGTCGAAGAATGGCGCGAAGACCAGCCCGACCGGTGGCTTGTTGCGGCCCTTCGTTTCGACACGCAACTGGACTTCGCCGCGCCGGGTGGCCAGCTTGACGACGTCATTGCGGGCCAGGCCGCGCTTCTTGGCATCTTCCGGATGCATGTAGAGCACTGCGTCCGGCATCGCCTTGTACAGTTCAGGCACACGGCGGGTCATCGAGCCGGTGTGCCAGTGTTCCAGCACACGCCCTGTACACAGCCATAGATCGTATTCGGCATCCGGCATTTCGGCAGCCGGCTGGTAGGGCAGCGCGAAGGCAATCGCCTTGCCGTCCGGATAACCGTAGAAACGCACGCCCTCACCCTTCGGCACATAGGTGTCGTAGCCCTCGCGGAAACGCCACAACGTTTCCTTGCCGCCAACCACCGGCCAGCGCAGGCCACGTGCCTTATGGTACACGTCGAAATCGGCCAGATCGTGTGCCTTGCCGCGACCGAAGGCGGCGTATTCCTCGAACAGACCCTTCTGAACATAGAAGCCGAAGGCCTGGGATTCGTCGTTCATGTAGTCTTTGAACGCGTGGGCATTGACCTTCCTGACTTCGTCCAGCCCGAACTTGTTGACCTGGCCGTTGGCATAAAGCACGTCGTACAAGGTCTTGCCCTTGTATTCCGGATTCTTGTCGAGCAGTTCAGCCGGCCAGACCTCCTCGATCTTGAAGCGCTTCGAGAACTCCATGTACTGCCACAGATCGGACTTGCCCTCGCCCGGCGCCTTGACCTGCTGGCGCCACATCTGGCCGCGGCGCTCGGCATTGCCGTACATGCCTTCCTTCTCCATCCACATGGCACAAGGCAGGATCAGGTCGGAAGACATCGCGGAAACCGTCGGATAAACATCGGAGACCACCACGAAAGCCTTGGGATTGCGCCAGCCCGGATAGATTTCGTCATTGACGTTCGGGCCGGCCTGCATGTTGTTGGTCGTCGAGGTCCAGTAGAAACCGAGCTTGCCGTCCTTGAGCGCGCGGCTCTGGGCCACCGCATGCAGGCCGATCCAGTCGGGAATCGTCCCGGCCGGCAACTTCCACAGCTTTTCCGACAACTCGCGATGTTTCGGATTCATCACCACCATGTCGGCCGGCAGGCGATGGGCGAAGGTGCCCACTTCGCGCGCCGTACCGCAGGCGGACGGCTGGCCAGTCAGCGAGAACGGCCCGTTGCCCGGCTCGGAAATCTTGCCGACCAGCAGATGCACGTTGTACATCATGTTGTTAACCCAGGTACCGCGGGTATGCTGGTTGAAGCCCATGGTCCAGTAGGAAACGATCTTGACCTTCGGGTCGGCGTAGGCCTTGGCCAGTGCTTCGAGGTTTTCCTTGGGCACGCCGGAAATCTCGTGCGCCTTGTCCAGCGTGTATTCCGACACAAAAGCGGCGAATTCGTCGAAGGTCATCGGCGCCGAATTGTTCGGATTGCCCTTCGGCTTGCCGTCCTCGCCCGGGTAGCCGTTGTTCATCGCGACCTTTTCCAGCGGGTGGTTCGGACGCAGGCCGTAGCCGATGTCGGTCACACCCTTGGCGAACTTGACGTGCTTGGCGACGAAGTCCTTGTTGACCGCACCGGTGGTGATGATGTGATTGCAGATGTAGTTGAGAATGGCCAGATCGGACTGCGGCTTGAAGATCAGCGTGTTGTCGGCCAGTTCGCAGGAGCGGTGGCTGAAGGTCGACAGCACATGAATCTTGACGTGCTTGGCGCTCAGGCGGCGGTCGGTGATGCGTGCCCACAGGATGGGATGCATTTCGGCCATGTTCGAACCCCACAAGGCGAACACATCGGCATGCTCGGCATCGTCGTAGCAGCCCATCGGCTCGTCGATGCCGAAGGTGCGCATGAAGCCGGCCACGGCCGAGGCCATGCAGTGACGGGCATTGGGATCGATGTTGTTGGTGCGGAAGCCGGCCTTCATCAGCTTGGCAGCTGCGTAGCCTTCCCAGACGGTCCACTGGCCCGAGCCGAACATGGCGATATTGCGCGGCCCGCCTTCCTTGAGCGCAGCCTTGCACTTCTCTTCCATGATGTCGAAGGCCTGCTTCCAGGAAACCGGCTTGAAGTCGCCGTTCTTGTCGTACTTGCCGTCCTTCATGCGCAGCAGCGGCGTCTGCAGACGATCCTTGCCGTACATGATCTTCGAGAGGAAATAGCCCTTGATGCAGTTCAGGCCGCGATTGACCGGTGCCTCCGGATCGCCCTGGGTGGCCACGACCCGACCGTCCTTGACCCCGACCAACACGCCGCAACCGGTACCGCAGTAACGGCAGACCCCCTTGTCCCAGCGCACCCCGTCGCTGCCCTTCTGTTGGGCTGCCGCCAAACCGGGAACGGTAATACCGGCTGTTACGGCGGCCGCCGCCACCGCGTTGCTCTTGATGAAATCACGCCGGGTCAGTTTCACTTGCATCATCTCAGGCCTCCTCGTCTGGATCGGATTCGTACTGGTGGTACACCAGCGAAGCCGAGAGCACGCCCGGCATCTGGTGTATCGCTTCAAATGTGGTGACTGTGGCGCCTTCCGATGCGCTTTCGATGGACACGATGATGCGCCCGTCGTCATTGACGACATGAACCTCCACCCCTTCGAGCTGCCGCAGGCGTTCAGCAACCTGCGCGGCGTCATCCGGTAAGGCACCGATGATGACGCTGGAAATATTGACCCCTTGGGAAACCTTCATGTCCATGCCATGCCCAGTCAGTTTGATGTCAGCTACGGCAGGCTACGCTGATCGGGACATGCTTCTTTAGCGCAGATCAAATCCGGCAAAATACCCCTGCAACTTCTAATGAAATGTTGACAGGGATCAAATGGAGGGCAACACGCGACGCGTGTTCGCGACAGTCGCCGCAACGACGGAATCGCGCGTCATGCCGCGCAATCCGGCCAGCACATCGGCAATGGCCGGCAATTCCGCCGGGGTGTTGCGCCCACCGTTGAGCCAGGCGGGCGGAATATCCGGCGCATCGGTTTCGAGGACGATGGACTCCAGCGGCAACTCGGCGGCCAGCGCCCTGATGCGGGTCGAGCCGGTGAACGTCATCGCGCCGCCCAAACCGAGTGCGAAGCCGAGCTGGATGAAGGCTTCCGCTTGCTGGCGACTGCCATTGAAGGCATGGGCGATGCCGCCCCGGACCCGGAAGCGGCGCAACTGCTTGAGGACCGGATCGACGGCCCGCCGCACATGCAGAAGGACAGGCAGATCGAACTCGCGGGCCAGTTTCAGCTGTTCGACAAAAAAGTATTCCTGACGCAAGGGATCGAGGCCGCTCACGTAATGATCAAGCCCGATTTCACCGACCGCGACGGGGGTTTCGTCGGCCAGCCACTGGCGCAAGGCGACCAGATCACCCTCCGCGGCCTGCATCACATAGAGGGGATGAATGCCGTAGGCCGCGACACAGCCCGCGTACTGCGCCACCGTCTGCCGCGTTTTTGCGAACCCGGCGACAGCCACCGCCGGCACAACCAGCTTCGCGACACCTAGCGCCTGCGCCGCCGCATGCACCTCGCGCCGATCGTCATCGAATTCGGCCGCATCGAGGTGGCAGTGCGTGTCGA
>CALJZP010000289.1 GCA_937983545.1 uncultured Azonexus sp.
GGAACACCCTGCACCAGGGCTCCAGCGTCAATCTCACCAAGTCGTCAATGGCCACCACCATGCTCTACGGCATGCTGCTCATGGCCCTGTGCTTCTGGATGTATTCCATCGCCGTCGCCCTGATGCGGGCGCGCACCATCATGCTCGAACGCGAGCGGCATACCGACTGGGTCAAGGCCGAACTGGAGGAGCCTGCCCGATGATCTACTGGAACAGTTTTTCCGATTTCCTCGCCATGGGAGGCTACGGCCTCTATGTCTGGGGCTCTTTCGGTGTCACCGCCTTGATCATGGCGGTTGAACCGATCGTCGTCGCCCGAAATCAAAAGGCCACCAAGGCCCGTCTGAAGCGCCAGATCCGCGCAGAAAGCAGAAGCACAGAATGAAGACCCGTCACAAGAAACTCGCGCTGATCGGCGGCGCGCTCGCCATCCTCGGCATCATCGCCGCGCTGGTCCTCAACGCGCTGAACAGCAACATCGCCCTGTATATCTCGCCAACCGACGTGGCCGCCGGCAAGGCGCCCGTCGGCAAGCCATTCCGCATCGGCGGCCTGGTCAAGGAAGGCAGCGTGGCGCGCGAGGCCGACGGCGTGACCATTCGCTTCGTCGTCACCGACACCGCCAAGGACATCACGGTCAATTACAAGGGCATCCTGCCGGACCTGTTCAAGGAAGGTAAAGGCGTCGTCGCCCAGGGCAAGATGACCGAGGCCGGCACCTTCAGCGCCAGCGAAGTGCTTGCCAAGCACGACGAGAACTACATGCCGCCGGAAGCCGCCAAGGCGGTCGACGATGCCCAGAAGGCAGCGAACAAGCATGTTTCGCCGTCTTCGCTCAGCCAGCCGAAAGCGAGCTACTGAGCATGATCCCCGAACTCGGCCATTTCGCCCTCATCCTTTCCACGCTGGTCGCGCTGGTCCTCGGCACGCTGCCGCTGATCGGCGCCCACACCAACCGCCTGGCCTGGGTCGCCCTCGCCCGCCCGGCCGCCACGGCCATGGCGCTGCTGGTCACCTTTTCCTTCGCCTGCCTGACCCAGGCCTTCGTCGCCAACGATTTCTCGGTGGTCTACGTCGCCCAACACTCCAACTCGCTGCTTCCCATCCAGTACCGCGTCGCCGGCGTCTGGGGCGGCCACGAAGGCTCACTGCTGCTGTGGATCCTGATGCTCACCTGGTGGGCCTTCCTGGTCGCCATGCTGTCGCGCCAACTGCCGGAAGCCATGGTCGCCCGCGTCCTCGGTACGCTCGGCCTGGTCGGTTTCGGCTTCCTGCTCTTCATCCTGCTCACCTCCAACCCCTTCGAACGCCTGCTGCCCGCAGCCGCCGAAGGCCGCGACCTCAACCCGCTGCTGCAGGACCCCGGCCTGGTCATCCACCCGCCGCTGCTCTACATGGGCTACGTCGGCTTCTCGGTGGCCTTTGCCTTCGCCATTGCCGCCCTGCTCTCCGGTAAGCTCGACGCCGCATGGGCGCGCTGGTCCCGCCCCTGGACCATGGCTGCCTGGATCTTCCTGACCCTGGGTATCGCCATGGGTTCGTGGTGGGCCTATTACGAGCTGGGCTGGGGCGGCTGGTGGTTCTGGGATCCGGTCGAGAACGCCTCGTTCATGCCCTGGCTGATCGGCACGGCGCTGATCCACTCGCTGGCCGTCACCGAAAAACGCGGCAGCTTCAAGAACTGGACCGTGCTGCTCGCCATCGCCGCCTTCTCGCTGTCACTACTCGGCACCTTCCTGGTTCGCTCCGGCGTGCTCACCTCGGTGCACGCCTTTGCGACCGATCCGCGCCGCGGCATCTTCATCCTGATCTTCCTGGTCGCCGTGATCGGCTCGTCGCTCGCACTATTCGCTGCCCGCGCGCCGAAGGTCGGCCTCGGCGGACGTTTCGGGCTGGTGTCGCGCGAGTCGCTGCTGCTCACCAACAACGTACTGCTCGTCGTTGCCTGCGGCACGGTGCTGCTCGGCACGCTGTATCCGCTGCTCATCGACGCGCTCGGCGTCGGCAAGATTTCGGTCGGCCCCCCGTATTTCAATGCGGTTTTCGTCCCGGTGATGACCCCGATCCTGTTCCTGATGGGCGTCGGCCCCTTTGCCCGCTGGAAGGATGCCTCCATCCCCGAGATCGCCAAGGCCGTCAAATGGGCCCTGCTCGTCGGCATCCTCGTCGCCGTTGCATTGCCGCTGCTCTATGGCCAGTGGTTTGCCATGACGGCGCTCGGCCTGCTGCTGGCCGCCTGGATCGTCGCCACCGCCGCCCTCAATTTCATCGAGCGCGTTCAGCACACCCGTGCCGGCCGCGGCTTCCTGGCCGCCGCCCTGAGCCAGCCGCGCACCTTTGTCGGCATGCATCTGGCCCACATCGGCATTGCCGTCTTCGTCGTCGGCGTCACCATGGTCGGCAGCTATCAGGACGAAAAGGACATCAAGCTGGCACCCGGACAGTCGGTCGACGTTGCCGGCTACCACTTCACGTTCAACGGCGTGAAGGCCGTCGAGGGTCCGAATTATGTGGCGGCCCAAGGCGAGTTCGATCTGGCGGTGGACGGCAAGTTCGTCCGCAAGATGAATCCGGAAAAGCGCAACTATCACTCGTCGGCCATGCCCATGACCGAAGCCGCGATCGACGCCGGTTTCCTGCGTGACGTCTACGTCTCGCTCGGCGAACCCATCGACCGCGACAAGCCGGAAGGCGAATGGGCCGTCCGCGTCTATTACAAACCCTTCGTCGACTGGATTTGGGGCGGCTGCATCCTGATGTCGCTCGGCGGCCTGATCGCCATGCTCGACCGTCGCTACCGCGTCAGGGCTCGCGCCGCAGCCCCCGTTTCTGCCGGAACCCAACAAGCATGAACCGTTACTACTGGATTCTCGGCGGCTTTGCCGCCCTCGTCGCCCTGCTCGCCGTCGGACTCAACCTGAACCCGCGCGACGTACCGTCACCGCTTGTCGGCAAGCCTGCTCCCGCCTTCACGCTGTCCCAGCTGGCCGAGCCGGAGAAGAGCCTTTCTCCGAAGGACATGCAGGGCAAGGTCTGGCTGTTCAATGTCTGGGCTTCGTGGTGCGTATCCTGCCGCCAGGAACATCCGATCCTCGTCGAGTTCTCGAAGAAGGTCGATGTGCCGCTGATCGGCCTGAATTACAAGGAAGTGCGCGGCGACGGCGGTTTCGACATGAGCAAGATGCCGGCCGAGGAAGAAAAGAAACTCGCCTGGCAGCGTGCCAACCGCTGGCTGTCCGAACACGGCAACCCGTACAAGCTGACGGTGATGGACCTCGATGGCCGCGTCGGCATCGACTACGGTGTCTATGGCGTGCCGGAAACCTATGTCATCGACAAGAGCGGCGTCATCCGCATGAAGCATACCGGCCCGATCACGCCGGAAGTGCTGGCCAAACGGATCATGCCCCTGCTCGCGGAACTGAACAAATGAAGCGCCTGTTCGCCAAGCTGGCCGCCATCGTGGCCGTCGGCATGCTGTTGAATGCCTCCCCCGTGCTGGCCTCCAGCGCCACGGAAGCCGCACTGGCCGCCGACCCTGTCGCCGAAAAACGGCTGACCAAACTTTCCGAGGAACTGCGTTGCCTGGTCTGCCAGAACCAGAACATCGCCGATTCGAACGCGGAGCTCGCCCAGGATTTGCGTCGCGAGATTCGCGGCATGATCAAGGAAGGCAAGAGCGACAAGGAAATCATCGATTTCATGGTCGCCCGCTACGGCGATTTCGTCCTCTACCGTCCGCCGGTACAGGGCAACACCTTGCTTCTCTGGCTGGGTCCGATTGCCCTGCTCATCTTCGGTCTCGCCACCCTCGTCGCCTACCAGCGCCGCCGCGCCGAACGCGTTGCGGCCGAAGACAAGCCGCTCAGTGCCGTTGACGCGGGCCGTGCCGACGCGCTGCTCAAGGAACTCGATAACAAATGACCCAGTTCGCCCTGTTTTCCACCCTGCTGATCGTGGTCGTTGCCGCTTTCATCCTGCCGCCGCTGTGGTTCGGCCTGCGTGCTCCCAAAGCCGTCGCCGATCGCAAGACAGCCAACCTCGCCATCTTCCGCGACCAGCTGGCCGAACTCGAACGCGAAAAGGCAGACGGCTCGCTGGCCGAAGGCGATTTCGAACAGGCCCGGCGTGAACTGCAGCGCCGCCTGCTCGACGAGATCGAGCCGGCAACCGAGGAAAGCGCCCCCGCCTCCTACGCGCCCAGCCGCAAGACCGCAATTGCCCTTCTCCTTCTGCTACCCATTCTCGGCCTGACCGGCTATTCCGTTCTTGGCAATCCGAATGCCCTCGACCCCGAGCAGACCGTAGCCAAGCCGCAGATGACGCAGGAGCAGATCGAAGGCATGGTCGCCAAGCTCGCCGAGCGCATGAAGGCCAATCCGGACGACCCGAAGGGCTGGCTGATGCTGGCCCGCTCGTATAAATCCATGGGCCGCTATGCCGAAGCAGTCGAAGCCTTCGGCAAGGCCGAAACGGTGGTCAACGAGGAGCCCGACCTGCTCGCTGCCTATGCCGAAACCATCGCCATGGCCGAAGGCAAGGGACTCAAGGGAAAACCGACCCAGTTGGTCGAAAAGGCGCTCAAGATCGATGCCAAACATGCACACAGCCTCTTCTTGGCAGGCGCCGCGGCCATGGAGCGCGGCGACAACAAGCAAGGCATCGCCTATTGGGAAGCCCTGTTGCCGCAAGTCGAACCGGGCTCCGATATCGAACAGATGCTGCGCAGCGGCATCGACAAGATGAAGGCCAGCAAGTAAGGAGATCACGGGCGTGGTCGATCTGTCCCGCCGGGCTTTTTTCCGCGGCCGGCCCCGCCCCAGGACCGAGATGCGCCCCCCCTGGGCCCTGGCCGAGGGAGATTTCATCGACCGCTGCACGCGCTGCAACGACTGCGTCAGCGCTTGCCCGACACACATCCTGCTGGCCGGCGACGGCGGTTACCCTACCGTCGATTTCCGCGCAGGCGAATGCACCTTCTGCGGCGATTGCGTCACCGCCTGCCAGCCCAAGGCCCTGCAACGAACAGCAGATCAACCGGCCTGGTCCTGCAAGGCTGTCATCGGCGAGGACTGCCTGCCCCGCCAGGGCGTCGAATGTCGGGTCTGCGGTGATTTCTGCGATGCCCGCGCCATCCGTTTCCCGCTCCGCCAGGGTGGCTGCGCGCTGCCGGAGATCGACCATGAGGCATGTACCGGCTGCGGTGCCTGCATCGCGCCCTGCCCGACGCTGGCCGTGACCATCAAACAGCCTTCTGCGGGCTGATCTCGACCGTCGACAGCAGCGGCGGCGGATCGAATCCCAGCTCGATCATTTCGGTTTCCAGCTTGATCCGCAGAATCAACAGGCCTTGCAGGCTTTCCCTCGCCTTGTCCGCCACCCAGTCGTCGCGTTGCTGCTTCAGACAAGCCTCAAGCTCGTGACGCTTGCTCAAGTCGACATGACATAGCGCGGCATAGCGCCGAATCTCGTTGTCCAGATCGCGCAATTCACGATCATAATGTTCAAACCCGCTCATTTTTCCGCTTCCCGGAGAATACTCCATGTCATGGTTCAAGCTGCCCGAGCCCCGCACCGACCTCACGCTGGCCTTTCATGACCTGCCTTCGGCCAAGGCTTGGCTGGCCACGCAACCTCAGGCCCAGCCAATGCACATACTGAATGTCATCGGCGAACAGATCAATGCCATCGAAGCATCGACCCTGGCGCCAAGCCTCGCAGTGGAGCTGCTCAACCTGCTCCGTTCGGCAGCCGTACCGGGACAGGATAGCATCGAGGCACGGTTCATCCGCAAGGCGCTGCCGATGGCCACCGAAGACGAGCGCGCATTCGAACTGGCCCAGAAATTATGGCTCAATCTCGGCATTGCCTACCTGCGCCTGGCACCGCACTTTCCTCCGGACCGTAAATGTCTCCCGCTGCACCGCGCCGCCTGTGCCTTCAGAATGGCGCAATACTGCTATTTTCAGGCGGCGCGCCAGTGCCCGCCGTTGATCGGCCACTTGCTGTTCGCCGTGCTTGACCAGGCCGAAAGCAGCGGCGTTCTGCGTCAGGCATTGTCTGATCCCGATTTTCGCCACCTGGGCGAATCGAATATCGGCGGCCACCTGGCCTGGGCCTTCATGCTGCGCCTGATCGACCCCTACCGCCTGTCGGCAGCCCAACTCGCCGTTGCCAACCGCGCCATCAGCCGGTGGCGCGAACTGACGGTTTTTCAGATGGCACCGGATGACGATCCGAAGGCACATTCGGTCGACCTGGCACCGATATTCGGAGCCGCCCTCCCGCCTGGAGTGCCGCGCTGGATGGAAGTACGCAAGGTCGAGCGCAAGATCGAACAACGGATTGTCGCCCTTCAGGCCGGCGAGAGTCCGGAATCGTTGAAACTGGGGCGCGAACTCTCCGGAAACGCCTGCATACGGCTGCTCCGCGACCTTGAATCCAGCCTCGAAAGCACCATCAGGACACCGTCAACAGAAATCGGCGAAATCGAACTCGCATTCGGCGCTGAACATGCCTTCTCCATCCTGACCGGGGAGTCACTCAACCCCAGCGGCTCGCTGGAAGCCGATGGTGCAAGCCTGGCCCACCAGCGCGTGGCTCTGTTCGGCTTTGATCGCGCGTCAACGCTCCCCAGCACCGTCAAGAAACTGCATGTACCGAGCGAGAAATGGACACTGGTGGACGGCAAGGCGATTCGTGCGCTCGATGCGGAAGGCGGGCGTCGCCTGGCGCCGTGCCTCGTCGCCGCGGTACGCGCGGAAAGACCTAGCCTGGGCATCCTTTACTCGCTGCAAAGCCTGCCCAGCGGAGCGCTGAGTGCCGAACTGAGCTGGTTTCCGGAACCGATCGAAGCTGGACGCCTCATCCGGTCGCGCACGCAGGAGCGGACCCAGTCACTGACAGCGGCCTTCCTGATGCACGATGGCGAGCACTACTCCTTGCTCGTTCCTGCCAACGCAACCGTCCGTCTGAATATCGGACTCGGCTTTCAGAGTAGCACCGGGACGCCGCCAAGCCATCTGCTCCCCACCGAAGTCCTGGAGCGTGGCATCGACTTCGTTCGCTACGCGGTCAATTGGCAATAAAAAGCCCGCCGTGTGGCGGGCTTTTCCGGGCAAACGCTGGCCGCCGATAGCGGCCCACGCGGTCACTCGAACTCGATGATGATCTGATCCACCGAGAGGCTCTCGCCAACGGCAGCCGACACCTTCTTGACCTTGCAATCCTGCTCGGCCTTGAGGATGTTTTCCATCTTCATGGCTTCGATGACGGCCAGCTTCTCGCCCGCCTTGACGTCCTGACCAACCTTCACCGCAATTTCGCGGAGCAGGCCCGGCATCGGAGAAAGCAGGAACTTGGAGAGGTCGGGAGCCGGCTTTTCCGGCATCAGTGCGAGCAGTTCGGCCGCCCGGGCGCTCATGACCATGAAGTCGGCACGATTGCCCCAGTGGAACAGGCTGTACTTGGTCTTGTGCCGCTCGACCTGCAAGGTGAACGGAACCCCGTTGCAGGTGCCGTTGAACAGCGACTCGCCCAGTTTCCAGCCGGACAGCAGTTCGTAGGACTTGCCGTCGTACTCGACGTGGTAGCCGCCCGGAACCGGCCGTGCCGTCACCGGATGGTTCTCCTTCTTGTCGCCATTGAGACGAACCACCATCCACTGGTCGCCGACGATGCGCTCATGACCTTGCAGCTGGCCGGTAATCGACGCGGAACGGTCGGTGAAGGCGCGATAGACGTAGGCGGCGACGGAAACCAGCAGGGCCGGATCATCGTGCGGCACCATCGAGGCGTCGAAGCCGGTCGGGTAGTGCTTGGGAATGAAGCCGGTATCGAAGATGCCGGAGTGGAAGACCGGGTGCTGCATCAGCGCGGCCTGGAACGGGATGTTCGAGGAAATGCCGCGGATGACGAAGGCGTTCAGGGCGTCGCGCATGCGGTTGATGGCGGTAGCGCGGTCCTTGCCGTGCACGATCAGCTTGGCGATCATCGAGTCGTAGAACATCGAGATTTCGCCACCGTCGTAAACGCCGGTGTCGACACGCGTGGTGCCATTGGCATCGGTGCTCTCGACCGGTGGCAGGAACTTCACCAGGCGGCCGGTGGAGGGCAGGAAGCCACGGAAGGGATCTTCGGCGTTGATCCGGCATTCCATGGCCCAGCCGTCGATCTTCACGTCGGCCTGGGTAATCGGCAGCTTTTCACCGTAGGCAACGCGGATCATCTGCTCGACCAGGTCGAGGCCAGTGATCAGTTCGGTAACCGGGTGTTCCACCTGCAGGCGGGTGTTCATTTCCAGGAAGTAGAATTCCTTGGTCGCACCAGAGACCACGAACTCGACCGTACCGGCCGATTCGTAGTTCACCGCACGCGCCAGGGCCACAGCCTGTTCGCCCATCGCCTTGCGCATCTCGGCATCGACGAAGGGGCTCGGCGCCTCTTCGATGACCTTCTGGTGACGACGCTGGATCGAGCAATCGCGCTCGTTCAGGTAAACATAGTTGCCGTGCGAGTCGCCGAGCAACTGAATTTCGATGTGGCGCGGTTCGAGAACGTACTTTTCGATGAAGACGCGGTCATCGCCGAAGGAATTACGGGCTTCGTTGACACAGGACGAGAAGCCTTCGTGCGCTTCGGCATCGTTGTAGGCCACACGCAGACCCTTGCCGCCGCCACCAGCCGAAGCCTTGATCATGACCGGGTAGCCAATCTTCTTGGCGATCTCGACAGCTTCGTCCGGACCGGCGATGGCATCGTTGTAGCCCGGAATGGTATTGACCTTGGCTTCGATGGCCAGCTTCTTGGACTCGATCTTGTCACCCATCTTGGCGATGGAGTAGTGCTTCGGACCGATGAACTTGATGCCTTCCTCTTCCAGACGACGCGAGAACTCGGCGTTTTCCGACAGGAAGCCGTAACCCGGGTGGACGGCCTGAGCACCGGTCTGCTTGCAGGCAGCGATGATCTTGTCGGCGACCAGATAGGATTCCTTCGAGGCGGCCGGTCCGATGCAGACGGCTTCATCAGCCATGTCGACGAACAGGGCGTCCTTGTCGGCCTCGGAGTAGACGGCAACCGTCTTGATGCCCATCTTGCGGGCGGTCTTGATGACGCGGCAGGCGATTTCGCCGCGGTTTGCGATCAGAATCTTGGTGAACATATTCCTTTTTCTCCCTGACGCTTACAGAGGAATGTTGCCGTGCTTGCGCCACGGATTGTCGAGTTTCTTGTCGCGCAGCATGGCCAGCGAGCGGGCGATCCGCTTGCGGGTGGCGTGCGGCATGATGACGTCGTCGATGAAGCCACGGGCCCCTGCCACGAACGGGTTGGCGAACTTTTCCTTGTACTCGGCTTCGCGCTGGGCCAGCTTTTCCGGATCGTTCTTTTCTTCGCGGAAGATGATTTCGACGGCACCCTTCGGACCCATGACCGCGATTTCGGCCGACGGCCAGGCCAGGTTGACGTCGCCGCGCAGATGCTTGGACGACATCACGTCATAGGCGCCGCCGTAGGCCTTGCGGGTGATCACGGTCACCTTCGGCACGGTGCATTCGGCGTAGGCGTAGAGCAGCTTGGCGCCGTGCTTGATGATGCCGCCGTATTCCTGCGCGGTACCCGGCATGAAGCCCGGCACATCGACAAAGGTCACGACCGGAATGTTGAAGGCATCGCAGAAGCGGACGAAGCGGGCGGCCTTGATCGAGGACTTGATGTCCAGACAGCCGGCCAGCACGAGCGGCTGGTTGGCGACGATGCCGACCGGATGGCCGTCGATACGGCCGAAACCGATGATGATGTTCTTGGCGTAATCCGGCTGCAGTTCGAAGAAGTCGCTGTCGTCGACGACCTTGATCAGCAGCTCCTTCATGTCGTACGGCTTGTTGGCGTTATCCGGT
>CALJZP010000290.1 GCA_937983545.1 uncultured Azonexus sp.
GCGTATCTGCCCATCCGTGACATCGGCGCACTTGCAGACGATATGGCGCGGCGCCACGCTGACCGGCGGCTTGCCAAGCGGCGCCAGGGCAAAGCGAATCAGGCCGGCATCCAGTTCATCCTCGGCCATGGCCTGCTTCAACCAGGCCACCGCCTGCGTTTCGCCGCAGAGACGCACTGCCTGCAAACGCCCATCAATCGCGATGGCCTTCTTGGCCACACGCTTCATGGCATCCGCGTAAACGATGGCGCCTGCGCTGCCGGCGATCCCGAACAGGCCATCCAGCGCATCGATCTCCGCATCGCCGGGCGCTTCGGCCAGGGCGGCACGCAACACGACGAGCGGCGCAGTGCCGCCGTAGAGGCCGAGTGTGGCATACGGATAGCGCTGCAACACCGGCCGCACCGCCTGCAACAACGCCAGCGCTTCCGACTGGCTGGCGCAGCGGCGCACAATGGCCAGCGGATAGGGCAGGTCGACTTTCTCGATCCGGACTGCGGCATGCTTCAATTCGGGTTGGCGGGAATAGGGGTCGGTGGCGTCGCAGGCCACCGCATTCACCCCCGGGGAATTCATGAACTGGCTGCCCCAGTGCATCGGCATCCACGCCCTCCCCTTCTTCAGCCCCGGCCGCTCCTCCACCCTGACGATGGCTTCGCCGCGCGGGTTCGATACCCGCACGAGACTCCCGCTCTCCAGGCCGCGGTGGCGCATGTCGCAGGGGTGCATGGCGAGCAGGGGCTCGTCCTCGAGATTGAACAGGCGCGGCACGGTACCGGTGCGGCTCATGCCGTGCCAGTGGTCGCGCATGCGCCCCGACAGCAGGCTGATCGGGTACTCGGCATCCGGCGTGTCGGCCGTCGCCAGATGCCTGACCGCTACGAATCGCGCCTTGCCGTCTTGCGTCGGGAAGACACCGTCTGCATAGAGGCGAACCTTGCCGCCGCTCGCCCCCGCCGGATACGGCCACTGCTGCGGCCCCGCCGCATCGAGCAGGGCATAGTCCAGCCCGGTGATGTCCAGGTCACGCCCGCGCGTGCTTTCGCGGTGCTCGGCGAATATCGACTCGGGATCGGCATAGGGAAAGAGGCGTTCGCCGTTGATTCCCAGCTTATGACCCAGGCGGCGCGCAAAATCGACGACGATCGCCCAGTCGTGGCGAGCCTCGCCGGGCGGCTGCACGGCGGAATTCACATGGGTGATGCGGCGCTCGGAATTGGTCACCGTACCGTGTTTCTCACCCCAGGCGCTGGCCGGCAGCAGCAGGTCGGCGTAGGCCGCGGTATCGGTATTGCCATAGGCTTCCTGCAGAACCACGTAGTCGGCCGCCAACAACGCCTCGCGGACGGCCGCCTGATTGGGCAGCGACTGCGCGGGGTTGGTGCACGCAATCCATACGGCCTTGATTTCCCCGGTTTTCAGCGCCGCGAACAGATCGACGGCGGATTTGCCCGGCTTCTCCGGCACGTCCGCCACGCCCCACAAGGCGGCGACCTCGGCACGGTGTTGCGGATTGGCCAGATCGCGGTGCGCCGACAGCAGGTTCGACAAACCGCCGACCTCGCGTCCGCCCATCGCATTCGGCTGCCCGGTCAGGGAAAAGGGGCCGGCACCCGGTTTCCCGATCAAGCCGGTTGCCAGATGCAGATGGATAATGCCTGCATTGTTGTGCGTCCCATGCGCCGACTGGTTCAGGCCCTGGCAGTAGAGCGACAGCGAGGCTCCGCTTTGCCCGAACCAGCGGGCGGCCTGCACGATATCCTGCGCCGGCACGCCGCACACGTCGGCGACGGCCTGTGGCGTGTAGGCGCGGACGATGTCCTTCAGCTCATCGAAACCACGGGTATGGCCGGCGATGAATTCGGCATCGAGCATATTCTCGGCGATCAGGACGTGCAGCATGCCGTTGAACAGCGCGATGTCGGTGCCTGGATTGATCCCCAGGTGCAGATCAGCGATCTCGGCGGTTTCGGAACGACGCGGATCGGCAACGATGATTTTCAGGTCGGGATTGGCGGCCTTCGCATCCTCGATGCTGCGGAACACGATCGGATGGGCAACGGCCGGATTCGCGCCGGCGATGAATATCACGTTCGCCGCGAGAATATCCTCGTAACTGCAGGGCGGCGCATCCACCCCCAACGTCTGCTTGTAGCCCGCGACTGCCGACGACATGCAAAGGCGCGAGTTGGTATCGACGTTATTGGTGCCGATCAGGCCCTTGGCCAGCTTGTTGAAGACGTAATAATCCTCCGTCATCAACTGGCCGGAGATATAGAAGGCCACCGAATCCGGGCCGTATTCGCGGATCGTCGCCGCAAAGCGCTCGGCTGCCTCCTCAAGGGCCCGATCCCAGGCGACACGCTCACCCGGCTGACCGCGCGCCGTGCGGCGTTCCGGATACAGCAGACGGTAGCCGGAATCGGCGGTCTGCGCCAGGGTTGCGCCCTTGGTGCATAAACGGCCACGGTTCGCGGGATGCGCCGGATCGCCCCGGACGCCGGTGATCTTGCCGGCTTCGGTTTCGATCAGGACCCCGCAGCCGACGCCGCAGTAACAACATGTGGATTTGACTTCGGTTTTCATGATTTTCCTTCCGGCATGCTTTCAGCAACAGGCATGCCACCTATAAAAATCATGGACTTGGGATAAAAAAAGGGAGATTCCATTCTGAAATCTCCCTTTTTTGGTGCATCCGCTACCGCGCCCGTCCTTATTTGATGCGTTGCAAGCGGGGACGCCCTTCATCGGGGCGCGGCGGTTCGGGCGGTGGTTCGTCGCTCGGTGCATCGGCAACGGTGGCCGCGGCCGGCGCTTCATCCGCCATCTCGCTGTCGCCATCCACCTCGAAGGCCATTCCCGCGCCGTTTTCCCGTGCATAGACGGCCGAAACGCGATCGACCGGAATGGACAGCTCTCGTGCGACACCGCCAAACCGTGCCTGGAACTCGATGAACTCGTTCCCGATCTGCAATTTGTTGGTCGCCGTCGGACCGAGATTGAGAACAATCTGTCCATCGCGCACGAACTCGCGCGGCACACGGGTCCGACCATCAACCTCGACGGCAATATGCGGCGTGAAGCCGTTGTCGCAACACCATTCCCAGATGGCGCGCAGCAAATAGGGCTTGGTGGACGGCAGCTCCATGCTTATTTGCGCATCGCCTTTTCGGACGGCGTCAGCGCGTCGATGAAGCCCTGGCGGCTGAAGATGCGCTCGGCGTACTTCATCAACGGCGCAGCGGCCTTGCCGAGGTCAATGCCGTAGTGGTCGAGGCGCCACAGCAGCGGAGCGATGGCCACGTCGAGCATGGAGAACTCGTCACCCAGCATGAATTTCTGCTTGTTGAAGATCGGCACGATCTCGGTCAGGCGAGCGCGGATTTCCTGGCGGGCCTTGTCGGCCGTCTTGCCGTTCTTTTCGATCACTTCCATGAACGAGAAGATTTCGCGTTCCATGCCGACCAGCAACTGGCGGGCGCGGGCGCGCATGATCGGATCGGCCGGCATCAGCTGCGGATGCGGGAAGCGCTCGTCGATGTATTCGTTGATGATGTTCGGCTCGAACAGGACCAGATCGCGCTCGACCAGAACCGGCACGCGGTTGTGCGGGTTGATCGCCGCCATTTCTTCCGGCTTGTTGAACATGTCGACATCGATGACCTGGAAATCCATGCCCTTTTCGAACAGGACGATGCGGCAACGATGGCTGAAGGGGCAGGTGGTGCCCGAATAGAGGTTCATCATTTAGGGTTACCCTCAAAAAGCGATTCGGCATCGGGGGTTGGCCGAAGCCAAACCCGCGATGCCGTTAACCAATCCTTGGCGGATTAGTGAATGTCTTTCCAGTATTCCTTCTTCAGCGCGTAAGCGACAACGAAGAGGACTGCCAAAAAGGCCAATACGAAGAAGCCCAGCGTGCGACGGAATTCCTGCTGCGGTTCCCCCATCCAGACCATGAAACCGACCAGATCGGAAACGGCCTTGTCGAACTCGGCCGGCGCCATGGCGCCCGGAACTGCCAGCTCCAGCTTGTGCGTTTCGTGATTCAGCACTTGCTGACCCTGCAGGCCGTACAGGACGTGCGGCATGCCAACGTTTTCAAAGATCACGTTGTTCCAGCCGGTCGGGCGGTTGGCGTCGCGGTAGAAGGAACGCAGGTAGGTGTAGAGCCAGTCGGCACCTGCGCCGGCGTTGCCGGCTTCACCGCGGGCACGGGCGATGATGGTCAGGTCCGGCGGGGTTGCACCGAACCACAGCTTCTGCTCATCGGCACGCGCAGCAACCGCCATCAGTCCGCCGATCTTGTCGGAGGTGAACATCAGGTTGTCCTTGACCTGCGTCTCGGTCAGGCCGAGATCCATCAGGTTCTTGTAGCGCATGTAGGACGCACCGTGGCAGTTCAGGCAGTAATTGACGAACAGCTTGGCGCCATTTTGCAGCGCAGCCTTGTCACCCACCGAACCCGGCCACTTGTCGAGGTGCACGTTGCCACCGGAGGCGAAGGCCATCAGCGGCGCGAAGAGCAATGCGATCAGATATTTTTTCATGTTATGCATCCTCTCACTTCATCGTCACGCGGTCCGGGACCGGGCTGAACTTGTCCATACGGGACCACCACGGCATGCCGAGGAAGAAGGCGAAGTAGAACACCGAGCAGATCTGCGAAATCAGTTCACCCATCGGCGACGGCGACAGGGTACCCAGGTAGCCGAGGATGAAGAAGCAGATGACGAAGATGGTCAGCAGGGTCTTGTAGATCGGACCACGGTAGCGGATCGACTTGACCGGGCTGCGATCCAGCCAGGGCAGGAAGGCGAAGATGACAACCGATGCGCCCATGGCGACCACGCCCCAGAACTTGGCATCGAGACCGAACAGCGGATAGGTCACGGCACGCAGGATGGAGTAGAACGGCGTGAAGTACCAGACCGGTGCGATGTGCGGCGGGGTCTTCAGCGGGTCGGCCGGATAGAAGTTCGGCGTTTCGAGGAAGTAGCCACCACCTTCCGGTGCCCAGAACATCACGGCGGAGAAGACCATCAGGAAGACGATCACACCGACGATGTCCTTGACCGTGTAGTACGGGTGGAACGGAATGCCGTCGCGCGGAATGCCGTTTTCGTCCTTATTAGCCTTGATCTCGACGCCGTCCGGGTTGTTGGAGCCGGTTTCGTGCAGGGCCAGCACGTGCGCGGCAACCAGGCCGATCAGGACGAGCGGGAAGGCGATCACGTGGAAGGAGAAGAAGCGGTTCAGGGTCGCATCACCGACGACGAAGTCGCCACGGATGATGATGGACAGGTCCGGCCCGATGATCGGGATGGCGGAGAACAGGTTCACGATAACCTGGGCACCCCAGAAGGACATCTGACCCCACGGCAGCAGGTAGCCGAAGAAGGCTTCGCCCATCAGGCACAGGAAGATGCCGACACCGAACAGCCAGGTCAGTTCACGCGGCTTGCGGTAGGAACCGTAGAGCAGGCCACGGAACATGTGCAGGTACACCACGATGAAGAACGCCGAGGCACCGGTCGAGTGCATGTAGCGGATCAGCCAGCCACCCGGCACGTCGCGCATGATGTACTCGACGGAAGCGAAGGCAACGGGCACGCCGTTGGCGTTCACAGCCGCATCCGGCTTGTAGTGCATGACCAGGAAGATACCGGTGACGATCTGGATGACCAGAACCAGCAGAGCCAGGGAACCAAAGAAATACCAGAAGTTGAAGTTCTTCGGGGCGTAGTATTCGGACAGGTGGCCCTTCCACAGGGAAGTTGCCGGGAAGCGGGCATCGAGCCATTCCAGGGCATTACCGGCCAGCGAACCGTCGGACTTGTATTTTTCGAAATTGCCAGCAGCCATTTCTTATGCTCCCTTCTTGTCTTCGCCGATCAGGATGCGGGTATCGGCCATGTAGTAGTGCGGCGGCACTTCCAGGTTGGTCGGAGCAGGCTTCGACTTGTAAACACGGCCGGCGAAGTCGAAGGTCGAACCATGGCAGGGGCACAGGAAGCCACCCAGCCAATCGCCCGGCATGCCTTCTTCGGCACCCTTCTTGAACTTCTGGGACGGCGAGCAGCCGAGGTGGGTGCAGATACCGACGACGACCATGATTTCCGGCTTGATGGAGCGCGTATCGTTCTGCGCATAGGCCGGTTGCTGGTTCTTTTCGGATTTCGGGTCGGCAACGGCATCGGCCAGCTTGGGCAGGGTATCCAGCATGTCCTTGGTGCGGTTGATGATCCACACCGGCTTGCCGCGCCACTCGACGGTCATCATCTGACCCGGCTCGAGCTTGCTGATATCGACTTCAACCGGAGCGCCTGCTGCCTTGGCACGTTCGGAAGGAAGCAAGCTGGAGACGAACGGCACAAGTGCGGCAACCGCACCTGCCCCGCCCACGGCTGCGGTCGCGACGACCAAGCGCCGCCGTCCGCAGTCCACTTTTCCTTGATTGCTCATAACCTGACCCCTAAAGGAATTGGATGGGATAAAAATAAACGCTAGATTATACGACAACGGAACCGTCGTTAAAAGCCGCTGTCAACCAGAACAGGCCTTTCTCTCCCGCAAAGCTTGCGCCAGCGTGCCGCTATCGACATATTCGAGTTCGCCGCCGACGGGCACCCCCCTGGCGATCCGGGTCACCCCAACACCCTTCGGCTTGAGCATGGCGGTAATGTAATGTGCCGTCGCCTCGCCCTCATTGGTGTAATTGGTCGCCAGAACGACTTCCTTGACCACGCCATCCAGAGCCCGCGCCATCAGCCGTTCCAGACCGAGCTCACGCGGACCGACACCGTCCAGCGGGGAAATCCGACCCATCAGAACATAGTAGAGCCCCTGATAACTCAGCGTCTGCTCCATCATGTTCATGTCCACCGGCGTCTCGACAACGCAAAGAAGCGTCGGGTCGCGCCGTGGCGACAGGCAGCGCTCGCAGATATCGGCTTCGGAAAAGGTATTGCAGCGCTGGCAATGGCGTATCGCCTGCAGCGCGTGCAGCACCGCGTCGCCCAAGCGCTGCGCCCCCGCCCGGTCGCGCTGTAACAAATGGTATGCCATGCGCTGCGCCGATTTCGGCCCCACTCCTGGCAGACAGCGCAAGGCCTCGATCAGCGACTCAAGCCCGGACGGATTCACGGAATCAGAACGGCAGCTTGAATCCGGGCGGCAGGTTGAGACCGGCCGTGAAGCCAGCCATCTTTTCCTTGCTCAGAGCTTCGCCGCGCCGAACTGCGTCGTTCAGGGCAGCCGCCACGAGATCCTCGAGCATTTCGCGGTCGTCCATGACGGACTGGTCGATGCTGACGCGACGCACCTCATGCGCACACGTCATGATCACCTTGACCATTCCGGCTCCGGACTGCCCCTCGACCTCCAGTTGAGCCAGCTGGTCCTGAGCCTTCTTCATATTGTCCTGCATTGCCTGCGCCTGCTTCATCAG
>CALJZP010000291.1 GCA_937983545.1 uncultured Azonexus sp.
AAATACCACGCGCATTGCCGTCCGCCGGGGAACCTACTTGCGCAGTTACGCACATGCTTTCATCGAAAAGCTCTGTCCTGATCTGGGCGAGGAGGCAATCAAAGCGGGATTGAAGCCTCAGAATAGCGCCGATTAAACTCTTTCCATATCGGGGATATTGAACAAATCAGCCCCCTCCGGTGAAGAATTAATGAGCGATTTCTAGCTTCAAAAACCTAGATAAATTTCGGGGGGACGCGACGTCCCCCCGAAATTCAATAGCGCCTTCGCTCAAAAACCAATTGGCATTCACAGCACCCGAAATCCATGCGTACCGTCACGGCTTAACTGCTCAATTAACCCAAACTCCCAATCCAGATATCCTTGCATCGCTTCGCGTGGATTGTCTGTCCCTTCATAGGGGCGTCGATAGCGATCAATCGGGGGGGATGCCTGTTTCCCTCCACCGATCTCCAATTCAAATCCTGCTTTTTCCCAAGCAGCGTTTCCACCTTCGAGCAGATACACTGGCTTCCCGACGCAAAGCGAAAGCTCTGCAACCGCATATGAGGCGATCAGTCCATTTGCGCAGGTAAGAACGTAATGATCTGCTGCTGGAATACGAGAAATTGCATCATCTAATTGGGAGCGGAGCGCAAACCACGCACCGGGAATGTGGCCGCGATGGTAGTTGATGCTTGAATTGAGATCGATTATCGCAACTGACTTTTCCGTCTTGATCAGATGCTCCAATTCTTGCGCAGAAACCGAGCTGGCAGCAGGCGGTGGTGGCATTAGATTCTTGGGGTTGCCTGTTTCCTTAAAATCTTCTGCAGTGGCGCCATCTAAAACGTAAACCTCCCAGCCCATCTGTGCGAGCCATGAGGCGCTCATATTGGCTCTAACACCATCGTTGTCCGCTAAAACAATTCGCGCTCCTCTGACTGGTACCACCATCTCTGTTTCCTGGACCAATTGACCTCCAGCGACATGACGGAAGCCTGGAAGATGTCCCGCTTCATATTCCTCGGATGTTCGAACGTCGAAGAAATAGATGCTGCGATCAATTCGAAGAAACCAGTTTCCCAACGAATCAAAATTGATTCTTTGGACGCCTGCGCAGTCAGCAACTCGTCTAGCCGATTCAGACGCAATTTTACGGTTATCACTCGACACTTCACCGAAGCGGCGACTTTGATTGTGGTCTAGGTTAAGTCCGGCAAGCGTCCAGCCAATGGTTCCATTGCGAAGAGCGGCAACCGGATTCGGGATGCACGCATTGACCAGCGATTGGGTGCCGATGATGCTTCGTGTTCGGCCGGCACAATTGACGATAACCAGTGTATTCGGGCCTGTTACCAGGCTGGAAATTCGGAGAAGCAGTTCGGCACCCGGGACATTGGTTGCCGTAGGGATGCTCATCGTTTGGTATTCGTCGTAGCGCCTGGCATCCACGATCAAGATATCGGCATTGCGTTCAATTAGAAACTGGACCTCGTCTGCCGATAGGGAAGGGGTATGCCGTTGTGCTTCAACGAGTTCGCCGAACGCCTTGCTGGGTACATTGACGTCGCGGAACAATTCGCCGCCAGCAGCTTGCCACCCGGAAATACCTCCGCTCAACACGCTTACCTGTTTGTAACCAAGCTCTAGCAGTTTGTCGGCTGCGCGCTCGGCATACCCTTCGCCGGCATCGAGAACAACGATTGGAACCGACTTGCGTGGCAATTTGGTGTATGCATCGACTTCGATCCGCGATAGGGGAAAATTGGCAGCAAACAACGGATGCGCCTGGGCATGAGGATGTTCCTCGCGAACATCAAGCAGGGCAATTTCCTTATGGTTGAGAAGCGCGGAACGGACTTCGGCGTAGCTGCTGGACGCATGATGTGTTGGCATGAGTTCAGGCCCAGAGGTTTGGAACGACGGAACTCGCATAACCCGAGATGAAGGATTTGGCAAACCCGGTTTCTGGATCAAAAACATGGCGCTGGACGCGGCCGATATTGCGTCCATAGACATGAATGCTGACCGATACCTCGTCAGACAGATCGTTGGCTACCTCATGTACGTCACCGATAGCAGGGGAAACAGCCGTTGTTTCCCCTTGACGCAGCAGGCTGACACCGGTGGCGCGATAGCTACCGTCCGCTTGCTTTTCATAGGAAGTTTCACGCTCACGACCTCGTAGGGTACCAACCAGCCCCCAGGTCAGATGGTCGTGCACCGGAGTCTTCTGACCTGGTCCCCAGACAAAACTGACCACAGATAGGCGATCAAGTGGGTCGGCATAAAGGAGGTACTGTTGATAGAACTGCGGATGCGGCTGGGCAAACTGATCTGGCAACCAGTCATCGGTAGCAACCAGTTGGGCAAGTAAGTCCTGGCCTTGCGAAAGAATGATTTCTTCGTTTGGGTTCGTATTCAGCAGATGCGTAATGGCTTCGACGAAATGGAGAAGTTTTTCGGTGCTCATCGATTGTTTTCCTAAGCTGGTTTCCGGGTCAAAGCGCAACGGTGTGATGGCTTGATTGCCGTCTTCTTCGCACGATTTCATCGATGACCGCCGGGTCGGCCACGGTAGAGGTGTCGCCGAAATTCTCAAATTCGTTCGCCGCCACTCTGGTCAGAATGCGGCGCAGGATTTTTCCGGCTCGGTTCTTGGGCAGGGCGGGTGCCCACTGAATCTGATCGGGTGAAGCGATCGGCCCGATACGGCTGCGCACGAGATTGACGATTTCATGGCGCAAGGCTTCGTTTTCCTCGACCGTTGCCTTCAAAGTCACAAAGGCAAAAACGCCCTGTCCCTTGATCTCGTGGGGGTAACCGACGACGGCTGCCTCCGCCACCGCTGGGTGGGATGAGATTGCGCTTTCCAGTTCCACAGTTCCGAGGCGATGGCCGGAGACATTGATGACATCGTCTACCCGACCACTGATGCGGTAGTAGCCTTCGTGGTCGCGACTGGCGCCATCGCCGGTAAAAAAATAACCGGGAAACTGTGAGAAGTAGGTACGAACAAAACGTTCGTGATCGTGCAGGATGGTTCTTGCCTGGGCTGGCCAGGAGTCAGCAAAGCACATGTTTCCCTCGGCCTGGCCTTCAAGCACCGTGCCTTGGCTGTTGGTCAGTACCGGACGGATGCCGAAATAGGGCTTGGCTGCGTAACCCGGCTTGTTGGGAATGGCCCCCGGGAGTGGGACGAGCAGGACCGCACCAGTTTCGGTTTGCCAATAGGTGTCGACAATTGGGCAGCGACCGCCGCCAACGACACGGTGATACCAGTGCCATGCTTCCGGATTGATCGGTTCGCCAACCGAACCGAGTATGCGCAGCGACGAGAGATCGTGTTGACGGACCGGTGCTTCACCTTCACGCATCAGCGACCGAATCGCGGTTGGTGCGGTGTAGAAGATATTGACCTTGTATTGCTCAATGATTGACCACCAGCGCGATGTATCTGGCCATGTAGGGATACCTTCGAACAGGACGCTGGTTGCACCGTTGAGCAGTGGCCCGTAAATCTTGTAGGTATGGGCCGTTACCCAGCCGACATCGGCGGTGCACCAAAATACATCGCCTTCGTGCCAGTTGAAGATGTTGCGCCAACTCGTCCCGGTGTGAACTAGATAGCCCCCAGTCGTGTGTACCAGCCCCTTGGGCTTGCCGGTCGATCCCGAGGTGTAGAGAATGAACAACGGATCTTCGGCACCGATGACTGCCGGTTCGCACCATGGATTCGCTTGGGTAATCAACTCGTCGAACCAATGGTCGCGCCCCATGGTGAATGGCACGCTGGCGCCGGTACGCCGGATTACCACGACGTCGGTAATCGTTGGTTGATGTTCAACGGCTGCATCGGCATTTCGCTTAAGCGGTACAACCCGGCCACCGCGCCGGCCTTCGTCGGCGGTGATAAGGATTTTGGCGCCAGCGTCATTGATCCGGTTGGCCAAAGCCTCGGCTGAAAAGCCTGAGAAAACGACAGAGTGAATGGCGCCTATGCGGACGCAAGCCATCATGGCAACGATTACTTCGGGTATCACCGGCAGATATATGGTGACGACATCGCCCTTTTGGACACCGAGATCCTTCAGAACATTGGCGAAGCGGTTGATTTGATCGGCCAGCTCACCCCAGGTCACCGTACGTGATTCTTGAGGAGCATCACCTTGCCAATAAATTGCCGGCTTGTTGGCCTTGGCTGTTAGATGGCGGTCGATGCAGTTGACCGATGCATTCAAGGTCCCGTCTGCAAACCATCTGATGGTTGGGTTGACGGGGTTGAAATTGGTTTCCTTGACGATCTTGAATGGCTGAATCCAGTCAATGCTTTTGGCTTCCTCCTTCCAGAAGCCTTCTGGATCGTCTATTGAAAGGCGATACAGCGCTTCATAGGAAGCCAAGTCGATATTGGCGTTGTCGGCGACGTGCTCGGGTATTGGAAAAACCTCTGGATTGGACATGATGAGTTCGAAAATAAATAAGCTTGTGAATTGCTGCGTCCGTCTTTCTCTCTAAGCTTTACGAAAGGCAGTCGTGCTCCCATTTGTCTTGTATGACACGCCGTGCTTTGGACTTGGGGAAATTGTGATTTAAACCAGGTCTGCCAGCGCGTTGGTCTGCTGTTGTGTACCCCGGGAAGAGTTAGTACGGTTTCAATGCCAACCTTCCAATATCACTGTGCGGTTCGCTGGTAGTTGTAAAAAATGCCCATTGAAATTCCTCCAATAAGGTGTTTTCGTAATTTTCAATGCGCTAATCGCAGCCGGAAACGATGTAGTTCTTATTTGTTTATGTTCCCTGATCCTGATTTTGCTAGTGCCGCTTTCGGGAAAGGGGTAGCGATGCGTTTGGATATATCAAAAGCAATTATTCGTCGTTCAGTGTTGTGCGATCTGGCGCTAGATTCAGGTTTGGATTCCAACAAGGTATGAGCGCCCAACGTGGCAATACTGATCATTCACCCCGATCGGCAGGGGACGGTAAGTTGTGTAGTCTCCCAAATCGAGATTTGGCTATCCGCTCGAGGCACCGATCACCGAATTTTGGCAGCTAACGCGCCAGAGCTGGCTTCTGCGGTCGTTGGCGCAGCCGCGGTCATTGGGCTTGCCGATGGCACCAATGCGCTGGCGATGGGGTTAAGAAACTTGCCAGACGGGGCTCTAGCCGGCAAAGCATCTCTCTTTATCGAAATCCCCATACAGCCGGCCATATATGGCAATGAGCCATTCTCAATCTGGAGTCATCAAGAAAGATTGGGGACAGAGATACAAATCAAACCAGTCAAACTCAGTGAGTGGTCCGATTTGGCCACGGAATTGTCCAGTGAGGAAATATTTCGGCTTGAGAACGGGATGCTGGCTTTAGTGGAGGGAATTGCCTTTTGCAGACGTCTCCAGAAAGCTCAAGAATCCCTGGTCCTTGCTCAGTACTTCACTCATGCACCAATCCTGGCTTGACTTGCCTGGCATATTTTTGACCATTCAGGTGACTACAAAGTGGTCGGCAGTTTATAAAACTGAGGTGGGCTGCATTACGTCCAGAATTTGCCAGGCGCAGGTGTAAACAATCGTCAATCGTCCCTATAAAAGTTGTGTCAGCCGACCGATAGCCGAGTGGGTAACACGACTAACGTTGAAAAGGGATAGGAATAGGCCGAACGCAGCCCGGGTTAGCGTCCACACCAATTAGGTTCGCGTTTGTCAATGAAAGCATTGATGCCCTCCTGGGCATCGTGGGCTTCAAGGTTGGCGACCATGACATCCTTTGTATAAGCATAGGCTTCCGACAGCGGCAACTCAGATTGACGGTAGTAGGCTTCCTTGCCAATGGCCAAGGTTTTAGCCGATTTCGACGCGATTTTGATCGCCAGTTCACGGGTGGTCGATTCAAGCTGCTCTTTTGGCACCAGTTCATTGACAAGTCCAAACCGCAGCGCTGTCTGTGCGTCAATCAAGTCACCGGTAAGCAGCATCTGCAGTGCGTGCTTGTTGGATACGTTGCGCGACAGGGCAACCATGGGCGTCGAGCAGAACAGACCGATATTGACGCCCGGCGTCGCGAAGCGCGAATCCAGTGCAGCGATGGCAAGGTCGGCGCTCGCCACGAGTTGCGCGCCGGCTGCGGTGGCGATGCCATGGACGCGGGCGATGACGACCTTGGGCAGCTTGACGATGGCCTGCATGAGTTCGGCGCAATCGGCAAAGAGCTTTTCGGTGTACTCGCGGGCGTAGCCGGCGGCGCGGATTTCCTTGAGGTCGTGGCCGGCGCAGAAGGCCGGGCCGGCACCGGCGAGGATGACGACGCGCACGCTGTCGTCGGCGGCGATGGCGGCAAAGGCGTCGAGCAGGGCGCGCAGCATGCCTTGCGACAGGGCGTTGCGGGCTTGCGGGCGGTTCAGTGTCAGCGTAGTGACGCCGTTGTCGTCCTCGCGGAGAACGAGTGGGGAGTCGGAGGCGGTTTGAGTCATGGTGTTCCTGTTCGTGGGTGTTTATTTGCGCAAGGCGCCGGTTTCATCAACGCGGCGCAGCGCGGCGAGCTCTTCCGGGCTCGGCTCGGGGACGACGTGCACGGTCGGCGAGACCTTGAGATCCCAGCCGGTGGCGGCGCGGATTTCGTCGACGCTGGAGAAGGCGTAGTAGGCGTCGAGGATGAATTCCTTGCTGACCGGGTCGGGGCGCAGGATGCCGAGGGTGGTGACGATGGCCGAGGGGCCACCGCCGACAAAACCAAATTTGTCGCGGGCATTGCCGCCGTCGAGATAACCGGGCGAGCTGATGTAGCTGACCTGGTCGGCGAAGCGCTTGGGTTCGTGCGTGACCATGATGACGACGCGGCCGGCACCGCAGGCGATGTCGTTGGCGCCGCCGGCGCCGGTCAGGCGGGTTTTCGGCAGGCGATAGCGGTCGCCGATCTCGCCGTCCCAGATGCCGGTGGTGTTCACGTTGCCGAACTTGTCGACCTGCGCGGCACCGATGATGCCGACGTCGCAGCGCCCCGAGGCGACGAGGAAGCCGAGGGCGTCCAGTGCATTCGTGAAGCTGGTGGCGTTGGCCGAGATGCGGTTGCACTCGATGCCCCAGGGCAGGCCGCCGACCGGCGTCGCGCCATAGACGCCGCCTTCGGTCATGGCGCGGATGTTCGGCGCGTGGTGGGCCTGGGCGAAGTAGCCGGCGAGCATGGAGAGGCCGACGCCGAAAATGGCCAGCTCGCCGTCGCGCAGTTCGCGGCCGGTGGCGATGGCCATCATTTCCTGGCGGGTGTAGGGCAGGTTTTCCGTCAAGGGCGCGCTCATGCCGTTACCTCCGCGGTCAGGGCGGCAATTTCGGCGGGCGTCTTGATCCATTGCCGGTAGGGATCGAGCAGGAAGCTGGTGGCGCTGTTCGACAGGCGTTCGACGTTGTCGCGGCCGATGAGGTCGAGGTAGCTGTCGATGTCGTCGTAGCGCTCGACGTAGTCGCGTACGTAGTCGGCGGTGCCTTCTTCCGTAGCGAGCGCCTTGTTCATCAATTTCATGTGGGCTTCGTCGACATCGTAGAACCCGGGCGAGCTTTGCGGCCAGGCGGCGAAGGGGTGGTAAACCACGGCTTCGACGACGATGTCGGGGATGCGCACCAGGTTGGGATACTGGCGCATGCAGTCGGTGTCGACGATGGCGTCGGCGATCAAGATCACCTTCTTGGCCGCGCGCGACAGCTCGAAACGGCTCCATTCGGTGCCAAGCATGATGGCGTTGCCGAGCGGGTCGGCCAGCGATACATGAATGGCCGCAACATCGGGTTTGAGGGGGCTGAAGGCGCCGATTTCCTGGCCCGAGAACGGATCGGTGACAGTCGGGATTTTGCGCGTGGCCGGGTATTCGTCGGGCGCGAAGGCGCTGCGCTGCTGGATGTCGGAACCGATATTGACGGTGGCCGGGACGAAAGGCCAGTTCATGGCGCCGCCGAGCAGGCGCAGTGCCATGGCCAGGTTTGAATAGTCCTCAAGCGCCGTTTGCCCACTTTCGACAGCCCGCCGCAGGCCGTTGGCGAAGCCGAAAACTTCCAGCCCGGAAAAGCCGCATTCGGCCTTATCGACCGCGCCGGCGCCGGCCAGCAGGTTCAGTTGCTGGGTGTTGCAATGGAAGACGGCGTGCAGGTTCTTGCGTTTCTGGCGCAGCAGTTCGCGGCCGAAGACGACGGCATCGGAGCCGACGGGCAGGGCGGCGCCGCTGGCGTATTGGATGCCGTCGCGGGTGTAGCGGCGGACGGCTTCGGCCAACGGGATGAGTTTGTTTGCGGGCATGTTCGGGCGTTCTGGTTCAGTGTTTGGCAAGGTGTTGGGCGGCCGATGCACGGGTGTCGGCGGCGAGGGTCCTGATGTCGGCTGCGAGCGCCTTGAGTGGCTGGCCGTAGGTCGAAAGGCCGAGCAGGCGGCCATCCGGGGCGAAGAGGAAGACGCCGGCGGTGTGGTCGAGCGTGTAGCCCATCGAGGCGGACGGTTGCCTGTCGGCGACCAGTTGCAGCTGGCGGACGAAGTCGGCGGTCTGTTTGGTGTCGCCGCGCAGGCCGAGGATGGGCCTGCCACCAACCGGGCGGAAGTGCTCGGCGTATTCGGCGAGCAGGGCGAGGCTGTCGCGTTCCGGATCGAGGGTGACGAAGAGGACTTGCACCTGTTTGCGCAGGTCGGTCGGCAGGGCTTCTACGGCTGCCTTGAGCTCGGCCAGCGTTGTCGGACAGACATCGGGGCATTGGGTGTAGCCGACCGTCAGCGCCAGCGCGACACCGCGAAAGTCGGTGACGCGGTAGGTCTTGCCATCGGTGGCGGCAAGGGTGAATTCGGGCCGGATCGGTACAGTGCTGGCCAGCGCTTCGGCGTTCAGGCGCAGACGGGATTGTCCGGCCTCCTTGCCTGCCCGGATGGCGGGTATGAACGGGCGGTGCTCGTATTCACCCTTCGTCACGTAATCGCCCAGTTGGCGGAAGGCGGCCTTGTCGAGCGTGCCGGTGTAGCGGTAGAGCAATTGTCCCTGAGCGTCAAAGAAGACATAGGACGGCGTGGCGATGGCGCGCAGGCGTTGGGCGAGCTGGGCCGGCGTGGTCGCCTGGCCCTTGGTGTCGATCAACGGCTGGTGCTGGAGGATGTCCAGCTGCACGGTGCGGAAACGTTTGCCGAAGGCCTTTTCGGTGGCCGGATCGGGATGGACGTGGCGTTCCATGTCGAGGCACCCGGGGCAGTCGGGCATGCTCAGGAAGACGGCGAGCAGCTTGTTCTGGCGAACTGCTGCCTTGGCTTCGGCCTGCAGGTCGGCGGTCGTGCTAGTGAACAGTGCGGCATGGCTGGCCGTCGCCAATCCCACGGTGAGTAGGAAAAAAAGGCTGAAAATACAATGGCGAAACATAGGGGGCTGCTGGTTTGGGTTTGCCGCCCGCTCAGAACCGGGCGGCGGCAACGGCTAACGTTGCCAGAACAGGGCGCGACGCTTGATCTTCTCGAGCCCGGTCATGGCCAGGAAGGTGACCAGCCCGGTGTAAAGAATGCCGGCGACCATCTTGGGGTAGTCGGCGAAGTCGGCGTAATACTGGACGAAGCGGCCGAG
>CALJZP010000292.1 GCA_937983545.1 uncultured Azonexus sp.
AGCCATACGATGAACCAGCGGGAGCGCAGGGTGCGACCGATCCAGCGGTCCACCCAAACCCGCAGCCGCGCCGTGGCAGACTCGGATCGCGTCGCCAGATACCGTAAACCCAACACCACCGCGTAGAGCCAGAGCAGATAATAGAGGAACCACAAGTGGGCCAAGCTGAACAAGCCGCCCAGTTCGCGGGGGATGAAGACCGTGCCGGAGATATGGATCAGAACAAGAACCAGAACGGTGCCAACCCGGTAATCGAGCGCTGTCCAGGCCATGAAGATGAGGATAACAAGGAAGGCGGGGACGATGATTCCGGCAATGGGTACGGCCATGCCGAAGAAGACGACCATGAAGGCGTAGGCGAGGCTGATGAATATCCAGCGGGCCGGCGGTAGGCGCTGAAAGGCTTCTGCAATGAATTGTCGAGAAGCGATCGGTGTCGCCATGTTGGGATTTCCAGTTTTGGGCAGGGGTTGTCGAGAGGGTTTGACCTGGCCGGTATCGTAAATCGGGTTTTCTCGTCGCCGCTGGTGGTGGCCGGACAGGCGGATGATTAGGGAGTACTTGCACCGCCAAGTAGTTTTTGGCGCATTTCCGGCGCACTGGCTTGAAGCAGTTCGTTGGTGAATTCGATTTGGCGTTGGTATGCGATTTCCGTGTTGCTGTCGATGCTGGAAACGCGGAACAGGTAGCCGTCGGGAATCAGACCGGAAAAGGCGTACTTCAGTTGTGCCATCTGGCGGTCGACATAGCTGCGCACAATGCCGTCGCCCATGGTGAACCAGTAGGTGACGGGTTCAGTTCGGTATTGATGGGTAGCGACCATACGGGTGACCGGGATTTGCGATCCACTGATGGTGATGACTTCGTGCGTGAGGTTTTTTATCTGGAATCCTTGCGCGGCGTAACAGACTTCTTGCCGGTGGGCGCGCATCTCTCGGGTTTGCGAGGCGCCATAGGCCACGGAGAGCATGATGCGCTGACCTTTACCGTTGACGTAGGTGCGGCTGACAGTCTGGTCGTAGATTTGTTCTATGACCGCTTTTTGCGTTGGAGATGGATTGATGGGGACCATGTTTTCATCGATTCGCCAGTCGCCGAATGTTTTGGGAATGCTTTGTTCGATGTCGACCTTGGGTGCAATGTCGGACAGCAGGCGGGTGGGCGTCAGGGCAATGCTGCCCAGGGCGGCGGAGGCCATCAGGGCAAAGATGAGCATGGCGGTGGGAATGATGGCGAGGGACTCCATCCACGGCCAGAAGGCAGGCAGTGTCCGTGACTTGCTCATAGTTGCTCGCTCCGGGTCTTTGCGCCGAAACGCAACACGGAGTCGGTTGCTATGATCAGCATCAGTGCGGTGATAAAGAGCAGCATGCCGGCAAAGCCGTGGATAAATCCTTGGCCGGCTTCGTCGCCAAAGTAGTAGGTGACCAGCGTGAGCGTGACGACACGGATGACGTTTGCGGTGAAAGAGATCGGGATGATGAGGATGGCGAGGATAGTGTTTCTGGTCCAGGATTCGTGCTTGACGATGTGGAGATAGAGCAGGCCAAGTGCTTCGAGTGAAAACAGTGTGTGCAGCCCGGCGCAGGCATCTGCGACCAGCAACTGGTATTGGCCCATGTGCAGAATGACGCCGTTGCGGGAGATGGGGTACCCGAAGTTATAGAGGATGTTTTCGGTGACGTAGGAGACGGCGACTTTCATCGGCATGGTCAGTGCATCGACGATGGGGCCGGGTAGCGGAATCATGAAGAAGAGGAAGAAGATCGGGAACCAGACGGCGATCAGCCCTTTGTTGCCGCGCATGAGCAGCATGACACCCGGCAGAATGAGCAACAGGGAGCCGATTTCAAAGATGGCGAGGCCCTGGGCACGGCCCAGCGTATAGATGAGAAGGCCGGTGATCAGTAGCGGCCAGCCGACCCATGGCTTGGGCGCGATGGGGGCGTCAATGACATTTTGGCGGAGGCTCCAGAACAGATAGAGGGCGACGGTTAGCACGATTGGGCCGTGAACTTGGTCATCGTTCCGCCATAGGGTACGCGACAGATCTACGATGGTGGGAATGAAGAGCATTCCGATGCCGACTAGCACCGGAAACCATTGTGTCAGGGGGCTGGGCAAAGGTTTGCTCAGGGTGTTCACGGGGTGTTCTCGCTTAGCCGTTGAGGACAGAGCCGACAACGACTGTGCCGGAGTGTTGCAGTGCGCTGGTCAGATCACGCAGACGAGAGGCGCGGGTGAAGTTTTTGCGGCTAAGGACAACAGCGCCACCTGCTCGGGCTGCGACCATCTGGGCATCTGCATATTCGGCACCGGCGGTGGTGTCAAAGAGGATGACGTCAAACTGCCGCTGGGCTGCCTCCAGCATGTTGGTGAATTGCGGGCGATTGAGCAGTTCCTGCGGGTTGGGTGGTACTGCGCCGGCGGGGAGAACCGATAGGCCGAGTAGATTGGGGATGCGAATGAGTGCTTCATCTAGATTGCTTCTGCCTGCCAGAATGCCGGAGAGGCCATCACGGTTGCCGAGTTTGAATATTTCGTGTTGGCGTGGATTGCGCAGGTCAGCATCAATGAGCAGCGTACGCTCACCCAGTTGGGAGAAGACGACAGCGAGGTTGGCAGCGATGTAGCTGCGCCCTTCGTTTTTGTCGGCACTGGTCAGCGCCAGCATTTTTTTTCCGGACATGTCGTCGAACCAGCGCAGCATCAACTGGCTCCGCAGGGCGCGCAGTTGTTCAACCATCGGGCTGAATGGCTTGAAGGCAGCGATGACCTCTTCGCCAATGCTTTTGTCGTCGGGCAGAAGATAGGGGTATTCGAACTGATACGAAAGTGCAAAGCGGACATCGGCCTCGCTGAGCAGACCAAGCCGGATGGCTGCGTCGCCGAAGCGTAGTCCTTCTTCCTTTTGCAGTTTGATGATGCTTTCTGCTGCGTCGGCGCTCAGGCGACCGGCGTCCATCAGGATGGCACCGATCGAGCGGCTGGCTAGCCCTTGGTGCTGTGTGGCGCGGGCAATTATAGGTTCGGGAGGGGCGATGTTCATGGCGATTTCACTCACGCGGGACGTACTTGGCGCATCGGGAAGAGGCAGCGCAGGTTGTTTGGCCAGCGCAGCTTGTTTTCTTCGGCATCAAGCGTGGCCAGTACCGGGATTCCCAACGTTTGATTCAGGTCATCGGTCGAGCGTATGCGACGTTGGCTAAGTTCGAGCAGGAGCGCGGAACCAACGCCAAGAAGCAGACCGACGAACATTGACAGCAGAACATTGAGCATACGCTTGGGGCGAGCGTGTTTGACCGGCTCGGTCGCCTGGTTCAGCATGGCTACGTTGGTCTGTACACTCTGCGATTCGAGGCGGCTCTGGGTGGTGCGCTGGCTAACTGCGTCGAATGCACGCTGGGCTGATTCAACTTCCCGGACGAGGAGAGTGATTTCGTCGCGTTGCTCTTTTAGTTCAAGAATTCGCGTTTTTTGGGTATTGATCGCAGCAATCAACTCACTGACTTTCTGCTTGCTGATGTTGCCCGCGGTGCCGATGGAACTGCTGATGCGACTTACTTCGGCGTTCATCTTGCTTTTTAGTTCGGCTAATTCAGCTTGTGAGCGTTGGTATTGTGGGTGGTTGACGCCAACGTTTCCGGAGACTTCCTTGAGGCGGGCTTCAAGGCGCGCGATGTCACCCTTAAGCTGAGTAACAAGCGGGCTTTGCATGACTTCGGGGAGGGTGTCGGCGCTGCCAGCTGTTTTACGCTTACTGCTGGCGTCAGTGCCTTGCGCCTGGGCGGCGGTGAGCTGCGTGGAGAGTTCGTTTAGCTTTTGGGTTTCGTAGTCGAGACGTTCGTCGGTGGCAACGATGCCGGATTTTTGTTGGTAGTCGGAGAGTGCTTTTTGCGCATTATCGAGGCGTTCGCGATATTGCTTGCTTTGCTCGTCGAACCATTTTGCGTTTTGGCGGGCTGGCTCGACACGTAGTTCGAGATTGACGTCGATGTAGGCCTGAGCGAAGGCATTAGCCATGGCTGCGGCAAACTCCGGGCTGGATCCCGAGTAGGTGATGGAGATGACGTTGCTTTCGCGGGACGGCTTTACATCAAGCTTTTTCTGCAAGAGTTCGACCAGCCAAGGGCCGATCTTCCCCTTTCCCTCCGTAGCTTCCTGCCATTGCTCCTGGATGGCAGGGTTTTCATCCATGCGCAGCATCTTGACCACACGCATCGCGACGCGGTCGCTGTTGATGATGTCAACCTGGGTGGCCATGTAGCCGGGAGCCATTAGGCCAGGCAAAACCATACCGGCAATGGGGTCGGGTGATTTGACGTCGAGGACGACTGCTGCGCTCGCGCTGTATTCCTTGGGTAGCAGGAATGTAACTACAGTAGCGGTTAGCACGGTGCCAAGAAAGGTGAAGAACACCAGCCGGCGGCGGGCCCAGAGGATCAGAAGGAATTGTTGCAGGGTCATGGTCGACTGGCTTTTAGAAGAGGCTTTCGCGGACGTAGATCACGTCGTCCGGTTGGACGAGATCGCCGAGTTCTGGGGTAATGCGGGCGATCTGCCCGTCACCGCTGCGGCGATGGAGGCGAACCCGTTCGTCGGTGCCGCGCTGTGTGGGCCCGCCGGCCTGGGCCAGCGCCTGGCGGACGGTCATGCCGCGCTCGATGCGGTAGGAGCCGGAGCGTTGCGCTTCGCCATAGACATAGAACATCGGTGCACGATGAACGTAGATGACGTCGCCACCCGAGATGAGCAGGTCGTCTTCGGTCCGGTTGCCGATGTAGATGGCGGGAAAGTCGATTTCGCGGCGGAAGGGCTTGCCCTCGCGGATGCCGGTGACGATGACGATATCCGCGCCCGTCGGTGTTGCCCCGCCGGCCATGGCCAGCACGTCGGAAAGCCGTGTGTTGCCGGTTTCGAGCGGGAAACGGCCGGGCCGGTTGACCTGGCCGAGCACGGATACCTGATTGCCGCGTACCTGCATGAGGGCGATGTTGACCTGCGGCTTCTGGACGAAACCGCCATCCTTGAGGCCGGCAGCGATGCGGGCTTCGGCATGGGCGATGGTCAGGCCGCCAATGGCGACGGTGCCGATCAGCGGGTAGGTGATGGTGCCGCTTTCCGAGACTCGTGTTTCGAGGGCAAGGTCGGGGTTCTGGAAAACGACGATGCGGATCGTGTCGCCCTGGCCAAGCCTGTAGTCGGCGTCGGCGGCATGGCCGGCGGCGAAATTGACGAGCAGGCTGGCGAGAGCCAGCAGGCGGAAGAAGACCTTTGCCATGGGATTTCCTGTGTGGGGTGCGCTGGGCTTACTTGAGGCTGGCTACGCCCTTTTCGATGGCACCGGCGGCAGGCGTCGGTTCCTTCGGGGCTTCGGCGGCCGGAGCGGTGGCCGGTGTGGCGGGGAGCTTGGCGAAGTCGCCGACCAGTTCGATCTTGGCGGTGTCCCTGAGTTTTTTCATTTCCTCTGCCACGGCCTTGCTGTTGCGCTCGTTGGACAGGAACTGCTGGATGCGCGGCTTGGCGCCTGCTTCGTCGATCGGGGCGTTCTGCGAGGCAACCAGGCGCATGATCATGATGCCTTGAGGGGTTTCGAGCATGGCGGTCTGGCCATCCTTGAGCTGGGCGATTTTCGGCAGCAGTTCGAGCGGCAGTTGCTCGGCCGGGCGGCTGCCCTGGCTGGCGCGGGCAGGGATGTTGCGCTCCTTGAGCCAGGTCACGATATCGTCGAGCGACTTGCCGCTGCCGATGTATTCCTTGAGTCCGACAAGCGAACCGGCGTTTTTCGGGATGGCCAGTTCCTGCAGAGCGTAGATGCGGCGCTTGGTGAACAGGTCGGGATGCTCATCGAAGTAGCGCTTGACCTCTTCGTCGGTTGGCTTGGTATTGGCTGACGCGAGTTGTTCGAGGTAGCTGCGGGCCAGAATATCGCGGCGGGCGGCATCAATGTTGAGCAGGACGTCCGGGTTACGGTCGAGTTTCTTGGCTATCGCCTGTTCGACGGCGAGTTGCTGGCTGATCAGGCGATCCAGGATTTCCTTTCGAGCTTGCGGCGCATTTTCGCTATTGACGCCGTTGGCCTTGGCAAGCATGGCGTTGATCTGATGTACCGAGATTTCCGTTCCATTGACCTTGGCCGCTACCTGGGTGGCCGGTGCCTTGCTGTCGGCATTGCCGCACCCGGTTGTGATGACGGCGCTGCCGAGGGCGGCGGCGAGAACAAGTGAGAGCTGGGTGGAACGGGGCATCCGCATCGGTATCGATTCCTGAAAAAGATGGAAGGTCAGAAAGGCCGGACGCCGATTGTGCGAATGCAATATGTCACTTTGATGAATGGAGTGCGGCAAGGTTATTTCCGAAAAGGAAAACCGGTCGCTTTCCGGTGGCGCGAGAGGGCGAGAAACCCCGCTTGCCGGGCAAAGAGGGTTGTGGGGTAGTCCGATCGGACTATTGAATGCTCGTTCGGGTGAAATGGAAGGGCAATAAATGCCAAGTAACTTGCGAGGCTGGCGCTCAGGTTGCGCTGGTGTCATTGCGTCCCTGTGTTCGATATCAAATTTCATACAGCCTACAACCCCTTTACGAGAGATAGACCCATGAAAGGTAATAGTCATCCCAGCAACGACCAGACGGTCAATCCGTCGGGTAACGAATCCATCTACGACGTGATCGGCCGCGTGGAAGTCAGCCGTCGCCGCTTCGTCCAAGGCTCTGCCAGTGCCGGTATGCTGGCTGCCGCAGGAGGCATAACGCTGTCCGGGTTGGTCAATACGGTCCATGCTGCGGCGCCGGCCGCGACCCCGGGCATCAATTTCACCGGCGTGCCGACCGATACCGCGCCAGTTGCTGACGCCGTCACCGTGCCGCAAGGCTATACGGTCAACTGCCTGGTGGCTTGGGGCGACCCGATCATGCCGGGTGGTGTGGCCTACAAGAGCGACGCCAGCAACTCGGCTGTCGAACAGGCAAAGCAGTACGGAATGCATACCGACGGTATGCACTTCTTCCCCTTCCCGAGCCGCGGCCAGGTTCTGAACGATCGTGGCATCCTGTGCGCCAACAACGAATACACGCACGAAGAGGTTTTGTTCCCGGATGGCCAGGTCGGCGCCGGCTACACGATCCAGAAGTGCCGCAAGTCGCAAGCGGCGCATGGCGTTTCGATCCTGGAAGTGCGCCGGGTTAATGGTAACTGGTCGGTCGTTCCGGGCTCGGTCTATGGCCGCCGCCTCACCGCCAATACCCCTATGCGCATTGCCGGCCCGGCCGCCGGCCATGCCTTGATGCAGACCCGTGAGTACGACATCAAGGATAATGGTTCCGTTGCCACCGGCAACACCACCGACGGCTATAAGGCTCGCGGCACCATCAACAACTGTGCCAACGGCGTGACGCCGTGGGGCACCTACCTGACCTGCGAGGAAAACTGGAACGGCAACTTCGGTGCCACAGCGGCCCTGCCTGCCAGCAGCACCGAAACCGGTAAGCTGTACAACCGCTACGGCGTTACTGCCAGCGGCTTTGGCTATCGCTGGCATACCGTCGACCCGCGTTTCGATCTGGCGGTGAATCCTAACGAAACCAACCATTTCGGCTGGGTGGTCGAGGTTGATCCGACCGACCCGCAGAGTGTGCCGGTTAAGCGCACCGCGCTTGGCCGTATCAAGCACGAAAGCGCCCAATACGTGGTGGACCGCGCCAATCACCTGGCCTTCTACATGGGCGACGACGAGCGCAATGAATACATCTATAAGTTTGTCTGTGCGGATAAGTACAACCCGGGCAACCGTGCCGCCAACCGTGACCTGCTTGACCGCGGCACGCTGTATGTCGCCCGCTTCGATGCTGGCATGACTGGCGTCTGGCTCCCGCTGACTCCGGATACTGTTGGCCTGAACGGACAGGCCCTGCGCGACAATCCGAACTTTGCCGGCGCCAACGATGCTGAAGTCCTGGCCAAGATTCTGATCAAGACGCGTATGGCTGCCGATGCCGTCGGCGCCACGATGATGGACCGCCCGGAATGGACCGGCGCCCGTCCGCGCGTCAATGGCAACGACGAGATTGAGGTTTACTGCACCCTAACCAATAATAACCGCCGTGGCAGCAGCGCTACCCCGTCGTCCAACAAGATTGATGGTTCGACTACCGCCGCATCTGCCCGTCCGGCGGTCGATGCCGCCAACCCGCGTGAAGACAACATCTACGGCCACATCATTCGTTGGCGCGAGGATGAGCAGTCGGTCCTGGCTACCACGTTTACCTGGGACATCTTCGTGCAGGCCGGCGACAGCAACACTGCCAAGACCGCCAAGCCGACCAATAACTACAAGGGTGACATCAACGGCGCAGACGGCAGCTGCGATTTCGGCGCCCCGGACGGCCTGTGGTTCGACTGGTTCGGCCGTCTGTGGGTGCAGACCGACCAGATCGGTGATGCTTCGGGCGACTGGGTCAATATCGGCGCCAACAGTTTGTCCTGCGCCGATCCGGTGACCAAGCAGTTCAAGCGCTTCCTGACCGGGCCGAACAAGTGCGAAGTAACCGGCATCACCATGACCCCCGACGGCA
>CALJZP010000293.1 GCA_937983545.1 uncultured Azonexus sp.
TCGTCGGTCGCTACAACGTGAACATGGCCGAAGCAGCCAATCCGGACATTGGCAGCTACCCGAGCTTCAACGCATTTTTTACCCGCCCGTTGAAAGATGGCGCCCGGCCGCTGGCCGAAGCCGATCTCCTGTGCCCGGTGGACGGCGCGATCAGCCAGTTCGGCGCCATCGCGCGCGACCAGATCTTCCAGGCCAAGGGGCATTCCTACTCGACCACCGCGCTGGTCGGTGGCGACCGCGAACTGGCCGCCCGCTTCGAGAACGGCAGCTTCGCCACGCTTTATCTCAGCCCGCGCGACTATCACCGCATCCATATGCCCTGCGATGGCAGGCTGACGCGGATGATCTACGTGCCCGGCGCGCTGTTTTCGGTCAACCCGACCACTGCCCGTGGGGTGCCCGGACTTTTTGCCCGTAACGAACGTGTCGTCTGCGTCTTCGAATCGGCGAGCGGCCCTTTCGTACTGACCCTGGTCGGCGCCACCATCGTCGGCAGCATGGCGACGGTCTGGCATGGCACCGTCAATCCGCCGCGCCCGGGCGTGATCCGCGAATGGCGCTACGACGAGCAGAACATCGTGCTCAGGAAGGGCGAGGAAATGGGGCGTTTCCTGCTCGGCTCGACGGTCGTCATGCTCTTTCCGCAAAACCGCCTGTCCTTCAATCCGGACTGGTCGCCGGCGCGGGCGATCAGAATGGGCGAAGCGATGGGCTACAATTTTTGACAAAAAAACACCATGCCCTATACCGCTTTGGTACTAGGGTAGTGATATGTATTTCAAATCTCTCAAAACACGTTTCTCGATTGGTGTCGTTCTTCTGTTTTTTGTGGGATTGGCGGCTATCCTGCACGTCGTGCTGGATACACTGCAGGAACGATTCCAGCGACTGATCGGGGAGGATGTCGCGCTCCTGGCGGAAACCCACGCCATCATGCTCGACAGCCGCTTCGACGCGGCAACACAGATGCTGCAAACCATTGCCGCCCAGACGCCGGCAAAGGCTTTCGATGACGCCGGCGTGGCCAATGCCTATCTCGGCACCCAATCAGCCGGGCTTGGCGTATTTGACCTTGGGCTCTATATCGCCAACAAGGACCGTATCCTCATGGGCGTCAACACAACGGACCCCCTTGCCGCCGCCAAACGCCTCGGCAAACTGACAGGCGCGCCGGATGCCGACTACCGCGCGCGCGAAAGGCGCCTGCCGACCTTCTCCGAACCCTATCCTTCACCGTCCTGCAATGGCTGCCCGGCCGTCGCCCTGATCATCCCGATCTTTGGTGAGGATGGCGGGCATCGCGGATTCGTCAGCGGCGCCCTGCGCCTCGACGGCAGCAATTTCCTGGCTTCGCTGAAGGATGTCCGCATCGGCCATGGCGGCTATTTTTTCCTGCTGACGCGGTCGCGGACCATGCTGATGCATCCGGACCCGATGCGGATCATGAAAGTCGCCGCCAAACCCGGTCAGAACCTGATCGTCGACAAAGGCATCGAGGAGAACTTCGAAGGGAGCGGTGTCACCGTCAACAGCACGGGCACGAAAATGATTGTCGGCCTGCGCACCATGAAAAGTACCGGCTGGCTGCTGGCGGCCAACTTCCCGCTTGCCGAAGCCGAGCAACCGTTTCGCGAGACCCGCGATCGGGTCTTCTTGCTGGCCGCCGTTACCGGATTCGGCATCCTGGCATTGGCATGGCTCTTGGCGCAACGCTCCCTGGCTCCCTTGTCGCGCCTCACCGAACACGTCACCCACCTGACCAACCAGGTAGAGAAAACGCCGATCAATCTGCAGGCGACAGGTGAAATCGGCATGCTGGAGCGGGCATTCAACGACATGCTTGCCGTACAGGAGAAGCAACGCCACGAACAAGAACGTGTTGACGCTGAAATACGCAACCTGAACGCCAATCTGGAGCGCCTGGTCGACGAACGGACCATTGCGCTGGCCAACGCCAATCGGGAACTGGAGCAAACCGTCCAGAGCTTGACCGATACCCGCCAGGAACTGGTTGAAGCGGAGAAACTGGCCGCCCTGGGAGCGCTGGTTGCCGGCATTGCCCACGAACTGAATACGCCGATCGGCAACTGCGTCCTGGTCGCCTCGCGCCTGAGCGACGAAACGACGGCACTGCAATCGGAAATCGAAAAGGGCCAGCTCCGCAAAACGACCCTTCGCGAGCATATGGACAAGCTCGACAATGCGACGCACATCCTGCAACGCAATCTCGACAAGGCTGCCCAGCTGATTGCCAGTTTCAAGCGTGCCGCCGTTGACCGGACGAGCGACGCCCGCCGGGGTTTCATGCTGAAGGAAACCTTGAATGATACGGTGGTCATGCTCACCCCCAGCCTGAAACGCGGTCATTGCACGGTCGCCACCGACATCGACGGCGACATCCCGATGAACGCTTACCCCGGCAGCCTGAACCAGGCCGTTTCCGCCCTGCTGGAAAACGCCATGATCCACGGCTACGGGGAACGAGGCGGCGAAATCCACCTGTCCGCGAAGCAGGAGGGCGACAAGGCGGTGATCGTCATCCACGACAACGGCGCGGGCATCGCCGAAGAAAACCTCGGACGCGTTTTCGATCCCTTCTTCACCACCCGCTTCGGAAAAGGCGGCAGCGGTCTCGGGCTGAACATCGTCTACAACATCGTGACCGGAATTCTCGGCGGCAAGATACGTGTCGAAAGCCGGCCCGGCCAAGGCAGCACCTTCACCTTGACGCTCCCGCTGGAAGCGCCCGTAGCGCCCTAGCCAGGCGCTACTGGAATGCCCCCGGCGCCAGCAGGCTGCCCGGCTGCATCCGACGGGTTCCAGCCGGGAAGACGAACTCGGCATCGGGCAGCAGCGTCATGGCCGGCGCCGGACCCGGCGGACTGACCATGCCGCGCAGCGGCGACAGGCTGGTCAGTTTCAGCGGAATGCCGCCCATCTCGACCAGTTCGTGTCGCGCCGCCAAACGGTTGCCTTCGAATCGGCCTTGCGCCGGCTTGTGGAGATCGCCCACCCCAACGATCAGGTTGTTGAGCAGCCAGACCTCGACATCGCCGCCCATCCGGTCGGTACGCACGTTGACGAAAGTACCGGCGTAGGCGTCGTTGATCAAGGTGTTGTGCGCCATGTAGAGCGCATTGTCAGGCCATTTCGGCCCCTCGGCGCCATAGGAAACGAGGCGCGGATTGTCGGTGCCGGCGCTTTGGCCGATGGTATTGCCGACCACGTAGGCGACACCGCCATTGGGGAACTCCAGTTCGTAGGACGACTTGCCGGCTGCCCCGTCGACCAGCATGTTGTACAGGATGAGGTTCTCGCGCGCCCGCGATTTGACGAGATGGCCGAGATAGCCATTGGAGAAACGGCTGCCCCGCAGCGTGAATTTCCCGATCGCGCCGACATACAGCAGGTGGTGCTGATTGCCCTGGGTACGCGGCGCGTCGCCGAACTCGCTATCGATCACCTCGAGAGTCGATTCGCTTCGGTTCGCCGTCAGGATGCCCATCTCGTTGTCGAAGAAGGCGCAAGCCCGCACGGTCAGGCTACCCTTTTCGAAACGGACCCCGGCACCGTTCAGGTCGGTGCCTCGTGCTCCGCGAAATTCGATATTCTCGATCCGCAGCTTGCCGCCGCGCACCACCCAGATCGCCTTGCCCTCCGCGCTCTTGCCATCGGCCAGCATGACCGGCCGCTCGCCGGCACCGCGGATCACCAAGTTGTTCTGCGTCCAGACGGCCGGCTGCCCGCGATAGATGCCCGGACGGATCTCGATCACGTCGCCGTCGCGCGCCTGTTTGGCGGCTTCGGTGATCGAGGCGATTTTCTCGCCGGGACCGACGACCATCGTGGCCGGCACGGCTGCCTCCATGGCAACCGCCGCTTCCGGACGAGCCACCAGTCGTCCGTCGGCCCCCCGGCGAATCTCCCCCAGATAGTCCGGCGCCGGCGGCAGCGTGTCGCCCGTCTGCGCCAGCACATTGCCCAGGGAAAGCCATAACCACAGGCCGCCCACAGGCAGCAGGCGTGCAATCGATCGAACCATGGCAGGCCGCTCCGCTCAAGAAATGGGGAAGCAGCCATGAAACGGCGTGACGATGCATTTGTCAACCGGGCACTCCGTGGCAATATCTCCCCTGCGCCGCCGATCTCCGACTGCTCGCAGCATCGGTCATCCCGGCTGTTCTCCCACCCCACAGGAGCCCTGAATGACCCTCACCGTATCTCCCCTGAAAACAGCCTTCCGCCGCCTGGCCGTTGCCAGCCTCTTCCTGCTCGGCAGCAGCCTGGCCGTCGCCGAGGCACCGCAGCAGAAAACCCAGGTACCCGGCTACTACCGCCTGATGCTCGGCCAGTTCGAAGTGACGGCCCTTTACGATGGCGCCATCGACCTCGACGAGAAACTGCTGAAGAACATCGACAAGCGCGATATCCAGCGCCTGCTTGCCCGCGAGTTCCTGAAGGGCCCCAAGGTACAGACCGCCGTCAACGCCTATCTGGTGAACACCGGCAACAAGCTCGTCCTGATCGACGCCGGCGCCGCCAAGCTGTTCGGGCCGGGCCTCGGCAACATCGTGGACAACCTCAGGGCGGCCGGCTACACCCCGGAACAGGTCGATACCGTGCTCGTCACCCACCTGCACGGCGACCACATCAACGGCCTGGTCACCCCGGACGGCCAGCGTGTCTTCACCAACGCCGAGGTATGGTCGGCCAAGGCGGACAATGATTTCTGGCTGAGCGAAGCAATCGCCAACCAGGCGCCCAAGGATTTCCAGCCCTTCTTCAAGATGTCGCGCGATGCCGCCGCCCCCTACCTTGCCGCCGGTAAATGGAAGACCTTCGACAGCGACCGCGAACTGCTGGCCGGCGTCAGCAGCGTGGACACCCACGGCCATACCCCGGGCCACGCCAGCTACCTGTTCCAGAGCGGCGACCAGCGTCTGCTCGTCCTCGGCGACCTGGTGCATAACCATGCCGTGCAGTTCGCCCGCCCGGAAGTCGCTTTCGAATTCGACAACGATCCCAAGCAGGCCGTGGCGACGCGCAAGCGCATCTTCCACAAGGCCGCCCGCGAAAAGCTGATGGTTGCCGGCATGCACCTGCCCTTCCCCGGTGTCGGCCATGTCCGCAAGGAAGCCAAGGGATACGCCTGGGTTCCCGCCGAATTCGCACCGCTGGCCAAGTAGCATGCAGATCTGGGTCGATGCCGACGCCTGCCCCGGCGTCATCAAGGAAATCATCTACCGCGCCGCCGAGCGTCGGCAGATCCAGACCACCCTGGTCGCCAACCAGATGCTGCGCACGCCGCCGTCGAAATTCATCCGCGCCATTCAGGTGCCGAGCGGTTTCGACGTTGCCGACCGGCACATCGTCGAGCAAGTGGCGGCCGGCGACCTCGTCGTCACCGCCGACATCCCGCTCGCCTCGCTGGTCATCGGGCGCGGCGCCCATGCCCTGAACCCGCGCGGCGAGCTCTACACGACAGCCACTATCCAGGAACGGCTGAGCATGCGTAATTTCATGGAGGAACTGCGCAGCGCCGGCGTCGAAACCGGCGGCCCGTCTTCCTTCAGCCAGGCCGACCGGCAGGCCTTCGGCAACCAGCTCGACCGCTTTCTCGCCAGAATCCCCAAGGAGACGACATGACCCTCAGCCGTTACGACGATGCCCGCCCCTATACCACCAAGGATGGCTCGGAAATCCGCGAACTGATGCACCCGCAGCAGCATGGCAACCAGGCGCAGAGCCTGGCCGAGGCGACGGTGTATGCCGGCCAGAAAACCCTGCTTCATCGCCACCGCAACACCGAAGAGCTGTACCACGTCACCGCCGGCCAGGGCACCATGATTCTCGGCGACCGGACTTTCGCCATCGGCGTCGGCGACACCATCCTGATTCCGCCGGGTACCCCGCACGCTCTCCACAACACCTGGCCGGTCCCCCTGCGCGTGCTGTGCGCGTGCAGCCCGGCCTACGACCACGCCGATACGGAAATCCTCGACGACCGGGCGTAAGTGCCGGCCTCAAGGGATATTCAATAGGCGGTTGCCGCCCGCGCCGCCTGGTCGTAACGCCCGGACAGCTGGCGCAATACCCGCGCCAGATCGCCCAGACGGGCGTTTGGCCCTGCTCGGCGCGCACCTGTCCCGAGGCGAGATGAACCGCCTCGTGATCGAGCGCGACCGCCCGCGCCGCGACCAGGCAGCAGAAGACCTGGGCCCGCATCCGGGCGTGGAGGTACACAGCCACTTCCTCGGTGTTCCCGACACCGACGTGTTCGCCAAGCGCCTCGGCAGCCACCAGGCCGTGCTCGAGGCGATCGTCAACATCCCGGGCACGAAGGGACGCGACCAGATTGCCCACGAATTCGACGAAGACGGCAAAGTCAAGAAGCGCAACGTGTCCGGCGACGCGATCGAGGT
>CALJZP010000294.1 GCA_937983545.1 uncultured Azonexus sp.
GACTCCGGTGTCGCCACCCGTCCGATCCAGGATTGGGATGCCTATATCCAGAGCCTGAACGAATTCGTCTACCACTCCTGCATGATCATGAAGCCGGTGTTCTCGCAGGCCAAGCTGGCACCCAAGCGCATTGTCTTTGCCGAAGGCGAGGATGAGCGCGTGCTGCGCGCGGTGCAGGTGGTGCGTGACGAAGGTATCGCCTGGCCGGTACTGATCGGCCGTCATGCCGAAATCAACCGCCGTATCGAGGAAGCCGGCCTGCGCATTCGCGAGGGCGAGGACTTCGAGGTTGTTCATTCCGAAAACTGCGCTTTCTTCGATGCGCATTACGAGGAGTTCTGCACGACCTATCACCGCCTGATGGAGCGCAAGGGCGTTTCGCCCGAGTTCGCCCGTCGCGAAGTGCGCCGTCGCAACACGCTGTACGGTTCGCTGATGGTTCATCTGGGTTACGCCGATGGCTTGATCTGCGGCACCTTCGGTCGCCACGAGACGCACCGCGAGTATGTGCAGAGCGTGATCGGCATGCGTGCCAGCCACGATCGCTATTACGCGATGAACCTGTTGATGCTGCCGGAACGCACCGTATTCATCGGCGACACGTACGTGAACTACGACCCGAGCGCCGATCAGTTGGCCGAGATGACGCTGCTGGCCGCCGAGGAAATCCGCAATTTCGGCATCACGCCGAAAGTGGCGCTGTTGTCGCATTCGACCTTCGGGACCGAGGATACCCCGACGTCGCTGAAGATGCGCGAGGTGCTGTCGCGCCTCAATCAGCGGGCGCCCGAGCTTGAGGTGGAGGGCGAAATGCATGGTGATGCGGCGCTCGACGAGCAGATTCGCCTGAAGGCCTTCCCGAACTCCCGGTTGAAGGGGCAGGCCAACCTGCTGGTCATGCCGACGCTCGATGCCGCGAACATCTCGTTCAACCTGTTGAAGGTCGCTGCCGGCGACAATCTGACCGTCGGCCCCATCCTGCTCGGCGCCGCAAAACCGGTGAACATCCTGACGCCAACGGCGACGGTGCGTCGCATTGTCAACATGACAGCACTTACCGTGGTTGATGCGGGCTAAGTTGTTGCTTTAATTTGTTTTTGTATCTGCTTATTTTTATTGAAAATTCTTCGTCTCCTGCTAAACTGCGATAAAATTGCCGCAATTGGCGGGAGATGTTGAATGATGCAGAAATTGAAGTCTGCCTTGCTGGTCGGCGCGGTTCTGGGGTTGTGCGTACAAACCCCCGTTCTTGCGGCGCAGACCAAGAAGGCTGAGCAGGGCGCGCAGAAAAAAGCGGCCAAGAAGGCGCCGGCCGCAGCCAATTCAGCCAGCAAACCGGCCGGTAAATCGCTCGCCGGTTCGGCCGGCAAGACCTCGCGGAGCAAGACGGCTGCCGCCGGCGCCTCGACAAGGCAGGCCGTTGCCGGCACAGCGAAATCTTCGGGCAAGTCGGCGCTGGTCGCCTCCAAACCCCAGGCCAGGCCGGTTCGCCATGTGGCGATGTCCGATCTGGATACCGATCCGCGCCGTCTAGCACTGTATTCCGCTTCCGCCTTGGTCATCGATCAGAGCAGCGGTCAGCCTCTGCTCGAAAAACAGCCCGATGCCGTGGTTCCCATTGCGTCGATTTCCAAGTTGATGACCGCCATGGTCGTGCTGGACGCCAAGCTTGACCTGCAGGAAGTCATCTCCATCAGCGAGGAAGATGTCGATGGCCTGAAGGGTACGCGCTCGCGCCTGCCGGTGGGAACGACCATGACCCGCGAAGCGGCCATGCTGCTGGCGCTGATGTCCTCTGAAAATCGTGCCGCCAATGCGCTCGGGCGCCACTATCCGGGTGGCTTGCCGGCCTTCGTGCAGGCCATGAACAGGAAGTCTCATGCCTTGGGCATGTATCACTCGCGTTTCGAGGAGCCGACCGGGTTGTCGAGCAATAATGTGTCGACGGCGCATGACCTGGCGCGCATGGTTGCCGCTGCCGCGCGCTATCCCGAGATTCGCCAGTATTCGACCACTGCCGAGGCCAAGGTCGAGTTGAACGGTCGTATTCGCGACTTCCACAACACCAATGCCTTGGTGCGCAGCGACAACTGGGAAATCGGCGTTTCGAAGACCGGCTACATTTCCGAGGCCGGTCGCTGCCTGGTCATGCAGGCACGTGTTGCCGACAAGCCGGTTGTCATCGTGCTGCTCGATTCGGTCGGCAAAATGACCCGGGTCGGCGATGCGCAACGGATCAAGCGCTGGATGGAAAGCGCATCGCTGGGGGCGGACCGTCGCAAGGCGTGACGCGACTCACTCAGCAAAAAGGCCGCTTGCGAGCGGCCTTTTTTTATTTCTGTCCCGAGAAGGGCGGTTACTTGCGCGGGCCGGTGTAGCCGAGGGCCTGCGATACGGCGTCGGCGCTCTTCTTGACCTGCAGTGCCCAGTCCGGATCGTGCCGGTCGGCCGGAGCGGAAACGGAGAGGGCGGCCACAATGACGCCTTCGTCGTCGTGAATCGGCGCGGCAACGCACTTCAGGCCGAGTTCGGCCTCTTCGTCGTCGTAGGCGATGCCGTGGCGGCGGACCTTGTCGAGCTCCTTTTCCAGCAAGGCCAGTGAGGTCAGCGAATGCGGCGTCTTGCCGGGCAGGCCGGTGCGCTTGGCGTAGTCGCGAACCCTCTGGGGCGTGTCGGTGGCGAGGAACAGCTTGCCCAGCGAGGTCAGGTGCAGCGGCGCACGGCCGCCGACGAGATAGACCACGCGTACCAGGGCACGGCCCGACGAGGTGCGTTCAAGGTAGACGATTTCGTCGTCGTGGCGGGTGCCAAGGTTAATTGCCTCGCCGATGCGCTCATGCAATTCCTGCATGAAAGGCAGGGCGACTTCACGAACGTTGATGCGCGACTTGACGATGTTGCCCAGCTCGAGAAGACGGATACCGAGGCGGTAAGTGCCGCTGTCTTGACGCTCGACAAAGCGGGCGGCGCTCATGGCGGCCAGAATGCGGTGCGCTGTCGACGGATGGAGTTCGGTAGCGAGTGCCAAATGTTTCAGGCTGGCGGCATCGGGCGATGCGGCGAGCGCGTCGAGCAACGACATCATGCGCTCGATGACCTGGATGGATCCGGGGGCTTTGCCGGATCCGCTGGCTGCTTCGGACAACTGGATTCCTTTATTGGTGTGGTTTGAGTAGCATTAGCCACTTCACTTTTCTTGTGCGCCGCAATATTAGCATGCGCTTAGCTCTCTACGTCACCTGTCTGGTCGACCTGATGCGACCGTCGGTCGGATTCGCCGCCTTGCGCCTGCTTGAAGAAGCAGGCTGCGAAGTAATTGTTCCTGAAGGACAAACCTGCTGCGGGCAGCCGGCCTGGAGTGCCGGCGAGCGCGGCCTGGCCGCAGATCTGGCGAAAAAAGCGATCGCCGAACTGGAAGCTTTCGATCATGTGGTGATTCCCTCCGGTTCGTGTGCCGACCAGGTGCGCAATATTTATCCGCAGTTGTTCGCCGACGATCCCGACTGGGGACCGAGGGCGCGGAGCCTTGCCGGACGGACGTACGAACTGACGAGCTTTCTGGTTGATGTTCTCAAGATTTCGGCTGTGCCCGGTGCTTTCGAAGGGAGCGTGACGTACCACGATTCGTGCAAAGGCTTGCGCGGTCTTGGCATCAAGCGGCAGCCGCGCGACTTGTTGAGCCGGGTACCCGGCCTGGCGCTCAAGGAAATGGGCGAGTGCGAGGAATGCTGCGGTTTCGGCGGCGCTTTCTCGGTGAAATTCGGCGATGTTTCAACACGGATCGTCGACCGCAAGTGCGAGTCGATTGCCGCCGTGGCGGCGGACGCCGTTGTCGGTGGCGACCTCGGTTGCCTGATGAATATCGAAGGCCGGCTGCGCCGGCGCGGCGACGAAACGACGCGTGTCCTGCACATCGCCGAAGTGCTGGCCGGGGGCGACGCGTGACGGCCGCCGCGAAGCATTCGCAAGCCATGCATTTCCAAGCGCGGGCCGGCGAGAAGGTGCGCAACCCCGTCCTGCAGCGGGCGTTGCAGAAGGCCAAGCCGCTGTTCGTCGGCAAGCGGGCCAAGGGGATGGCCGCGCTGGCCGAAGATGCCCTCGATGTCGAGACCCTGCGTACCGCCTGCGAGGCCATCCGCAACCGGACGCTGGCCGATCTCGATGTCTGGCTGGATATTTTCGAGGAACGGGCCAAGGCGACCGGTGCCGAAGTGCTGTGGGCGCGTGACGGTGAGGAAGTCGGCCGTCTGGTCGTCGAGATCGCCCGTCGCCATGGCGTGACCAAGGCAACCAAGTCGAAGTCGATGCTTTCCGAAGAGGCGCATCTCAACGAGGCATTGGCCGAGGCCGGTATCCGGCCGGTGGAAACCGATCTGGGCGAGTACATCGTGCAACTGGCCGGCGAAGCGCCGTCGCACATCATTGCCCCTGCCGTGCACAAGACTATCGAGGAGGTCGAGGCGTTGTTTGCCAGGGAGCATGGCCGCCCCATCGAGACACGGACCTCGGCCGATATTCCGGACATGACCCGCGAGGCGCGCGAGGTGCTGCGGCAGCATTTCCTGACCGCGGAAATGGGCATCTCCGGCGCCAATTTCCTGATCGCCGAGACTGGTACGGCGGCGTTGGTCACCAACGAAGGCAACGGCCGCATGGTGACGACCCTGCCCAAAGTGCACGTCGTGGTCACCGGGATCGAGAAGATCGTGCCGACGTTCGAGGATTTCGCGACCCTGATGCGCATGCTGCCGCGCTCGGCGACCGGGCAGAGCATTTCCAACTATGTGTCGCTGCTGACTGGAACGAAGCGCGAAGGCGATCACGATGGTCCGGAAAAGACGGTGTTCATCCTGGTCGACAACGGCCGGGCCGGTCTGCTCGGCTCGCCCTATCAGGACATGCTGCGCTGCATCCGTTGCGGCGCCTGCATGAATCACTGCCCGGTGTATTTCTCGCTTGGCGGTCACGCCTACGGCTGGGTCTATCCCGGCCCGATGGGCTCGGTGCTGACGCCACTCTATACGGGGATCGAGAACGCCCTGGACCTGCCGCATGCCTCCACCGGTTGCAACCAGTGCGGCAGCGTCTGCCCGGTGCGCATTCCGCTGCCCAAGCTGATGCACCGCCTGCGCGAGGAGCAGGTCGAGCGTGGCCTGCGCCCGTGGTCGGAGCGTTTGGCGCTCAAAGCCTGGGCGTGGCTTGCCGGCCGCCCGGTCCTCTACCGCTGGATGACCCGTCGGGCCGTGCGCTATCTGAACTGGCTGGCCGACGACGACGGTCGTATCCGCATCCTCGGCATGGCGCCGGGCTGGACTGCCGGGCGCGACCTGCCGATGGCATCCGGTCGCACATTCAACGAACTCTACAAAGCAAGAAAGCGAGCTTGAGCATGGAATTTACGCCCGACGGCCCGATGGCCATTCCCATGTGGGTGAACGGTCACGCCTTTTTAACGGTGACACCGGATTTCTTTACCGTCACCAACCCGGCGACCGGCGAAGCCTTGCGGCGGGTGCCGCTCTGTGGCGCCGATGAAGCCGTGGAGGCGGTGAAGGCCGCCCAGACCGCGCAACCAGAGTGGGCGATGATGGGCATGCCGGCGCGGCGCGTCTGCCTGGAGCGACTCGCGCAGGGGCTCGAGCGTTATACCGGGCATTTCGCCAAGTTGCTGATCCAGGAGTGTGGCTTCGACGAAGCACGGGCCACGGCCGAAGTCGCCGAAGCGGCTGCCGCTTTGCGCGGCAACCTGGTCGGGCAGACTGGCGTGCTGGGCATCGTGCTCGACGCCACGCGCCCCCTGGCCGGCTTTGCGGAAACCATGGCACCCGCCTTGATGGCCGGCGCCACCTTGGTCGTCAAGCCGAGCCCCAAGGCGCCGTCGGCGGTATTCGCGCTGTGCGAACTGACCGCTCGCGAAGAGTGGCCGGCTGGCGTGGTGAACCTGTTGCAGGGCGACGCTGCCGCCGTTGAAGGCTTGTGCGCCAGTGCCGTTGATCGCCTGCTCTATTGCGGCAATGCCGCCCTGGGAGCGCAGGTGGGCGCGATGGCCGAGGCTGCCGGCAAATCATTCGACATGAAGGCGCCTTGATCGTGCGCATTGTCCAGCTTGAGGGCGACTTCGTTATTCCCGGCATGCGTCGTCCGGCCTTTGCCCACGAATGGGTCGAGTATGGCAGGACGCGGCCGGACGAGATCGTCGGACGCCTGGCTGGGGCCACGGTGGCCCTCATCAACAAGGTGACGATTGACGCCGAAACTCTTGCCCGGCTGCCCGATCTGAAACTGATCGCGGTCGCGGCCACGGGAACCAATTGTGTAGACCTCGCGGCGTGCAAGGCGCGCGGTATTGTCGTTTCCAACATTCGCGGCTATGCCGTGCATACCGTGCCCGAGCACGTCATGTCGCTGCTGCTGGCCCTGACGCGCAGCCTCGCGGCCTGGCGCGAAACCGTGATCGCCGGGGGCTGGCAGAAGTCGGGCCAGTGGTGCCTGTTCGACCACCCGATCCGCGACCTGCATGGAGCAACGCTCGGCCTGATCGGTTCCGGTACGCTCGGCAATGGTGTCGCGCGCCTCGCCGAGGCATTCGGGATGCGTGTCCTGCGGGCGGAGCGCAAGGGGGCGGCCAGCGTGCGAGCCGGCTACACGGCCTTCGAGGAGGTGCTGGCGCAGGCCGATGCGATCAGCCTGCATTGCCCGCTGACGCCGGAAACACAAGGGCTGATCGGTGAAGCCGAGTTGCGGGCGATGCGGCCCGGTGCGTTGCTGATCAATACGGCGCGCGGCGGTATCGTCGACGAAGCGGCCTTGGCGCGGGCGCTGCGGGAGGGCTGGATAGGCGGGGCCGGATTCGATGTGCTCACCGCCGAGCCGCCGACCGACGCTCATCCACTGCTCCATCCGGACCTGCTGGCCTTGCCGAACTTCCTGCTGACGCCGCATGTGGCGTGGTCTAGCCGGCCGGCCATGCAAACCCTGGCCGATCAGCTCATCGACAACATCGAAGCCTTCGCGGCCGGAAAGCCAAGGAATCGGGTGGCATGACGGCCAGGGACACTATTCTCGGCCGTGTCCGGCAAGGGGTTGGCAAGGACGATTTCGCACAGCGCAAGGCTGCCGCGCAGGCATCGCTGGCGGCACGTTCGCGCGGGCCACAGCCGGTCCTGTCGGGAGACTTGGTCGGCCGTTTCCGGGTCAAGGCGGAAACTCTCTCCAGTACCGTCGAAGCGGTGCCTGACCTGCGGGCGGCGCCTGCTGCCGTGGCGCGCTATGTCGCCGCGCAGCATCTGCCTCCGGAAATCGTCATGACGCCGGATGTTGCCAGCCTGGACTGGGCGGCCAGCGGTGTGCGCGCTGCCGCCCGTGCGGCACACGATGTCGACCGCGTAGGCGTGACGGCCTGCTTTTGCGCGGTGGCCGAAACCGGGACGCTGATGCTGCTCTCCGGACCGGATTCGCCGGCCACGGTCAGCCTACTGCCGGAAACCCACATCGCGTTGGTCGATACATCGCGTATCGTCGCCACGATGGAAGATGCCTTCGCCCTGCTGCGTGCCGAGCGGGGCGAAATCCCGCGTGCCATCAATTTCATTTCCGGCCCGTCGCGGACCGGCGACATCGAACAAACCATTGTCCTCGGCGCCCACGGGCCTTGCCGCGTACATCTGATCCTGATCGGAGCCCCGTCATGACCATCCGCTTTGCCGTGCGCGGCGAATTCATCCAGCTCGATCAACTGCTCAAGGCCACCGGTCTGTGCGAATCCGGCGGCGCAGCCCATGCGGCCATCGCCGAAGGGCGGGTCAAGGTGGACGGCGCGGTCGATACGCGCAAGCGGGCCAAGTTGCGCCCGGGGCAGGCGGTGCAGTTTGCCGGTGAGGTGGTGGAGATCGCCGCCGAATAGGCCTTAATCGAGCCAGCAAACCGGCGAGGCCAGTTCGGGGTGCTTGCCTGTGCGGCCGGCGTAGTGCCGGGCAAGCGTGGCGATGTCGGCGGCGGGGTCGCCGCTGAGGGTGACGTAGGCGAGTATGCCGGCCTCGCGCCTCGCGTAGTCGACGAAACCGAGGGCGACCGGCAGCCTGGCGGTCAGGGCGATCCGGTAGAAACCGCTTTTCCAGCCTTCGGTCCGGCAGCGGGTTCCTTCCGGCGCCATGATCAGCATGCAATGCGCGTCGTTGGCAAAGCGTTCGGCCATCTGTTCGACAAAGCCGGTGCGCTGCCGGCGATTGACGGGAATGCCGCCGAGCTTTTTCAGAATGGCGCCCAAGGGCCAGCGGAACAGGCTGTCCTTGGCTGCCCAGTTGGCGCGTAGCTCGAGGGCAAGGCCGGTGAGCAGGGCGTATAGCGCATCCCAATTGGAGGTGTGCGGGTAGGCGACGATCAGCATCCTGTCCGGGCGCTCTGCCGGTTCGACAAGACGCCAGCCGCACGCTTTCAGGATCAGCCTGGCGAGTGTTTGCAGCATGGGCGGGGTTTCAGCGGCGGGCTTTGCCGAGTATTTCGGCGGCGATTTCGTGTGTCTCGGAAGTCTGTGGTACGGCGGATTTTTCCGAACCGAAATAGTTTTGCCATTCGGCTTCCGTCATGTCGGTTTCCTCGACGGACGGAATGCGTCGCTCGGCGGTGCGCCGCCGTTCCTTCCAGCCGCTGGGCGGCCCGCAATCGTCGTCGCGACGGTCGTTTGCCGCGCGTGCCTTTTGTTCTTTTTCCATGCCCGAATACCCCTGTTTTTCTTCTCTGTGGCCGCTATTGTAGGAGAGCTTCCACGCCTTTCGGCGTGTTCCTTTTAACGGTTGTCAGCACATCTTGACGACGATGTCGTGCAATGTGTTGGCGCAGTTGGCCATGCGGTCGGCGGCGTTGGAAAGGTGACGGTAGATTTCGCGGCGCTTGAACATGTGGATGTAGTCGTCGCCCACAAACAGTTCGGAGATGGCGCGGCGATAGTTCTTTTCCACCCGGCGCTCGGCCTTGCGCGCGGTGTCGGCATCGGCTGCAGCGGCCTGGGGGTTCTTCGCCAGGCGGGAGTAGCCCTGGACCAAGGCATCGGTGCCCAGCTTGATGTGCATTGCCATTTCCAGGCAGTGTTTGTCGGGCGCGAGGCCGAGCACTTCCATTTCGCTGACCGTACTCTTGCAGTAGTTGACGATTTCGTCGAGGTCGACGATGGCGCGGTAGATGTCTTCGCGGTCGATCGGCGTCGAGAATGCCTCATTCAGGGTGTGCAGGTTGCGTATCTTGATCCGGTCGGCGTCATGTTCGTCCTGGCGGATGCATTGACCGACGGTCGGATCGCCGCTCTCCATGAATTCGACCAGGCGTCCGGCGGTCTGGGCAACGTTTTGGCACTGTTCGGCGAGCAGGCTGAAAAAGTCGGGCATTTTCGGAAAGACCCGCTCGAACAGGCGGCCGACTATCGATTGGCGTTTTTCATCGCTCATGGCGTGCCTCCGAGAAAGAGATGGACCAGCGCGTAGGCCTGGATGGCGACAATGGCGGCCCCGGGAATGGTGATCAGCCAGGTGGTGGCAATATCCTTGGCCTTGGCCCAGCGGACGGCGCGCGGGCGTTCCGAAGCGCCTATCCCCATGATCGACGTGGCGACCACGTGGGTAGTCGATACCGGGGCTCCCGCGGCCGAGGCGGCCATGATGACGGCGGCCGAGGTCAGTTGCGAGCCGAGCGCATGGATGGGGCGAACGCGGTAAATAGCGAAACCCAGGGTGCGGACGATGCGCCAGCCGCCGGAGAGGATGCCGAGCGTGATTGCCGAGGCGCAGGCGAGCATGACCCAGAAGGGGACTTCGAATGATGGGATGAAACCGCCGAGCAGGAGGACCAGTGTCAGGATGCCCATGCTCTTCTGGGCGTCGTTGGCGCCGTGCGAGAAGGCCAGGCCGGCCGCGGTGACGAACTGAAAACCGCGCAGGCGGGCGTTGGCGGCCGGGTTGGCTGCCATGAGCAAGGCATGGAGCAGGCGATGGATGAGGAAGCCAACCCAAAAGCCGATCAGCGGCGACAGGATCAGGGCGGCGAGTACCTTGACGATGCCGGTCAGGTGTCCCGACGCCAGTTGGTCAAAACCCCAGAGCACGTGGTCGGCCCCGACCGAAACGACGATGGCGCCGATCAGCCCGCCGACCAGTGCGTGCGACGAAGATGACGGAATGCCGAAGTACCAGGTCGCGAGATTCCAGGTGATGGCACCGATCAGCCCGCACAGCAGAATGGACAGCGACAGGATGGGGAGGACGCCGTCAAGGACGACGAACTTGCCGATGGTGTTGGCGACGGCGGTGCCGCCCAGCAGGGGGCCGAGAAATACGAAGATGCCGACGATGATCACGGCCTGGGCCGGCGTCATGGCACGCGATGCGATGACCGTGGCGACGATGTTGGCGGCATCGTGGAAGCCGTTGGTGTAGTCGAACACCAGCACGACGACGACTGTGGCGACGGCGAGCAGGAAGAGTGTGTCCATGCGCATCGACCCCCGGCGAGGGAGGGTGTCTCCTTTTGTTGGATTTTTTCTCAGTATATCGCCGATGCAAGCCTTGTGCTGCGGCGATCACGGCGGACCCGCTCGGGCTGCAAAAGACAAAAAAAGGCGGGAGACATGCTCCCGCCCAAGCGGAGTCTGCCTGGATGCTACTGAGGCAGGAGGAAGGCCGCTTTCTCCCTGACCTTGATGTCGGGATTGTCGATGGAGACGATATCGAAGTGAATGGTGTTGGAGCCGACCTTGCCCGCATCCGGCGGCACGCGGACGATGGTGTTGTGGGTGGTCAGCCCCGCGGCGGCGGCATCTACGTCCGGGCTGCCGGCAATTTCGGCGCCCGGCAGGCCGTCGACGCTGATGCGGTAACGATGGGGGCGTTCCTCGGTATTCATGATTTGCAGCATGTAGACGTTTTCGATCCGGCCGTCGTCGGCTTCGCGGGCCAGTATCGAACGGTCGCGGATGATGTCCACCTTGAGCGGAATTCGGTTTGCCAGGAACCAGGCGCAGGCGCCGAGAATGATCGCCAGAATGGCCGAGTACAACAGGATGCGTGGACGGATGACGTGGGCCAGGATGGCCTTGCGATCAAGGTGCTGCGACATGGCGTTTTCGGTTGAATAGCGCACCAGTCCGCGCGGCAGGCCGGTCTTGTCCATCACCTGGTCGCAAACGTCGATGCATGCGGCGCAACCAATGCACTCGTACTGCAGGCCGTTACGGATGTCGATACCGGTCGGGCAGACCTGGACGCACAGGCCGCAGTCCACGCAGTCGCCCAGTCCTGCCGCCTTGGCATCGACCCCCTTCTTGCGTGCACCGCGTGTTTCGCCGCGCTCCGGATCGTAGGTGACGATCAGCGTATCCGGGTCGAACATCACGCTCTGGAAGCGGGCGTACGGGCACATGTACTTGCAGACCTGTTCGCGCATGAAGCCGGCCATCAGGTAGGTGAACCCGCCGTAGAAGAAAATCCAGAAGGTTTCCCACGGGCCAGTAGTGAAAGTCATTACGCTATCCCAGAGCTCCCGGATTGGTGAGAAATAGCCAACAAAGGTGAAGCCGGTCCAGATTCCAAAGATGGCCCAGATAAAATGCTTCAATGCCTTGATGCGAAATTTTTCGGCATTCCATGGCATTTTATCGAGCTTCATTTGCCTGGAGCGACTACCTTCGATCTTTTGTTCAATCCACATAAAAACTTCAGTCCATACCGTTTGGGGACAGGCGTAACCACACCAGA
>CALJZP010000295.1 GCA_937983545.1 uncultured Azonexus sp.
CTGATCCGGAAACAACGGACAAAAAAGGCAGCCCAGGCTGCCTTTTTTATTTGCTTCGCTTTTATTACCCGACTAAATTCGGGAGAGGCGTTTTTCCAGACGCGCCACGTCGTCTCGCAAGGCGTTCACTGCATTGCCGAAGGCCGTAACATCGTCTTTTCCCGGCAAGAGGCCGGATTCGTCGACGACATATTCGTGCACATTGGCCAGCGCATTGCCGGCACCCTGGCGCAAGCTGTCGCCAAGGGAACGTCCGATTCGAACAAGCCGATAGGCTGGTACGTCACCGATCAAGGCAGCAAGGTCGGCTTCGATATCCCATTCAAGATTGCGGAAAACGAATGCCAGACTTTCCGCTACATCGACAGAGCCTTCCAGTTTGACCGACGAAAACAGGTTGTCGCGGTCCAGCAGAGCACGAACGGGCGCATCCGGAGGCAATGTGAGCCTGACATCGGGCTCGTCGCTACCCGAAGCAAGATGAAACAAGCCGGCGTGGTCCAAACCGAGCCGAACGGAGAAGAGCGGCCCAGCTTGAACGAGCAACCGTGCACCGGCATGTTTTCTCAGGCGATCCTGAGCCCATGACGTGCTGCCAATCAAATGGTTCAAACCGCGAACCCCGAGTTGCTTGACGAAGTCCATGCCGTGCAAGCGCTTTAGAACTTGTAGCCGCGATGCAGTGCGACGACGCCGAGGGCGAGGTTGAAATATTCGACTTTTTCGAGGCCGACGCTTTCCATCATGCGCTTCAGTTCTTCCTGATTCGGATGCATGCGGATGGACTCGGAGAGATAGCGATAGCTGTCGGAATCGTTGGTGACCAGCTTGCCGACACGCGGAATGACTTGGAACGAGTAGAAATCATAGGCCGGCGCGAGCGGCTTCCAGATTTGGGAAAACTCGAGAACCAGCAAACGACCGCCCGGACGCAGCACCCGCCGCATTTCGGCCAGCGCGAGATCTTTATGGGTCATGTTGCGCAAACCGAAGGCCACGGTGACGCAATCGAACCAGTCGTCGGGGAAGGGGAGCTTTTCGGCGTCGCACTGGGCAACCGGGAGCATATGGCCCTTATCGAGCAGACGGTCCCGACCATGGGCCAGCATGGCATTGTTGATGTCCGTCAGCCAGACTTGTCCGCTCTTTCCTACCTTCTTGGCAAAGGCCAGCGACAGGTCGCCGGTCCCGCCGGCCACGTCGAGCACGCGCGACCCTTCGCGGACGCCGCTGCGCTGTATGGTAAACGCCTTCCACAGGCGGTGCATGCCTGCTGACATCAAGTCGTTCATCAGATCATAGCGGCTGGCCACCGAGTCGAAGACATTGGCGACCCGACGGGCTTTTTCCTGCTCGGCGACGGTTTCGTAGCCGAAATGCGTGGTTTCGTTGCTCATGACTTTAATGGTGATGGCCGCAGCCGCCGCCCGAGGCGGGGCGCGAGGTTGTGTCGATGTCGCGGGACAGGCCTTGTTCGTCGATCTGTTTCAGGTATTCCTGCCACAATTCGTCATGGTGCTTGCCCAGATTGTAGAGCATGTCCCATGAATACAGCCCGCTGTCGTGCCCGTCGGAAAAAACCAGACGCAACGCGTACGTGCCGACCGGCTCGATGCGTTCGATATCGACGTTGCGCTTCCCGGTCTGCAGGGTTTCCTGCCCCGGCCCATGACCGCGTGCTTCGGCGGACGGCGTGTAAACACGCAGGTATTCGAAGTCCAGCGAATAAATCTCGCCACCTTCATAGATCAATTCAAGGCGCCGGGATTTCTGGTGCAGTTTGATTTCGCTCGGTATCGGCGTATCGCGGTCTATACCCGCCATGGTGTCCTCCGGGAGTAAGGGCGATAGTTTAGCGCACTCACCCTCCGGAAGCGCGAAGATAGGTCAAAGTAGCTGGAAGCTGATGCGGTCGAAATCGGTTCCGCGCTGCAATATGTGGCTCATGCGCAACTGTCCCGACTCTCCGCCTGCAACGAAGAAATCGAGTACCCGGCTGGCTTGGTACAGACCCGAGGGCAAAACGATGGATGCCTCTTCGCCAATGGCGGGGACAGGCGACAGCATGAAGGCCGGCACATAATGCTCGATGCTGCCGACGCCCTGAGTGGCCTGCCGGATGCCGATACCGGTCGGCATCCCGGGGAGGGTAGCGACTCCGACCACCAGACCGTCCGACTCGTCCTGCATCAGCCAGCTTGCCTGTACCAGCAGGAATTGATCCCCGTCGTGGGGACGCATGGCCATCAATTGCCCGTGCATGATCCGCTGCCCGGCGCAACTGCGTGACAGGCGAAAGCCGTTTGCCGAGTGATTGATCACATGCCATTCATCTACCGGAAAACTGATCGGCGGACTGATCGCCAGCGCCTGCTCCGCATCAACACGGTCGCGGAAGGTGAATAGCTGATCGAATTCGCTGCGGGAATAGCTGGATGCGGCATCCGGCTGGCTAAATTCGCTGGCCGTCAGGCAATAGTGCATCGCCTCGAAACCGACCGCCACATGGGCAATTCCCTCGGTCGCGAAACGCCGGAATCGGCGCGGGGAGGCCGCCTGGCTCCACGGCCGCGCCAGATGTTCGAGCAGGGTGATCACATGCGCCGAGGTTTCCTCTCCCAGCCCCAGTTGCGACGGCGTCACCCGCTGCCTGAGCTGGCTCAGCATGTGGGTAACCTGCAGCGCCAGTCGCGACGTATCCAGGCGACGGGCATCCTTGCTCGGCTCCTCGGTATAAGCCGTCGGATGCAGCGGCACGTCTTTCATCAATTCGACGAGATATGGCGGAATCTCCAGCTCGTCGTCGAGCTTGTGGATCGATACAAGCGGCGACCACATGCCGGCCCACCGCCGGATCAGATTCAGGTTGCGAATACTGCTGCTGTACGGGCTGGCGATTTCGATCAGCAATAGCGTGGCATATGCGGCAGCGCAGTGGGTTGCTTGCAGGCTGCTCTCGAAAATATCTTCGACCGGCGTATAGGCAACGCCCCACTCCTCGGCACTCTCGTAGTAGCCGTGCATGTCGAGCCAGATACCGGGCGGCAGTTCGCGCCGTGCGCGATAGTGCTCCAGGATAACCATCCCCGTGTAGTAGAGGCAACGATGCAGGATCGTCGCGACCCGGTTTAGATACTGCGGATTCCGCACATCCGGCCGCTCGAGGCGAGCACACAATGCGTAGGCTTGGCTCATTTTTCGCCAGGCGGCGATCACTTGCTGGAAGTAGCTTTCCTCCTCGCTACCCAAGGGAAGAGGGCGATTGTGATAGCGCCGCGCCATCTCTTCTTCAACAAAGCACAGCGGCGCGCGCACCTGTTCAAGCAGCGCGAAAAGAACTTCCGGATCGGGTGGCGAATGCAGCAAGCCATCGAGAAAACGAATCAGCTGTCGTTCACCCACTAGCGGATTGGCCAACGACAGCTGGGCAAGGTAATCCGAGCCGCTGCGCAGGTCGGTGATCGTCAGGGGAAGCTCGCTCGCAGTCGTGCTCATGATTATCGCCCCCCCTCCAGATTGTCCAAGGCGCGCGACAAGGCAGCAGAAAGCTCGGCGTCCCCGACGACGGCGCGCTGCTTGCCCTGCTCGCGATGTACGCGCCCCCATACCGGCTCGGGAAAATGGCGATCATCCTCCCAACGCGGGATGATGTGCCAGTGCAGGTGCGGGACGACATTGCCAAAACTGGCCAGGTTGATCTTGTCCGGGGAAAAAAGTTGCCGAACCACCGCTTCGACGGCAAAAACAACCTGCATCAGATAATGTCGGGCATCCTCCGGCAGATCGGTCATCTCGCGCACGTGATCCGTCCAGATCACGCGGCAAAAGCCGGGATAGAACGGATCGTCGACCCGAATGACGCGACAGGCCCTGGATTGCCAGAGGAGCGTTCCTCCGGGTTGGACACAGAGTTCGCAGGATGGGCTGGCGGCTTCCACTTTTTACGCTCCGGTAGCAATTGGAATGGTTACCGGAGTTTTATACCATCGGTCGCCGCCGCCAACGAAGCAACTATTTCACGGACGGCGGCCCAAAGCGGCGGCAATCAGAGCAGGACGCGTTCAATACCGCCGTTGTTCGCCTTGCCGACGTAATCCGCCATCCAGTTGGTTCCCAGCAGGTGCTTGGCCATCTCGACCACGATGTAGTCAGCCTTGGTATCGGCGTCGTCATCGTAGCGCGACAAACCCTGCAGGCAGGCAGGGCAGGAAGTCAGAATCTTGACATCGCCCTTGAAACCGTCGGCACGCAACTTCTCGGCCCCCTTTTCGATTTCCTGCTGCTTGCGGAACTTCACCTGGGTAGCGATATCCGGACGGGCATAGGCAAAGGAGCCGGAGTCGCCGCAACAACGGTCGGACAGCGGCACTTCCTGGCCCATCAGCGACTTGGTCACCGCCAGCGGGTTATAGGCCTTCATCGGCGTATGGCAGGGATCATGGTACATGTAGCGCGTTCCCTCGACGCCTTCCAGCTTGACGCCCTTTTCCATCAGGTATTCGTGGATGTCGAGCAGGCGGCAACCCGGGAAGATCTTCTCGAACTGGTATTTCTGTAGTTGGTCCATGCAGGTGCCGCAAGACACGATCACCGTCTTGATGTCGAGGTAGTTCAGCGTGTTGGCGACGCGATGGAAAAGCACGCGGTTGTCGGTGGTGATCTTCTGGCCCTTCTCGTCGTCGCCGGCCGAGGTCTGCGGGTAGCCGCAGCACAGGTAGCCCGGCGGCAAGACCGTCGTGGCGCCCACTTCGTAGAGCATCGCCTGCGTTGCCAGACCAACCTGGGAGAAAAGCCGCTCCGAACCGCAGCCCGGGAAGTAGAAGACGGCATCCGATTCTTCCGTCGTCTTTTTCGGATTGCGGATGACGGGAATGACCTTGTCGTCCTCGATGTCGAGCAGGCCGCGCGAGGTACGCTTCGGCAGGTTGCCCGGCATCGGCCGGTTGAGGAAGTGGATGACCTGCGTTTTCACCGTCGGGGCGCCGACCGTGGCCGGCGGATGGGCGCGGCTGTCCTGGACCAGGCCGACTGCCTTGGCTGCCTTATGGGCCAGGCGCTGGGCCTTGAAGCCGAAATCCATCATGACGCCGCGCATCAGCTTGATGGTCGCCGGGTCTTTCAGGTTCAGGTAGGTCATCGCTGCCAGCGTACCGGGGCTGGTGCGCTTCTTGTCCTGCTTGCGCAGGAAATTGCGCATGGCCACCGACACGTCGCCGAAGTCGATATCGACCGGGCAGGGCTTCACGCAACGGTGGCAAACCGTGCAATGGTCGGCAACGTCGTTGAACTCGTCGAAATGCTTGAGCGAGATACCGCGTCGGGTTTGTTCCTCGTACAGGAAAGCCTCGACCAGCAACGAGGTGCCAAGAATCTTGTTGCGCGGGCTGTAGAGCAGGTTGGCGCGCGGCACATGGGTCGAACAGACCGGCTTGCACTTGCCGCAGCGCAGGCAGTTCTTGATCATGTCCGAAATCTTGCCGATCTCGGACTGCTCCATGATCAGCGACTCGGTGCCGAGCAGGCTGAACGACGGCGTGTAGGCGTTGCCCATGTCGCCGCCGGGCATCAGCTTGCCTTTATTGAAGCGGCCCTCCGGGTCGACCTTCTGCTTGTAGGCGCGGAACGGCCCGATTTCCTCGTCCGACAGGAATTCCAGCTTGGTGATGCCGATGCCGTGCTCGCCGGAAATCACGCCATCCAGGCCGCGGGCCAGGTGCATGATGCGTTCGACGGCCTTGTGCGCCGTCTGCAGCATCTCGTAGTTGTCGGAGTTGACCGGGATGTTGGTGTGCACATTGCCGTCGCCGGCATGCATGTGCAGCGCCACGAAGACGCGGCCGCGCAGCACTTCCTTGTGGATGCCTTCGATGCGCTCGATGATCGGACGATAGAGCGTGCCGTCGAAGATTTTCGACAGACGCGCCTTCAGCTCCTGCTTCCACGAGGTGCGGACCGAGAAGTCCTGCAGGCGGTGGAAAAGCACCGGATTGGCCGCCTTGTTGGTCAGCTCGCCGGCGGCAACGCCGTAATCGGCAAACTGCGCTTCGGCCTCGGCCAGCGGCATGTCCAGATTGGCCAGCAGCCACGCCCAGCGGCGGCGCACGGAAGCCACGTAGTCGAGGGCAGCCTGGCGGCGGTCGCCGATCAGCACCGATTTATCGACATTGGCATCGCCTTCGTGCAGCGGCAGTTCGCCCTGCAGGAATTCGCTCACGGCATCGCACAGGGCCAGCTTGTTCTGCGTCGACAGCTCGATGTTGATGCGCTCGATACCGTCGCAATACTCGCCCATGCGCGGCAGCGGGATCACGACGTCTTCATTGACCTTGAAGGCGTTGGTGTGGCGCGAAATCGCCGCCGTGCGCGAACGATCCAGCCAGAATTTCTTGCGCGTCTCGGCGTCAACGGCGATGAAGCCTTCGGCGGCGCGCAGGTTGCACATGCGCACGACTTCCGACGCGGCCTTCATCACGGCATCTTCGTCGTGACCGACGATGTCGCCGATCAGCACCATTTTCGGCCGACCGTGGCGCTTGGCCTTGGTCGCATAGCCGACGGCCTTCACATAGCGCTCGTCGAGGTGTTCGAGGCCGGCCAGCTGCACGCCGGCCGCATGGCCGGCACCGCCCGGCTTGAAGTAGTCGGTGATTTCGACGATGGCCGGCACGGCTTCGCGCACCTGACCGAAGAATTCCAGACAGACGGTGCGCGCCACCGGCGGCATCTTGTGCAGCACCCAGCGCGCCGCGACGATGATGCCGTCCGTGCCTTCCTTCTGCACGCCCGGCACGCCGCCGAGGAACTTGTCGGTCACGTCCTTGCCCAGGCCGACCTTGCGGCAGGCGGCGCCCGGCATGCTCAGGAGTTCTTCCTTGAGCAGCTTCTTGCCGCTCGGATCGAAACGCTTGAGGCGGAATTCGACGGTTTCCTGCTCGTGAATCTTGCCGTAGTTGTGGTTCAGGCGTTCGACTTCCAGCCAGTTGCCGTCCGGATCGACCATCTTCCACCAGGCCAGGTTGTCGAGCGCGGTGCCCCACAGCACGGCCTTCTTGCCGCCGGCATTCATGGCGATGTTGCCGCCGATGCAGGAGGCCGAAGCCGAAGTCGGATCGACGGCAAAGACGCGGCCGGCCAGCGAAGCGGCCTCGGACACGCGGTCGGTGACGACGCCGGCGCCGGTACGGATGGTCGCGTAGGGTTCGCTATGACCGGGCAGTACGACGTTCTCGACCGGCCCGAGGTCGATCAGCTTTTCGGTATTGATCACCGCCGAGTACGGCGTCAGCGGCACGGCGCCGCCGGTATAGCCGGTACCGCCGCCACGCGGGATGATGGTCAGGCCGGCCTCGAAGCAGCCGCGCACGAGGTGGCCGATCTCCTCTTCGGTATCCGGGTAGAGGACGACGAAGGGATACTCGACGCGCCAGTCGGTCGCGTCGGTGACGTGCGAGACGCGGGCCAGACCGTCGAAGGCGATATTGTCCTTGCGCGTGTGCTTGCCGAGGATCTTCTGCACCTTGCGGCGCAAATCGTAGGTTTCGGAAAAACGGGCGGCGAAGCGGTCAACCGCGGCCTGCGCCGCCTCGACCAGACGCTTGACCTTGGCCGAGCGCTCCGGGTCTTCGCTCTCGCTCTCGGCACGGCGCTTCTCGACTTCAGTAAGACGGTGGCGCAGCGCATTGACCAGGGCGTTGCGACGCTCCTGATTGTCGAGCAGGTCGTCTTCCAGATAGGGGTTGCGCTGCACGACCCAGATGTCACCCAGCACCTCGTAGAGCATGCGTGCCGAACGGCCGGTGACGCGCTCGCCGCGCAGTTCGTCGAGTACCGCCCAGTTGTCGGCGCCGAGCAGGCGGATGACGATCTCGCGGTCGGAAAACGAGGTGTAGTTGTAAGGGATTTCGCGCAGGCGGGCAGTCATGGAAGCAGCCGGGAGTCCGTCAAAAGATTGATTTTACCGTATTGCAGCGCAACACGAGGGTTCGGTAGACCGACTCTGCCGCTCAAAGGTTCAGCCCTGTCCCGACGACCCGCTTAACCAGTCCATGACCATTCTTTGCGTTTCTTTACATGCAATGCACCTACACTCCGGCCATCCGAAACCCCCTGCAAATCGCCATGCGCAACCTACGCTCCATGCCCTCGCGACTCATCATGCTGATCGGGGCAATTGCCCTGCTTGCCGCCTGCGCCTCGGCGCCCCCGCAACAAGCCGGCGTCACCCTGGCGGTAGCCCAGATCGACCGGGGCGTCATGGTCTGGCTGCCGGACAACATTCTTTTCGAATTCGGCAAGGCCGACATCGACGAACGCGAGGCCGCCCCCTATCTCGACCGCATTGCGCAACTCCTGAAGGACAAGACGAATCGCCCCGTTGTGCTCGAGGGACATTCCGACAGTGTCGGCAACGATGCCGTCAATCTGGCGCTGTCCGAAAAGCGAGCCCAGAACGTGCGCAACGCCCTGCTCGCCCGCGGCCTGCCGGCCGATCGCCTGACGGCACGAGGCTACGGCAAGAGTCGTCCCCTGGCGCCGAACGACACGGAGCTGGGACGCAAGCTCAACCGGCGCGTCGAACTGATCATTCTCGGCGAGACCGTCGAACAGCTCAGCGCCGGGGAGCCCGCCAACGCCTTCGAGGCCGCGTTCGACAAACTGCGCCGCCAGCTCGAGCAGCCAGCGGCCTCGGGGCAGAAATGAATACCGAAGCTCAGGGCAGCCGGCGCCTGTTCATCAAGGCCAGCCTGGCCCTGCCTCTGCTGTCAGGCCTTCCGGCGGCGCAGGGGGCCGGCGTCGCCGCAGGCGAAGGCGAGGGTGCCAAGGCCCGCCTGGGGTTTGTTCTCGGCGGCGGGTCGGCCCGGGGGTTTGCCCATATTGGTGTCATCAAGGCCATGGACGCCGCCGGCATTCGGCCGGAACTCATCGTCGGGAGCAGCGCCGGCAGCCTGATCGGCGTGTTCTGGGCGGCCGGATACACTGGCGCCCAGATGGAAGAGCTGGCTTTGCGGGTAAAGGACGACGAAATCATCGACCTGATCTCCGGCAACAGCCAACGCGGCATGGTGGGCGGCCGGAGCCTTCAGGAATTCGTCAATCGCAACCTGCAGAACCGCAGCATCGAATCCTTGCCGCGTCGCTTTGTCGCGGTCGCTACACAATTTCCGAACGGCGAACTCACCGGATTCAGTCGCGGCGATGCCGGTTTCGCCGTGCGCGCATCGTGTTCCATCCCCGGTATTTTCATGCCGGCAAGCGATGGCGCCCGGGAATACCTCGATGGCGGGCTGGTCAGCCCGATTCCCGTGCAGACGGCACGCAAATCCGGTGCCGAGATCGTTGCCGCCGTCGATATCGGCGCGCCGGATGCAACGCCCACTGCCGGGCTCTACGGGCTTCTCCTGCGCTCCTTCGAAATCATGAGCCAGTCGTTGCGTGCCCACGAAGCCACTCAGGCCGATTTTCTGATCCGCCCCAATGTCTCCCAGGTGGCCAGCACCGATTTCAGTGCCCGCAAGGCGCTGATTGCCGCAGGCTTCCAGGCAGGCACCCGCTTGGCGCCGCTGATCAGGGAACGCTTGGCGCGCCCGGTATCGACGAAGAGCAAAACCTGATCAGATGGCGGCCGCGATCAAGCAGTAGCGGGCAAACTTGCCGGCCGCCATGAACAGGCAGCAGGGCAGCCAGTGCAGGCGCAGCCAGCCGGCGGCGACACACAGCGCATCGCCGATCACCGGTGCCCAAGCTAGCAGTAGGACCGGGCTGCCCCAGCGTTCTACCTGGCCCTTGTAAGGCAGTTTTTCCAGCCTTTGCCAGCGCGGCAGGAAACGGCCGCACCACCACGAGGTCATGCCGCCCGCCGTATTGCCCAGCGTGGCCAGCGCCAGCGCCGGGCCGACTTCACCCGGATGGAGCTTCAGGAAAGCCCAGAGCAGGGCCTCGGAACCGCCAGGCAGCACGGTCGCCGACAAGAAACTGGCAGCCAGCAGGCCCCACAACCCGCTTTCCGCCGTGACGTTTAGCCACTCCACCCGTAGAATCCCCTCTTTGCCTGAATGAGTTGCGCGCAATGCACCCGGATTATCTCGAAAAAGTTCTCAATGCACAGGTTTATGACGTGGCCGTCGAAACGCCGCTCGACCTGGCCGGCAACCTTTCCGCCCGGGTCGGCAACAAGATTCTGCTCAAGCGGGAAGACATGCAGCCGGTGTTCTCCTTCAAGCTGCGCGGCGCCTACAACAAGATTGCCAGCCTGTCGGCCGAAAAGCTGAAGCGCGGCGTCATCTGCGCTTCGGCCGGCAACCATGCGCAGGGCGTTGCCCTGTCGGCGGCCAAGCTGGGCTGCCGGGCGGTCATCGTCATGCCGGAATCGACGCCGGGCATCAAGATCGACGCGGTTCGCCGGCGCGGCGGCGAGGTGGTTCTCGCCGGCTCGTCCTACGACGATGCCTACGCCAAGGCGCTGGAACTGGAAAAAGCCGAAAAGCTGACCTTCGTCCACCCCTTCGACGATCCGGAAGTGATCGCCGGGCAGGGCACCGTGGCCATGGAAATCCTGCGTCAGCACTCCCGCCATAACGGGCCGATCCACGCCGTCTTCTGCGCCATCGGCGGCGGCGGTCTGGCGGCCGGCGTGGCCGCCTATATCAAGCGCCTGCGCCCCGAGATCAAGGTCATCGGCGTCGAAACCTACGATGCCGATGCAATGAAGCAATCGCTGGCCGCCGGCAAACGCGTGCGCCTCAACCAGGTCGGGCTGTTCGCCGACGGCACGGCGGTCAAGTTCGTCGGCGAGGAAACCTTCCGCGTCTGCAAGGAGTATCTGGACGAAGTCATTCTGGTCGATACCGATGCCATCTGCGCGGCGATCAAGGACGTCTTCGAGGACACCCGCTCGATCCTGGAGCCCTCCGGTGCGCTGGCCGTTGCCGGCGCCAAGGAATACGCCCGCCTGCACAAGCTCAAGGACAAGAACCTCGTCGCCGTGACCTCCGGCGCCAACATGAACTTCGACCGCCTGCGCTTCGTTTCCGAGCGCGCCGAATTTGGCGAACGGCGCGAGGCGGTATTCGCCGTGACGCTGCCGGAAAAACCCGGCGCCTACAAGAAATTCCTGGCGCTCATCGGCAATCGCAACGTCACCGAGTTCAACTACCGCTACCACACCGACCGCGAGGCGCACGTCTATGTCGGCGTACAAGTGGCCGATCGCAAGGAATCTCTGAAGCTGGTCGACAACCTGCAGAAGCACGGCTATCCGACGCTCGACCTGACCGAGGACGAGATGGCGAAGAACCATGTTCGCCACATGGTCGGCGGCCACGCGCCGGCGGTTTGCGAAAAGGGCCTGCGTGAACTGATCTACCGCTTCGAGTTCCCCGAACGGCCGGGCGCGCTGATGAATTTCCTGACCCAGATGAGCGCCGGCTGGAATATCAGCCTGTTCCACTACCGCAATCACGGTGCCGACTACGGCCGCGTACTGGTCGGCATTCAGGTACCGCCGAAGGAGATGACCGAGTTCAGGAGTTTCCTGAAAAACCTCGGCTACGCCCACTGGGACGAGAGCGAGAACCCGGCCTACAAACTCTTTCTCGGCTGACCAGCTGCCGGCAAGGGGTTTTTCAGCCGAAATTACCCAATGAACGTAGATATTATTGGGTAATTTTAATGGCTAGCGTATAATTACCCAATATTGCTTTGCTTTATTGGGTAACCCATGCTCGCCAAGCCGCTCTTCCACCGTCACGAGGCCCTGTACTGTGCCCAGTACCGGCTACTGAAAGAGCGCTCACTAACTCCTGAAGCCTTGTTGGTCGGCACGCCGGGGACGCTGCAGCAGCGCAATGGCACCGGGTACGCCTACTGCTACCGGGTTTATTATCCGGTTCCCGGCATTCAGGCCGAAACCCTGGTTGGACGTGCGGACAACCGGGCAGCCCTCGCCAGCATGCGGCAGCGGATGGAAGCGGCCGAGTGGACTGCCAGACAAGTCGGCTCCTTGCGCAAAGCCGGATTTCAGGTCGCCGACAAGCGGATAGCGCGGCTACTGGTCGAGCTGCACAATCTCGGCGCCTTCTCCGCCGGCCTGCTCGTCGTGGGCGAGCTTGCCCTGCAGGCGTGGCTGAACGAACTGGGTGCGCTGCTCCGGTCGCGACACACCGCCGCTTCGGCTGCCACAACCCTTCACCTGGGCGCCCAGCCCTCGTTTCTCGACCTGCCGCTTGCACCCCGACTGCCCTTCGTGCCTGTCGAGGATTCGACCGCTGCGGGAGTCAGCCTTGGCGGACTCGAAGGACTCCGGGTGTCGCTCGGACTCGCCCGGTCCGGTACCGGTACGACCGGCGAGCCCGAGGCAGCGTCGGCTTGCGCCTGGAGCGCCCGGGCAGCACCTTGTTACGACTACCTTCTCGAGGCACCGGAATCCGCCGCCATGCTCGCCGGCGGCCACTGTGTTCCAGTGCTCCTGCCGTCCGCAGCGCGCCTGGTCTGGTACACGTTGTTCGAATACAGCACCATCGCCACGTCCGAGCATGGCGCACCGATGCGGCGCCTGGCGCTGGCGCTCGCGGCAGCGCTGATCGAACAAGACCCGTGGGCGCTGCTGACCGCCTGGGAAAACGCGCCGGCCGGCTTAACCGCGGCCCTCCGCCCGCTACGCCCCACTGTCGTGGCCGAAGCCGCCGCTCACGACGAATTGTGCGATCTGCTCGACGACTGCCTGCGGTAATCGCGGCAGTCGTCGAGGCTCACACGGTGACGACGATGCGCCCGTCGATACCGCCGGCCTTCATGCGGCTGAATATGGCGTTGATGTTGTCCAGCTTGTCCATGCTGTAGTGGGCGGCAACCTTTCCTTCGCCGGCGAACTCCAGCGACTCCTGCAGATCCTTGCGGGTGCCGACAATGGAACCGCGCACCGTCTTGGCATTGAGGACAACATCGAAGATCGGCAGGTCGAAGCCGCCGGGTGGCAGGCCGACCAATGACATGGTGCCGCGCTTGTGCAGCATGCCCAGTGCCTGGCTGAAAGCAGGGCGTGAAACGGCGGTAACCAGCACGCCGTGCGCGCCGCGAATCTGCTTCTGGACCAGTTCTATCGGATCGCTGGTGGCGGCATTGATGACCTCGTCGGCCCCCAGGCGATGCGCCAGCGCCAGCTTGTCGTCGGCAACGTCGACCGCGATGACATGGAAACCCATCGCCTTGGCGTATTGGACCGCCATGTGCCCCAAGCCGCCGATGCCGGAAACGACCACCCAATCACCGGGCTTGCAGTCGAGCACTTTGAGGCCCTTGTATACCGTCACACCGGCGCACAGCACCGGGGCGGCCGGAGCAAAGTCGAGGGTGTCGGGCAGTTTGCCGACATAGGCCGGGTCGGCCAGTACGTACTCGGCGTATCCGCCGTTAACCGAGTACCCCGTCATTTGCTGGCTATCGCACAGGGTCTCCCAACCGGTAATGCAATGCTCGCAATGGCCACAGGCCGTGTGCAACCAGGGCACGCCGACGCGGTCGCCTTCCTTGACCCAGGTAACGCCCGCTCCCACCTTGGCGACATAGCCAACGCCTTCATGGCCGGGGATGAAAGGCAACGGCGGCTTGACCGGCCAGTCGCCATCGGCGGCGTGCAAATCGGTATGGCAAACGCCGGAGGCTTCGATCTTGACCAGAATCCTGCCCGGAGGAACCTCGGGAATGGCCACCTCCTCGATGACCAGCGCCTGGCCGTAGGCATGAACGACGGCCGCTTTCATTGTTGCTGCCATGATCTACTCCTTGTGAGAGTCTCGAAACGCCGGATAGGCGATGTTTGGCACCGGCAGATGTCCGACCGGCACCGCTGCTGTCCAATCTAAGCCGTTTCGCGGCAGACCGCCTTGCGCTTGGTCAACAATCGGAAGCGATGGGGGCGACGCCGCCCTGCAGGCACGCAGGGTCGGGCGAGTCAATTGTCCAGCACGGTCATATGCCGCGCCTGCCAGTCGAGAACGGCGGTGCGGGTACTCATTTTGGCCGCCAGCGCAGGATATTCCCGGGCGATGACCTCGGCG
>CALJZP010000296.1 GCA_937983545.1 uncultured Azonexus sp.
TTGGCATACGGCGGACCATCGTGCAGCACGAAACGCGGACGTCCGGCGCTGATTTCGCGAATGCGCTGATACAACTTTTTCTGCTGCCACTGGGCAACCCACTGCGGTTCCCGCTTGGGCAGGTCGCCGCGCATCGGGAACGGGGTATCGGGAAGATTCAGCGTGTCTTTATAGTCAGCCATTTTGCGTGCTCACAGCTTGAAAAAAGCCCGCGCTGCCGCGGCATCGGCCGCGATCTGCGCCTTGAGGGCGTCGAAATTGGGAAAACGTTGTTCGTCGCGCAGCTTGTGCACGAAACGCACCGAAATATGTGCGCCGTAGATATCGCGATCGAAATCGAACAGATGGACTTCCAGCAGCGGCCGGGTCGTCCCGCCGACGGTGGGGCGAACCCCGAGGTTGGCAACGCCGGGCAGCGGCTTGTCATCCAGACCACTGACTTCGACGGCAAACACACCGGACATCGGCAAGGGGTTGTGCTTGATGCGCAAGTTGGCCGTGGCGAAACCGAGCTGTCGGCCGAGCTTCTGGCCATGCAATACCTGCCCATCCATGATGTAAGGACGGCCGAGCAAACGGGCGGCATGTTCCATATCGCCTGCCGCCAATGCGCGCCGCACGCCGGAACTGGAAACACGTTCGCCATCGACCATCACACTGCCCATGGCTTCGACGGTGAAACCCCAGCGGGCGCCTGCCTGCTGAAGATAGGCATAGTCACCGCTGCGCCCGCGGCCAAAGCGGAAGTCGTCACCGATGATCAAATGCTTGACCCGGCACCCGAGGACCAGCACCTGCTCGACGAACTCCTCGGCCGACAGTGCAGCGAAGCGGGCATTGAACGGGCACACCATGGCCTGACTGGCGCCGCAATCGGCGAGCAATTCCAGCTTCTCGCGAACCGTACTCAAACGGGCCGGTGCTGAACCCGGGGCAAAAAACTCCCGGGGATGCGGTTCGAAGGTGAGAACCATGGGCACCAGTCGATGGTCGCGCGCGTAGTCCGCCAATCGACCGACCAAGGCGCTGTGCCCCAGGTGAACGCCGTCGAAATTGCCGATGGCAAGCGCAACAGGAGCAGGAACAGGGCGTGAATGGCCGCGAAAGACGCGCATGGAGTACTGGGCAGAAAAAACGTTGAATTATAACGGTTTGCAGCCCCCTCGGTGGAATCCGGACCACAACGCCCGGAAGGCAGTCCGCACAGTTCGCGTAATGAACACATCCAATTTCGCTATAATTGACAAATTGAATTATTCAATTTTCCGACCCCCAGTCATGCATGAATTGATCAACCACGTCATCCAGATTTCGTCACGCCGGGATCGTACGGAGATCAACTCATCGATGGTGGACGCCTTGCGGACCCTTTTCCGTCCGCAACAGCTGACCATTTACCGCTGCTACCCAGGCACCCGGAAGCCCATGGTCTTTGCCTGCGCCAGTGATGGTCCCGACGGAAAGCGGCTGCGCAACGCGTACGTACCGGACAAGAAATTCTGCCAGCCGCTCGAACGCGACCCGATCCTTGCCCGCTGCCGCAAAGAAAAATCCGCCGTGCTCGACTACCTCGCCGACGGCTCCCATCGCATCGTATTCCCGATCATGGATCACAACGAGCCAATCTACCTCATCGACCTGGTCCTCTCGGACTGCTTTTCGGCCGACGAGCGCGTGACCCTGATGGGACTGGTCGAGTACTTCGGCAACCACATCGGACTGCTTGATTACGGTGAAACCGACACGTTGACCGGACTATCCAATCGCAAGACGTTCGACAAACACCTCTTTGAGCTCCTCGGCAAGGCGTCCATCGATCCGCAAAACGGCACCCATGAAAGCCGTCGGCGTGGCTGCGACAGCAATCCGCATTGGCTTGCCGTCTGCGATATCGACCATTTCAAGCACGTAAACGACACATTCGGCCACCTGATCGGCGATGAAGTGCTCATCATGCTGGCCCAGGTCATGCGCCAGTCCTTCCGCTTCGACGATCAGCTGTTCCGCTTCGGCGGCGAGGAATTCGTGACGCTGTTGCAGCCGATGACCGAACAAGACGCGACATCAACGCTGCAGCGCTTCAGAAGCCGGGTCGAAGAGCAGTCATTCAGCCGGGTCGGCAAAATCACGGTCAGCATCGGATTCAGCGCGCTACAAGCGCACGACACCCCGACCGATGCCATCGACCGCGCCGATGAAGCCCTTTATTTTGCCAAGCACCATGGCCGCAACCAAGTGGCCTGCTATGAACAACTGATTGCGGCGGGCGACCTTTCTGCCAAGGAAATCGCCAAGGGCGAGGTCGAGCTGTTCTAAGCCCCCGCCAAGGCCGGCCTACGCCAGCTTGGCTTTCGGTCCGGGAGGATGCTTGATGAAATACTGGCGAATACCACGCACGATCGCTCCGGCCAGCTTTTCCTGATAGGCATCATCGTTAAGACGCGCCTCTTCCTCCGGGTTGGAAATGAAGGCCGTTTCGATGAGGGCAGACGGGATATCGGGCGCCTTGAGCACGGCAAAACCCGCCTGTTCGACATTGGCCTTGTGCAAGGTATTGATCGACCCCAGTTCGCCCAACAGATACCTGCCCAGCTTGAGGCTGTCGTTGATGGTTGCTGTCTGCGACAAATCGAGCAGCGTACGCGCCAGAAAGAGATCCTTGTTGCCGAGGTTGACGCCCCCGATCAGATCGGCATCGTTTTCCTTTTGCGCCAGAAGACGGGCCTGCGTACTCGAAGCCCCCTTCTCGGACAGGACGAACACCGAGGAGCCGCGTGCATCCGGCTTGATCCAGGCATCGGCATGGATCGACAGGAACAGGTCGGCGTGGACGCGACGCGCTTTCTGGACGCGCATCTGCAAAGGCACGAAGAAATCGGAATCGCGGGTCAGCACGGCGCGCATGTTCGGCTCGGCGTCAATGCGGGCCTTCAGGCGACGGGCGACTTCAAGCGTCACCGTCTTTTCATGGGTTCCCGCCCTGCCGATGGCACCGGGATCCTCGCCGCCATGCCCGGGGTCGAGCATGATCGTCACCAGGCGATCGACAACAGGTTTGCCCGATTTTTTGCTGGTCTGCACCTCGGGCGCCTCGACCGGAGGCTTGTCGGACTTCCTGGTCGCCGGCTCTTCGGGCCGGGCCTCGGCAATCTGGAAATCCTGCCCGCCCTTCAAGGGCTCGACCGCTTCCTTGCGGCCTTCGAGCAGCGCCATCATGGGGTCCGGCGGATTGACCGGATAAACATCGAGCACCAGACGATGGCCGTATTCGCCGACCGGTGCCAGCGTGAACACCTGTGGATTGACCTTGCCCTTCAACTCCATCACCAGACGAACGACGCCCGGCTTGAAGCGACCGGCGCGCAGCAGCTTGATGTTGGGATCGTCGGTCGCCACCTTGCGCGCCAGGCTATCGAGAACACTGTTGAACTCGACGCCTTCGATATCGACGACCAGGCGATCCGGATTTTCGACCGTGAAATGCGTGAACTTGAGTGGCGCGTCGTGTTCGAGGGTAACGCGGGTGTAATCGGCGGCCGGCCAGACGCGCACGGCCAGCACGGATGGCAGCTTCGCTGCGGCGCCGGCTAGCGGCGTAACGGAGACGAGCAGAGAGGCGCCAGCATATTTCAGGAGTTGGCGGCGCCCATGGCTGGGATGAGCGCGTCTAGACATGCCTGCCCTTTCGGTGAATCTGCCACGGCTTCGAGGACACGCCCGACACCTGCATGATAAAGGCGCAACCGCAGGTCTGCCGGCGGAAGGCAGCCTTGAGCGCGCTCCGGCCATTCGACCAGGCAGAGCGCAGTGTCATTAAAGTATTCATCAAAGCCCGCATCGAGAAACTCCTCGGGTGACTCGAAACGATAAAAATCAAAGTGATATAAGTATAAGCTCGAAATTACGTAAACTTCAACCAGTGAATAGGTCGGACTTTTGACCGCTCCAGCGTGACCAAGTGCCCGAATCAGGGCCCGTGACAAGCTTGTCTTGCCGACGCCCAGATCCCCTTCGAGAAAAACCACCATGCCCGGCTGCAACGCCGGCGCCAGCTTTTCACCGACCGACTGGGTGGCGGCCTCGTCGGGCAATTCGAAAACAGCGGTAACATCAGGGCTATGCACGATCAGGACTCCACGGTGGATTACGCGGCGCTCAAGGAAAAAATCCGCGAGGTCGGACAACAACTGGGCTTTGCGGCCATTGGCGTGGCCAAGGCCGACCCCGGAATGGCCGTCGCCGGGCTACGTGCCTGGCTGGCCGAGGGATGCCATGGCGCCATGGATTATATGGCCCGCCATGCCGAATTGCGTGCCCAACCCGAGCGCCTGCAACCGGGAACGCTGACCGTCGTCAGCGCTGCGCTGGACTACCTGCCTCACACCAACATTGTCGATCAGCCTGAACAGGCGGCCATTTCCCGCTATGCGCAGGGCCGCGACTATCACAAGGTCATCCGCAGCCGGCTGCAGAAACTCGCCGACCAGATTACCGCCCTGATCGGCCCGTTCGGTTACCGCGTCTTTTCCGACTCGGCCCCGGTCATGGAAGTCGAATTCGCCCGGCAAGCGGGTCTCGGCTGGCGTGGAAAACACACGCTGCTGCTCTCCCAGCAAGGCTCTTGGCGATTTCTCGGCGAAATCTACACCGACCTCCCCCTGCCACCGGACTCCCCGACGGAAGCGCACTGTGGAACCTGCACCGCCTGTATCGACGCCTGTCCGACCGGCGCCATCGTCGCGCCCTATCAGGTGGATGCCCGCCGCTGCATCTCCTACCTGACCATCGAACTGGATGGCCCGATCCCCGAGGTGTTCCGCCCGCTGCTGGGCAATCGCATCTATGGTTGCGACGACTGCCAGCTGTACTGTCCGTGGAATCGATTCGCACAGATCGGCGACCGGGAGTTTTCCCCGCGCCACGGGCTGGATTCCGCCAGCTTGATCCAGTTGTCCCGCTGGACAGAGCAGCAGTTCAATGATCGCCTCGCCGGAAATCCCATACGCCGCATCGGCCACCAACGCTGGTTACGCAATATCGCCGTCGCGCTCGGCAACGGCCCGGCAACGCCTGATGCCGTGGCGGCGCTACGCGACTTGGGCGATCACGAATCGGCTCTGGTGCGGGAACATGCCGCCTGGGCACTCCGACGACTCGGTTCCTGACGAACCGAATGGCGGGCGCGCAGAAAGTCAGCGCGCTTGCCCTACCAACTGGGGCCACTGGCACCGGGCATGAAACGAATCGGCGCCACTTCGGCCTTGTCGAGCGCCAGCTTGCGATTGATGCGCTCAGCCATCCGCTCCCGCGGAGGAATCGGCAGTTCATAAACCTCGTCGAGCAACCGGCGGAAGCGCAGCAGCCAGACATGAGTCAATTCAACCAGCGCGGCATAGAAACGGGTGTCGCATTGCATGGAGACACGCTGGGCAAAGTCGGGAAACCAGTAGCCGAGGTGCTCGTCGATAAAGCCCGCCGCCGATTTCAGATCGATGGCCGGATCAATCAGAATGTGGCGCAGGTACTGCAACTGCAACACGAAATGGTCATCGAAGCGGTTGCGCCAGTCGGCCACCTGCAAGCGAGCCGCTGCGTAGCGCTCCCGAAGTTCGAACATGGGTGCTGCGCAGGCCAGATGGTCGTCGGACAGCCAGACTGACTCATAAGGCGAGGCGCCCAGGCTATTGTTCAGATAGATGGCGGCAAAGTCGGCCGCCAGTTCGTCAAGCGATGCCGCGTCATTCAGGGCGGCAGCCATGTTAGCGTAGGCGGCCAGTCCCTCCTCGCCATCCGGCGGCAAGGCCAGGCCATAAGGAAAGTCGGCCACGCGCAGCGCGCCCAGGAGCGCCTCCTCCAATTCCCGGTCGTGCAGACGGATCAATTGTTCAAGGTCGTCTGCCAGCGCCACAAACAGTTCATTTTCCATCGACGCGCCCCTTGCTGTGCGGAATGAAAGCAATCGACGGACGGGTCAGCTCGGGATTGGCCATGTTCCTGACCTGCTTGACCGGTTTGTCGTTCGGCCCCATGGCGGTGGTCTTGAGCGTGCCGTTCCAGATCTGTTCGATGGGTCCGATATCCAGCACCCGCATCATGCAGGCCATCACGCAGTAGGGCTTGCGGCCGGCCTCCAGCTCGTCGATGCACATGTTGCACTTCTTGATCACCAGCTCCTGCGGGTCCCACTGCGGCGCGCCGTAAGGGCAGGCGGCCTCGCATTTGCGGCAGCCGATGCACAGCGTCGAGTCAATATCGACGACGCCATTGTCGGGGCGCTTCCAGATCGCCCCGGTTGGGCAAGTCGGCAGACAGGCCGGTTCCGCGCAGTGGTTGCAGGCCATGTTGACCTTGTAGGCATGGACATCCGGGAAGGTGCCGCCCTCGACGTACATGACGCGCCGGAAGCGCGGCCCCGGCGGCAGGCCGTTCTTGTCCTTGCAGGCGATTTCGCAAGCGCGGCAGCCGATGCAATCGACATTGTTGTGAATGAAGCCGAACTGAACCGCCGGCTTGACCGGCTCGTAGGTCTGCGCCACCTTGCGCTCGATGGCCGACTGGAGTTCCTGCTTGTCGATCTTCTTGACCATTACTTGTCCCTCCGGAAGATCACGGAGCGCGAGGTGGCCTGGGTGTCCCAGCCCGGATGGTGGTCGAGGCTGGTTTTCCTGAAATCGACCAAGATGGTGTTGTAGGCGAAGGCACCCGCCGGGCTGGGTTCGTCCAGCGTCAGGAAATCCGGATTGCCGGCACGGTCGGTACCATCCTTGGCCAGATCCATCCATGCCCCTTCGTACAAGACGACGACACCCGGCATGCAGCGTTCGGTCACATACACGGGAACCACCACCCTGCCCCGGTCGTTCCAGACCTCGACGATATCGCCGGTGACGATGCCACGCGCCTTGGCGTCGCGCGCACTGATGGTGATTTCCTGCTGGTAGGTCTCGCGCAGCCAGGGAATGTTGTGGAAGATCGAATGGGTGCGCCAGCGCGGGTGCGGCGTGACCATGTGGAAGGGAAAGGTCTTCGCCTTCTCGTGATTGAGCGACTCGAAAGGCTCGATCCACTTCGGAATGTACGGGATTTCGTAGCCGTATTGGGTCTTGGTCCAATCCTTGATGTTGGCCAGCGTTGTCGACAGGATCTCGATCTTTCCCGACGGCGTTTCGAATGGCACGCCCTTGGCGATCTGCTCCTCGAACGCGACATGCGGCTTGTCGAAGGTGAACTTGTAGACGCCGTGCTTCTTGAAGTCATCCCAGGACATTTTCACGCCCTGATGGGCCTGAACCTTGCTCTTCCACCAGTCGGTCAGGTAGGCCTCGTCGGTCGCATCGTTCTTCTCGAAATAATCACGTTGCGACTTGGGGTTGTAGCGCTTGCCGAAATCCTTGACGCTGGGGTCAAGCTTCTCGATGCGGTAGGCCAGCTCGGTGAACACCTGGAAATCGGTCTTCGACTCGCCCAGCGGCTCAATAACCTTCGGCCGGTGGATGTAGTAGTGGCCCTTGTACCAGGGCAAAGCCACATCCTGACGCTCGAAGTGGGTGGCGATCGGAAACAGCACGTCGGCCCAAAGGCCGGACGGCGTGATGGTCGAATCCATGCAGACGACCAGTTCCAGCTTCTTGATGGCCTCGATTTCCTTGTTGATGTTGGTCAGCTGGTTGAACCAGTCCGAGCCATGCCAGAAGATGGCCTTGATATTCGGAATCTTGCCGTCCAGCTCGTCGTTGCGCGGCCAGCAGCCGATTTCCTCGCGCTTGACGTTGGGGTAGTTGAGCACGCAATGCGCCCAGCGGTCCGACTTCAGCGACGCGTACCAGACGTTGGCGTACTGGTCGTACGGGTAGGCCACCGCTTCAGCGTGCCAGCCCTTGCCGACACCCTCGGCGCAACCGCCCAGAATGCCGATGTTGCCGGTCATCGCCTGAAGGGCGGCGGCCATCCGGTTGTATTGCTCGCCGTACGAAGCACGCCCCGGTGCCCAGCTGGCCTTCAGCGCAGCCGGCTTGGTCCTGGCGTACATGTCGGCCAGCTTCCTGATATCGGCGGCCGGCACGCCGCATATCTTCTCGGCCCACTCCGGCGTCTTCGGCGTGTTGTCGTACTTGCCGAGGATGTAATCCTTGAAGTTCTCCCGGTCCTTGAACTGCGGCGGCGTCGTGCCGGCGTCCATGCCCTGGCAGAACTTGTCGATGAACTTCTGGTCCTGCAGGTTGTTGGCGAAGATGTGGTGCGCCATGCCGGCCAGCATCGCCGCGTCAGTGTTCGGCCTGATCGGGATCCACCAGGCATCGTAGCTGGCGGCCGAATCGGTGTATTGCGGATCGACCACCACGAACTTGCAGCCGCGCTGCTTGGCCATCCGCATGTAGTAGAAAGTATTGCCGCCGTGGAAGGTATAAGCCGGGTTCCAGCCCCACATGATGATCAGTCTGGAGTGCGCGAAGGCGTCGTCCTCGTTGCCGTCGGTGATGGTGCCGAAGGTCATGCGCGAACTGAAGGTCGTGCCCTGGTAGCTGGGCACCGACCACGAATTGGTCCGGCAGCCGAACATGCCGAGGAAGCGGGCGAGCAGGCCTTCGATCTGGTCCGACTTGTGCAGCACCCCGTAGGAAGTGCCGGCATAGGCCTGGTCGAGGATGGCGGTCGGACCATAGGTCTGCTTCAACTCGACCATCTTGCGGGCCACGTAGTCCAGGGCTTCGTCCCACGATACCCGCTTGAACTTGCCCTCGCCGCGTTCGCCGACCCGCATCATCGGGTAGAGCAGCCGTTCCGGCGAATACAGGCGGCTGCGATAGGAGCGGCCGCGCAGGCAGGCGCGCAGTTGCGGCACCTGCTCGGTCTCGAAACCGAACTTGCCGCCCTCCTGATAACGCCCGTCGTCGGTGGACAGGCGAACGATGACATCGCCCTTCTTGTGCGCCACCAGCATGTGACGCGAACCGCAGTTGTGGTCGCAGGAGGTGACCACCGTCGTCAGCTGGTCATCGCGGGGATAAGGCTCATAAGCGAAGGCCTTGGCCTCCTTCTCGCCGCTGCCCAGCTCGACCAGACCGCTGGTCGTCGCGACGGCGGCCCCCGCCCCGACGGTTTTCAGGAAGTTGCGGCGCGTGGGGTTGAGAAGGTCGAGCCAGTTTGTTTTCTTGTCCATGGTCGTTCCTGCTTATTTCCGGGTAGCAACGGGAAGCTGAAAGCGCGCTTCCGATTCGGTCGGCCTGTCCTTGGCCCATTCGGGCACCTCGGGCGGCATGCCCGCCCAGGCATGCCGTGGATAGGGGTAGTTGATGCGGTACCACGAACGCCCGCCGTGGCAGCCGTAGCAGGCATCGGCATTCTTGGCGCCGGCCGCCTCGATGGCTTCCGCCTTCAGGTAGCTGACCTGATGGCGATTGGTGCGGATCGCCGCATGACAGGTCAGGCAGCTGTTGCCGAACATTTCCTTGCTCTCCGGCCAGGGCGACGGCAGGCCCATGACCTGGACGTTCATCCGGCCATGGCACTTCAGACAGGTGGTTTCGGGATTGACCTGTTTGCGCAGCGTGAAGGCATCGGTCGACTGCGGCATGGCAGTCGCCGACGAACCGGGCGCCTCCTCGCGCGGATCGCTGCCCTGATGGCAGGTCGTGCAACTCAGGTTCATCAATTCCCTGGCCATCGGCGTCACCAGATGGCGGCGATGGAACGTATCCTGTTCGCCGGTGTAGGTGCTGAGCTGCTGATACCAGGCCTTGCTGGACGCGGCCTTGATGCCGGCCGGCGAGGTCTCGCGCACCTTGTCATCCAGCACTTCCCGGTGGCAGGCCAGGCACTGGGCGTCGGTCGCCTGGTCGATGGCAGGCTTGAAATGGATGGGATCGTAAGTGGCGCGCACATGATCCTTCCCGGAACTGAGCGTGCCTTGGGAAACGGCCTTCGCCGTCTGCGGCGGCTGGCGGACTTGCAAACCCAGATAAACGCCGACGGTTGTCGCAACCGCCACCAGCGCGAGAATCAGAATGCCGGTTTTTGGGCTTTCCATGATCAGTCTTTCTTCTTATCGTTATCGTGCAACTGGCGAATATCGTATCGCCCCTGCAGATTGGGCCGGTTGAACGGGGTGTACCACGCCCCCTGGTCGCTCAGGAAACCCAGGCCGGTTCTCGGCTCACCGACTCCCTTCAGTGCTTGCGCCTTCCAGGCGTCACTCTGTTCGAAACGTTCGACGACCGGTGCCCCGGCCGGCCGCTGATAGGGCCGCAGACCGGCCACTTCGCTCACCTGGGCCGGAGCGACCGCGATCAGGAAAAACTGCCCGATCAGGAATACCGGCACTTTGATCTTGCGCATCACGATGCAGACTCCATCGAAAAAGGGGCGGAGAGAAAAACGCCTCCGCCCCGTTGTGGCATCGGACCGATTACTTCTTGCCTTGCATGCCGCTCATGCCCTTCTGGCCCTCCATGCCCGACATGCCACCCATACCGGACATCCCCTTCTGGCCTTCCATCCCGGACATACCGCCCATGCCCGACATGCCCTTCTGACCTTCCATGCCGGACATGCCGCTCATGCCGGACATGCCTTCCTGCTTGGCGGCCTTCGGCTTCTTGGCCTTCTTGCCCTCCATGCCTTCCATGCCCGACATGCCGCCCATGCCGGACATGCCCTTCTGGCCTTCCATTCCGGACATGCCACCCATACCGGACATACCCTTCTGACCTTCCATTCCAGACATGCCTTTCTGCCCCTGCATGCCGGACATCCCGCTCATTCCTTTCTGACCTTCCATGCCGGACATGCCCTTCTGTTCGGCGTGCACGTTGGCGGTGGCGGCAGCCAGGGAAACGAAGGCAACAACAGCCATAGTCGACAGCTTTTTCATGTAGGTTCCTCTCATGTATTCGTAGGTATTCGCCCCCGCCACCTTGGCAAAAGCGGACTCGGCAAGCACCGAGACGTTTCCCCTAACGCATGTTCCGCGCCAGCTTTGAGCAGCCCGACAACCTACTGTTTTAATTGGATTTTTATCGCAACCCACTGGAAAGAAAAAGGCGTCACCTGCCAAATTGGCAGAGCGCCGAAGGCGCTTTAATCCCAAGCCATTGAATCTAAAGCAATCTGCAATATGCCATTTTGGCAGACGCTCAGGAATCCAGTTCGTACAGCTTGATCAGGCGATAGATATTGCGTTCGCTGATCCCCAGAACAGCGGCCACCTGCGCGCGGTTCCCGGCATGCCGGATCAGGCTCTGGCGCAGACATTCGCGCTCCACATCGGCCAGTTTCGGCTGGTGTTCGAAGGCATAGATCACGGCGTCGTCCCGGCGCGACAACAGCGGCCCGAAATGTTCCGGCCGGATGCGCTCGTCCCGGCCGGCCAGGATCGCCGCCCGTTCGATCAGGTTGCGCAGTTCGCGCACATTGCCCGGCCAATCGTAGGCAACCAGCAGTTTTTGCGCCTCGGCGGTCAGCTTGCGTTCGATACCACGCGAGAAGCGTTGCAGGAAATGCATGGCCAGCAAGGGGATATCGTCGCGCCGTTCGCGCAGGGGCGGCACCTGGATGATGAAGCTGGCCAGCCGGAAATAGAGATCGCTCCGAAAACTGCCGACCTGGCTCAGTTCGGCCAGATCGCGGTTGGTGGCCACGACGAAGCGCACGTCGGCCTTCAGCGTCTTCGCTCCGCCGACCCGCCGGAAGGTGCTCGTCTCCAGCACCCGCAGCAGCTTGGCCTGGTTGGCCGGCGAGGTTTCGCCGATCTCGTCGAGAAAGAGCGTACTGCCGGCCGCTTCCTCGATGAGCCCCTTCTTCTGGCGGTCGGCGCCGGTGAAGGCGCCGCGCTCGTGACCGAAGAGTTCGGATTCGAACAAGGTTTCCTGCAGCGTGCCGCCGTCGATGGTGACCATTTCCCGTCCGGCCCGGACACTGCCTTCATGGATCGCCTGCGCCACCATTTCCTTGCCGGTTCCCGACTCACCCTGAATCAGGACCGTCGCGTCGGTCGGCGCGACGGCTTCGATCATCCGCTGCAAGGCCTCCATCGCCTTCGACGTCCCCACCAGCGGTCCCGGCCGGCGCGACTCCAACTGCCGCTGATAGAAGGCGTTCCGGCTGCGCAATTCGGCATTCGCCAGTTCGCGGCGGATGGTGATTTCCAGTTCGTCGAGGCTGACCGGCTTGGTCAGGTATTCGACGGCGCCCGCCTGGATCAGGCTGACCGCATTGCGAATCGACCCGTAGCCCGTGAGCACGATGATCGGGAACTGGGACGACAGGGCTTCGACCAGTTGCGGCGTTTCGGCATCCGGCAGCTTGAAATCGAGAAAGACCAGATCCGGCTCGCGCTCGGCCAATATCCGTGATGCCTCGGCCCAGTTCCCCGCCCCGACGGCCTCCAGCCCCATGTCGCCGATCTGCTCGACCAGCAACTGGTTGAATACGCGGTCGTCGTCGACCACCAGAATCAGTTTTTTCATGCCCCCACCTTTGCAACCGGCAGTATGACCCGGAAGGTCGTCCCCGCGCCCTCCCGGCTTGCCACGTCGATCCGGCCGCCATAGCGCTCGACGATACTCTTGCAGATGGTCAGCCCGAGGCCGGTACCGCCTTCGCCATCGGCCCGGCGGCTGTAGAACGGATCGAATATGCGGCCGACCGCCTCCTCGGGGATGCCGCAACCGCCGTCAATCACCTCGAGCACTGCTTCCGTCTCGCCACCCAGCGTCCGCACCGTCAATTCGCCGCCACGCGGCATGGCATGGTGGGCATTCTGCACAAGGTTGAGCACCAGCATGCGCAGATCGCTGTCATCGGCCAGTACGCGCGGCTGCGCCGCGTCGAGGGCGAGATGCTGGACGATACCGTGGCTGCGGGCATCGAAATCGAGCAGGCTGACCGTATCGCCGACTGCGAGATTGAGGTCGACGACCTGCGGAATCTGCTGCGGCAGCCGGGACAGCAGCAGCAGGCGCTGGGTAATGCCGGTACAGCGGTCGATCTCGACACTCATCATCTCCAGGTAGCCGGCCAGACGTTGGGGATCGGCTTGTCCGTTACGCAAGCCGCGCAACAGGCCATCGACCGCGAGCCGCATCGAACCGAGCGGATTATGAATTTCGTGGGCGATGCCGGCCGCCAGCAGGCCGAGTTCGGAGAGGCGCTGTTCCTGCGAATGCCGCACAGCCAGAGAGAGGTCGATGATCGATTCGACGATCAGCGCCTCGCCCTCATGCTGCAGGCGCACCGCATGCACCTCGACCGGCAGTTCGCGACCGTCGGCGGCGCGATGATGGTGGCGGCACTTGACCGCCTGTCCGTCGTGCTGCAATTCATGCACCGGACAGATGACCATGGTCGGTGCGCAGGGCGCTTCACGGCCATGACTGGAGCGATGGCACGCGGTGCCGAGAACCTGTTCCGGAGTCACGCCCAATTGCCGGCAATAGGCGCGATTGGCGGCCAGCACCCGGAAATCACGCTGCCGAATGACGCGTACCCCGTCGGGCAAACCGTCGAGCAATTGCTGCAGGTAACGCTGCTGCTTCTCGGAGCGACCGATCTGCTCGGCCAAACGCGCCGCCATGCCGTTGAAGCTCGCGGCCAATCGGCCTATTTCATCCGCCTCGCCGACCGGCGCGCGTGTCGCCAGGTTACCGGCCGCCAGCGCATTGGCTGCCGCATCCAGGCGACCAAGCGGAGCAATGACCCGCCGGCGCAACAAACGCCAAACCGACCACAGGGTCAAGCCGAGCACGGCGATGCCCGCCGCCGAAAACAGCGCGGCGCTGCGGTAGGCGGCATGGCGAATCGTTTTTGCCTCGTAGTCGACCACCAGGATTCCGTTGATCGGATGCCGATCGACCGGCCCATGGCAACCGATGCACGGTAGCTGGTTGGGCACCGGATTGACCGAGCGCAGCACGTCGCCCCGCCCATTGCCATCGACAAAACGGCTGACCGTCACACCCGGCCTGGCTTCCGCGGTCAACTCGGCAAGCGTGCGACCCAGCTGGCCATCCGCCGACGCGAAGCGCACCTCGCCGCGCGGAGACAGGATCATGACGCCGGCAATGCCGGGCTGCTGCCCCAATTGATGAACGATGTCGCGCAACCCCGGCACATCGCGCTTGAGCATGGCGTTTACAAGCGCCACCCGGAGGAGGCGGTTCACCTGCTCCGAGGTTGCCGCCCGCTCACGCTCCAGCTGGTCGCGATAGAGCGCAAGAAACAGGATGCCGAAGAGTAGCGAGGCCCCGCCGGCGACCAGCAGCACCTGGCGGAGGATACGGCGTGACAGCGACATTCCGGCCCCTCCCCACGACCCCGCTCAGCGGGCGACCGGCCGCCCCGGGTCGGCGCACCACTCGCTCCACGACCCGGCATAGAGTCGCGAACCGGGCAAACCGGCAATTTCCATGGCCACGATGTTGAGACAGGCCGATACGCCCGAACCACACTGGTGTATCACCTGGTCGGGCGGCGACCCGGCGAGAAGCGCCAACCACTCCGCCCGCAACTGTGCCGCCGGCTTGAAACGACCGTCGGCCTGCAGGTTGTCCTTGAAGAAACGGTTCACGGCACCGGGAATGTGGCCGCCGACCGGGTCGATGGTTTCGTTCTCGCCACGGAAACGATCGGGCCCACGCGCGTCAACCAGCAGCATGTGCGCCGTCTCGATGCGTTCCTGCACGTAGCCGGCATCCACCTGCAGATCCCGGGGGCTGGCAGCGAAAACACGTGGCATCGGCGTCGGCAGCCAGTCGGTCAGCGCGCCGCCCGCCGCCTGCCAGGCCTGCAACCCGCCATCGAGCAGGGCAACGGCATCGTGTCCCAGCCAGCGCAGCAGCCACCACAGGCGGCCGGCAATCATGCCCTGGGCATCGTCATAGACCACAACCTGCGTTGCACTGCCTACCCCCATGGCAGCGAATCGCTGTGCCAGTTTTTGCGCGTCGGGCAAGGGATGGCGGCCGTTGCAACCGGTCATCGGCCCAGACAAGTCGCGGTCGCAATGCAGAAAGAGCGCCCCCGGAACATGGCCCGCAGCATAGGCGCGATCGCCGTAGCCGGTGTCGGACAATTGGTGCCGAACGTCAATCACCAGCCAGTTCGGGTCGTCGAGATGCGCCTGCAGGGTCGCGACATCGACCAGCGTCGTATAGCTCACGCTTACTGCTCCAGCCAGCCCTTCGCCTCCTCGGCGTTGTCGAAGACCTCGACATCGGCATTGACGAAGGTCTGCGAAATCCAGGCGCTCCAAGTCACCCACTGGCTGTCGGTAACCACGGCGATGCGCTTGAAGTCGTTGGCGTGGGCCCGCGAAAACTTGACCTCTTCCCAGGCCACATCGAGGGTCAGCCCGGCCATCTGGGTCAGATCGAAATACAGATCGACCGGTCCCTCGAACCTGACCTTGAAATTGACGACCTCTTCAAACTCCTTGTAGTCGGCCAGCGTGAATTCGCCGAAGACGGAGACATTGACACGGTTGGCCTGGTGGTCGATGACGATCATTTTTATGCTCCTGGCTGTCTTTGTAATTCCAGTTTAACCCGGAATGCCCCAGCTTGCGGCCCTTTCCGGAAAATCCGGCGGCATCGCCCGGCGGCGATTCTTCGCCCTGCCCTGAGCGACGATCTTGTTTTTCCGAAACCTTTCGCCGGCAGGAAGGCCAGAATGGAGAAAACGTTCGCCACGCTGCAATGGTTGCATCGGGGCAAAAGAAGAAAGGAGTCTGGCGATGGAATCGATCGGTACATGGTGGATGTGGGCGGGATTTTTCGCCATCGTCCTCGTCATGCTCGCCATCGACCTGTTCGTTGTCGGCGGCAGCAAGCAGCACCGCGTCAGCGTGCGCGAAGCCGCGATCTGGTCGCTGATCTGGGTCAGCATCTCCATGCTTTTCGCCGGCGCCTTGTGGCTTTACCTCGATGGCACGGCAGGCCGCGAACTGGCCAACCAGAAAGCCCTCGAGTACGTCACCGGCTACCTGATCGAAAAATCGCTGGCCGTGGACAACGTCTTCGTCTGGCTGATGCTGTTCAGTTTCTTCGCGATTCCGCCGGAATTGCAAAAACGCGTGCTGGTCTTCGGTGTCCTCGGTGCCATCGTCCTGCGCACCTTGATGATTCTCGCCGGTGTCTGGCTGATCGCCCATTTCCACTGGCTGCTCTACGTCTTCGGCGCCTTCCTGCTGATCACGGGTATCAAGATGTGGTGGTTCGCCGACGAGAAGCCCGATCTGGCGAACAATCCGTTGATCAACTGGATACGCCGCCACATCAAGGTAAGCGACCAATTGCATGGCGAAAGTTTCTTCATCAAGCGGCCTGAAGGTGGCACGCTGGTCCATTACGCCACGCCGCTCTTCCTGGTGCTCGTGCTCGTCGAGTTTTCCGACGTGATCTTCGCCGTCGATTCGATCCCGGCCATTTTTGCCATCACGACTGACCCGTTCATCGTCCTGACCTCCAACATCTTCGCCATCCTCGGCCTGCGCGCGATGTACTTCCTGCTGGCCGACATGGCGGACCGCTTCTCGCTGCTCAAGTACGGGCTGGCCATCGTGCTCATGTTCATCGGCACCAAGATGCTGCTCATCGACGTCATCAAGATTCCGGTACTACTGTCGCTAGGCGTAGTCGCCGGCATCATCGCCACCTCGGTCGCCCTGTCGCTGCGCCGGAGCAGCGCCTCCATGCCCACTCTCGAACCGGAGAAGGAGATGTCATGATTCCGCTGACCTACCCGAGCAACCTGCTGTCGGCAAACGTACTACGTCACGGCAGCCTGCTGCGCGAAGTAGCCGGCAGACAGGATCGCATACCGCAGGATCAGCGCGTCGACCTGCCGGAAATCCAGGAGTCCTCCCGCGTCAGCTTCAGCGATGAAGCGCGGGCCAACGATGCGAGTGGCCTGGGCAACGAGCAATACCGGAGGGCACCGGCCAGCACACCCCCGGAAAACGCGCAAAAACTGCGCACCTACGAAGTGATCGCCAATTTGTAATCGACAGGCCGGGCGATTTCAGTCGCCCTCCGCCGGATTTGCCCTTGAGAAATGGGTCGCGGCCACGCCGGAAGCGATGATCAGCACAATCGCCAGCCATGACGATGCTGCCATGACCTCGCCCCAGATCAGCATGCCGAACAGGCTGGAGAAGATCACCGTGCTGTAGGCCAGCGCCGCCGACATCAGCGTCTTGCCGCGCGAATAGGCGCGGGTCATCGCCAGTTGGGCGGCTGTCGCGAAACAGGCAACCCCGAGAAGGAGAAGGCCACTGCGCAGATCGACCGGATGGACATCGCTGAAAAGCAGCCATAGTCCGCTCCCGATCGACGACACCAGCGAAAAATAGAATACCGTGCGCGTCTCCGCCTCGCCGCGCGCACCCAGTTCCCGTACGCTGAAATAAGCCATGCCGGCGAGGATGCCCGAACCCAGGCCGATCAGGCCACCCATCAGTTGATCGGCGTGGAATGTCGGCTTGAGCAGCAAGGCGACTCCGACCAGGCCGAGCAACAAGGCGCCGAGAATGCCTTTGCGCATCTGCATGCCGGCAAATCCCAGGTAGAGGGCAAGGAAAATCGCCGAGGTATAGTTCAGGGTGACTGCCGTCGCCAGGGGTAACAGCGTGATGGCATAGAAATACGAGAACAGTGCCGAGAAACCGACAGCCCCGCGGGCAATCTGCCAGCGCCAGTGCGGCGTCCCGAGCGGCACGCCACGCAGGCGCACCAGGCCATACATCAGGATCAGCGAAATGGCGCTGCGCCAGAAGGTGATCTCGACCGCCGAATGCGTGGCGGCGGCCAGCTTGACGCAGACGCCCATGCAGGCGAACAGGAAGCTGGCGGCGATCATCCACAGGGATTGCATGCGGTGGAACTCGAAAAATGAAAAGGGCGCCGGATTTTACCCCGACGCCCTGTTGCGACGCTGCGCGGAATCAGCGCGCCTCGCTTATCTGGCTTCAATTTCCTTCTGCATGATCCGGCGATAGAACTCGTGGAAGTGCTGCATGCCGTCCTCCATCGGGCTCTGGTACGGCCCGACCTCGTTGCGCCCTTCGGCCAGCAGCGCCTTGCGGCCACGATCCATGCGCTCGCCGATGTCGTCATCCTCGATGGCCGTCTCCATGTACGCGGCACGCTCGGCCTCGATGAACTCACGTTCGAAATCGACGATTTCCTCAGGGTAGTAGAACTCGACGACATTCATCGTCTTGTCCGGCCCCTGCGGGATCAGCGTCGACACGACCAGCACGTGCGGATACCACTCGACCATGATATTCGGGTAGTAGGTCAGCCAGATGGCACCCTGCGGCGGCGTTTCGCCGCGGTCGCCGTAATACTCGCGAACAACCTTCTGCCACTTGTCGTACACCGCCGAGCCTGACTTCATCAGCGAGGTGATGCCGACCTTCTGCACCGAGTACCAGTCGCCGAACTGCCAGCTCAGATCGTCGCAGGTGACGAAATTGCCCAGGCCCGGGTGGTAGGGCACGACATGGTAGTCCTCCAGATAGACCTCGATGAAGGTCTTCCAGTTGTAGTTGCACTCGTGCATCTCGACATGATCGAGCTTGTAGCCGGTGAAATCGAGATCACGGGCGACCGTCATACCCGCCAGGTCGAGATTGGCCGAACGCGGCCCCTTGAACAGCAGGCCGTTCCAATTCTCGAGCTGAATCTTGTTCAGGTTCAGGCAAGGATTCTGCGGAAAATGAGGAGCGCCGATCAGCTCGCCACCCTGTTCGTAGGTCCAGCGATGAATAGGGCAAACGATCGGCCCGCTGAGGGTTCCGGCCCCCTGCAGCATGATCGCCTGACGATGGCGACAGACGTTGGACATCTGCCAGATGCCGGCATTCTTGCCTTCGGCACCGCCGTTGAGCAGCATCTGGCCGTGATCCTTCCATTCGAGGGAACGGTAATTACCCGCATCCGGCACCATCAACTGGTGACCGACATAGCCGGGACCGGCATCGAAGATGAGTTTTTTCTCCAACTCATGAATCGATTGATCGAAGTACCAGTCCACCGGCAGTTGCGAAACTGCGGGGGCCAAACGGGACAGAGTCGCCACGTCAGACATTCCACGCTCCAGCGGGTTGAAAAAACAGGATTTTACCCCGCCCCGCATTTGACCTGAAGCCCCCGGATAGAGTATTTTCGCGTGTTTCCCAGAACGCCTCTGACATGGATCAAACGCCCATCGCCGACATGAAATTCGAGACGGCGCTTGCCGAACTCGAAGACATCGTCTCCAGCATGGAAGGCGGCAAGCTTGAACTCGAAGCTTCCATCGCCGCCTACAAGCGTGGCATGGAACTGATGAAGCACTGCCAGGCCCAACTCGCCGATGCCGAGGAACAGGTTCGCGTGCTGGAAAACGGGGAATTCAAGTCAGTCGACCGTAATACACTGGAGGCCCAGTGAGCACCCTGCCTTTCGCCGAATGGATGGCAGTCACCCAGGATCGCGCAGAAACGGCCCTCGGCCGCTTCCTGCCTGCCAGTGACAGCATTCCGGCTCGCCTGCACGAAGCGATGCGTTATGCCACGCTCGGTGGTGGCAAGCGCGTCCGCCCGCTACTCGCCCACGCCGCCGGGGAGCTGACCGGCGCCACGCCGGAAGCGCTCGATGTCGTCGGTTGCGCCGTCGAAATGATCCACGCCTATTCGCTCGTACACGACGATCTGCCCTGCATGGACGACGACGTGCTACGCCGCGGGCGTCCGACCTGCCATGTCGAATTCGACGAACCGACCGCCCTGCTGGTCGGCGACAGCCTGCAGACCCTGGCCTTCGAATTGCTGGCCAGCCAGGTGATTGGCGAGCCCAAGCAGCAACTGGAAATGGTCGCCCTGCTTGCCCATGCCAGCGGCTCGCGCGGCATGGCCGGCGGCCAGGCCATCGACCTTGCCTCCGTCGGCAAGCCACTGACCCAGCCCGAGCTGGAGCTGATGCACGCACTGAAGACCGGTGCCCTGATCCGCGCCGCCGTACTGCTCGGCGCCCTCGCCGGCCAGCCGTTGTCGGCCGACGAACGCAGCAACCTCGACCGCTTCGCCAAGCGCGCCGGCCTGCTTTTCCAGGTCGTCGACGACATCCTCGATTGCACGGCAAGTACCGCCACGCTGGGCAAGACCGCCGGCAAGGACGAAGCGGCCGACAAACCGACCTATGTTGCCCTGCTTGGCCTGGAAAATGCCCGCGCCTACGCCGACGAACTGCGCGCCGATGCCCGCGAGGCCCTTGCCATCTTCGGCGACCGCGCAACCCGCCTGAACCAGTTGGCCGATTTCATCTGCCACCGGCAATTCTGAACGGACCCCATGAGCTATCCGCTGCTCGACACCATCCAATCCCCGGCCGACCTGCGTCGCCTAGAACGCAAGCAACTGCCGCAACTGGCCGGCGAATTGCGTGAATTCCTGATCGAATCGGTCTCCCAGACCGGCGGCCACCTGTCTTCCAATCTCGGCACGGTCGAGCTGACCATCGCCCTGCACGCCGTCTTCAACACCCCGGAGGACCGCCTGGTATGGGACGTCGGCCACCAGTGCTATCCGCACAAGGTGCTGACCGGCCGCCGCGAAGGCATGAGCAAGCTGCGCATGCGCCATGGTGTCGCCGGCTTCCCGAAGCGCTGCGAAAGCCCTTACGACACGTTTGGCGTCGGCCACTCGTCGACCTCCATCTCGGCGGCCCTCGGCATGGCCCTGGCCGCCAAGCACAAGGGCGAGGACCGCAAGGCCATCGCCATCATCGGCGACGGCGCCATGTCCGCCGGCATGGCCTTCGAGGCGCTGAACAACGCTGGTGTCGCCGACGCCGACATGCTGGTCATCCTGAACGACAACGAGATGTCGATCTCGCCGCCGGTCGGCGCGCTGAACAACATCCTGACCCGACTGACCTCGAGCAAGACCTACAACGTCGCCCGCGAAGCCGGCCGCCACATGCTTGGCTTCGCACCGCCGCTGCTCGAACTGGCCCGCCGCGCCGAAGAGCACGTCAAGGGCATGATCGCCCCCGGCACGCTGTTCGAGGAATTCGGTTTCCACTACTACGGCCCGAT